>JAJTBE010000194.1 GCA_021287065.1 Bacillota bacterium
TTCTTGAAGAACTCTTTCGACATGGTCATCACTCCTTTTTGTAAACGGCAATCTCGGGTGCTTGACCATGTTATATTTTTACCCACAAAAAACCTACTGGATTTATGTTTATTATAGTGTGCTCCTACGATCGCTGGCGAACACTTGCCGTTATTTGGTTTACCAGCCTCTCAGGTCCAATGCCGCTGAATTAGTAAAATTTGCTCATATCCCCAAGCCCAATACTCTTGTTTTTCAAGGGAGGAGGTTCGGAGGAGACCTCGCTTTTTCTAAAAAAGCGTGGTCTCCTCTGACGGTCCCTACCCCCCCGGTCCCAATGCCACTGAATTAGCAAAAACCACCCTAATCCCCAATGCCACTGAATTAGTAAAATTCACTCAAATCCCCAAGCCCAATACTCTTGTTTTTCAAGGAGGGAGGTTCGGAGGGCAACCTCGCTTTTTTAAAAAAGCGTGGTTCCCTCTGACGGTCCCCGATCCCCACGGTCCCCGGTCGGTCCCCCGATTCAAAAGTTTTGGGATGGAGGTCCGGAGGAAACTTTTTCCAAAAAAGTTTTCTCCGGGAGCTGGGCATGCGGTTACTATTCTCGTGAGCGATTAGGTAAATCCATGCCTTAATTCATGGGCATTGCCCCCTGTCCCCCGGTCGGTCCCCCCAATTCCAAAGTTTTGGGATGGCGGGTGCCTGCCCGCAGGGTGGGCGCGAGGAAACTTTTTTCAAAAAGTTTTCTCTGGGAGCTGGGCAAACCGTTGTTTAGGTTGTTTGTCGTTTTGGTTTGTTTTGGGGCGAACCTGCGGGTCCGCGTCGGGGTTGCAAACCCCTCCTACGATCGCTGGCGAATACTTGCCGTTATTGGGTTTACCAGCCTCTCAGGTCCAATGCCGCTGAATTAGTAAAATGTACTCAAATCCACAGTCCAATACTCTTGTTTTTCAAGGGAGGAGGTTCGGAGGAGACCTCGCTTTTTCTAAAAAAGCGTGGTCTCCTCTGACGGTCCTTAGCCCCACGGTCCCCGGTCCCCCGGTCGGTCCCTGATTCCAAAAGTTTTCTCCGGACCTCATTTCCTGAAAAACAGGATTATTACCATAAAAAATGTGTCTCATGCAGTTGCAGAAGGATTAGGCGGGAATCTGGGAAAACTGACAGTTATGAATAAATCAGAGAAAAATACAAATGGAATTTTTTACTTACTGCCTCTTCTTATAGTTGGGGTTGCTCTCTTACTCAGGCTTACTGCTCTGGGTGCTAAGAGTATTTATGTCGATGAAGGGGTTACTGTTTTTATTTGTCAGAGGCCCATCGGTGCTATTGTCCCGCTGATGATGGAAATATCGGAAGTCCATCCGCCTTTGTATTTCTGGTTTATTAATATATGGATTAACCTCTGGAAAACATTTAGAATTATCATCCCCGATTATCTTGTGTGGCTCAGGCTGTCGTCAGTTATTTGCGGTGTTCTTTCAGTCTGGCTTACCTACATTCTCTCCCTCAGACTAATCGGAAAAAAGGCAGCGCTATGGGCTGCAGCTTTTCTTGGGGTTTCTTCGTTTCATTTGTACTATTCTCAGGAATTGCGGATGTATCCGGTTCTGCTGTGTCTGTTTCTCGGTTCGTTTATCCTGTATCTTAAAATGCTGGAAAAACCTTCATTTCTGTTGGGAGCCGGAGTTGCAACAGTAACCGGCGCAGCTCTTCTCACCCATTATTACGGATTCTATATAATTTTCATAGAGTTTTTATGGAGTTTGTTCCTGTTTTTAAGCACAAGAAAAGCTCCGACAGCTGATTCTGGGCAAAACATCGAAAATAGCGATGTTGTGAAGAAGATTGGGTTTGCCCTTTTGTCGTCTGTCATGTCTGTTCTGTTTTTTATACCCTGGCTTGTTTATTTTTTAAAACAGAGCCATGCTCAGGATTTTACTCTTCGTGTAAATCCCAGTTTGTGGAATATTCCGGAGATTTTTTCATACACTGCCTATGGACAGGCTGTTCCGCCTTCGGTAAATATGGGGATCCACCTGTTCGCCCTTTTGGGGATAATCCCCTTAGTCATAATTGTTATGGGGTTTTTTACAAAGGGTGGGGGAGAGGAACTCGAAGGTTCGGAAGGTGTTAAATATTTTTACACCGGTTTGGGAAATAAACTTGCGGGAATATATCTTTTTACCCCTCTGATAATTACGATGGCTGTTTCGTTTCTGACCCGCTTTCATATTTTTGAGTTTAAGTATTTCTTTGTGATATGCCCTGCTTTATGGATGCTTGCTGCATATTTTATCTGCAGTGTGAAGCCTGTGGGTGTTAAAATTTTTATCACCTGTCTTTTTTTACTGTCAAATTTTTTAACAGTGGCAAATTCCCAGTTTAATTCATATTATTATCCCCAGGACTGGAAAAGGGCAGCTATGGTTGTGAAGGAGAAGAAGAAACCGGGTGATTTGGTGGTTGTGCACCCTTCCATGATGGCATCGCCGTTTCTGTTTTATTACAATCGGGTAGATGATTTGGTTCCTCTGGATTTTCCGCAGGATCCGAGGGCGGCGGCGCTTGATAAATGCCGTGGTATCTGGTTTGTAAGCACTCCGGGGCATCCCTTTGTGTCTCAGGCAGGTCTTGTAAATTATCTTTTTGGCCGTTTCCCTTCTGAGAAGGTCATGGAGACGGAAAACTATATGCCATCGAACATTCTGAGAATTGATTATTTAAGGGTGAAGCCGGAGGAAAATGGAATAAAGTAAAGAAATAAACATGGTAAGTTTGAACGAGGTGTTTTTATGATATATCCGGCAATCGGAATGGTTGAATTTTTAAGTATAGCAAAAGGCATTGAGGCTACTGATGCGATGCTGAAGGTAGCGCCTGTAGATATTATTGAAGCACACCCCTGTTGTTCGGGTAAGTATTTTACCATCGTAACCGGAGATGTGGATGCGGTCCAGACATCAGTAAAAGAAGGTCTGATGCTGGGTGAACACTTTGTGATGGATTCATTTGTCATTCCCAATGTAAGTGAGCAGATTTATCCGGCGCTGAAATGTGCTGTGGATATTCAGAGGCTTGGCGCGCTGGGAATCATCGAAACATTTGCCGCTGCGTCCTGTATAAGGGCTGCAGATTCAGCAGCAAAAGCCGCTGATGTTACATTAATTGAAATCAGGCTTTCCATGGGTCTCGGAGGAAAAGCTTATGTTACCATGACCGGTGATGTCAGTGCAGTTGAAGCTGCTGTCAGAGCCGGTGTTGAGGAAATTCAGGAAGAGGGAACTCTGGTTACATCCGTGGTAATACCGGGCCCACATGAAGACATAAACAAGTTGCTGGTTTAACAGGAAATTTTCTGAAGTCAGGGAATTACAATCCGTAAATTGCAGTAACTGACAGAATCTTTATCGAAAAACTTCTGTAGTAAAGGAAACGATAAAAAATAATCGAAATAGTATATAATAAAGATTTCCTGTTTTACGGGTGGAGATAGTCATCGGGAGCGGAAAAAGTCCATATTATTATGTTGCCGTGTATTCGAGCCTTGGGTTTGTAATGGTTGTGTTTACATTCCTCTGTCTTTATGCAGGTTTGTATCTCGACAGAAAATTCGGCACAGGCTACAACTTTTCACTGATAATGACAATAGCTGGAATGGTTGCAGGTGCTATGTGGACTTATGCGAGGATTCTCCGCATTACAATGAATAACGGTAAAAGGGATTCAAAAGTAAGAGAAGATGACATCGGGAGTTTTAAAGAGAAATAGTCTAATCATGCTGTGTCTTATTGCAGCGGGTTTTTTAGGCTGTTATCTGATTTATGGTCCTTCAGGCGTAATCGGTTTTGCAGGCGGTACTACGGCAGCGTGTCTTGCTTTTTATGTTAACACCGCTTTTGTGGGCAAGCTGATGCGCGGAGAGATATCTCACCGTTTCATCGTTCCTCTGGTTTTTCTTAAAATCGCCGCTGCAGGAGTAATCATGTATTGTTCTCTTGCCGCCGGCGGCAGCGCCCTGTGTGCAGCTTTGGGAATTTCATCTTTAATTGCAGCTCCTGTTTTAAATATTCTGAGCGCTGGAAAATCCATAGCCGGGAGTTAAAAAAGTGGAAGCTATAGAATTTGTAAGAACTACGATCAACGGCCATACATTCAATGTAGAAACAATTGTGGTTACATGGCTTATTATGCTTGCCGCCACAATATTTTTCATTTATTTCAGGAGTCAGATGAAAGTGGCTCCCGGAAAGTTGCAGGCTGTTGTTGAAATGGTCGTCAGATTTTTTGACGAACAGACCTATTCTATGATGGGTCCGAGGGGCCGTGAATACACCCCCCTTATTCTTTTCATATTTATTGCGGTGCTTTCTTTTAACTGGATAGGGCTTCTCCCTTCCGACATAAAGGTAAACCACCTGCTGATCCTTATGCCCCCCACAAGAGATGTTAATACGACACTGGCTCTTGCCATTTGTACGTTTATATTGTTCAATTTCTACGGTTTTCAGAAGAAGGGGCTTGGTTATTTCAAGAATTTTATCCATCCCATTCCGGATATGATAAAAACTCTTCCGCCTTATCTTCTGTTTATGGTGGTATTTCTGGCTCCTCTGTTTTTAGTCCTCAACATTGTTGAAATTTTTGCCAGAGTGCTTTCTCTGACGATCCGACTTTTTGGCAATGTTATGGGCGACCACATTATTCTTGCATCACTGATTCTGTTTATGTTTCTTGTGTTGCAGATGGCGGTGGTTGCAGGTGTGGTCAGCTATGCTCTTCCGATTTTCGTCTATCTGCTGGGAATCATCAGCGGTGCGGTTCAGGCGTTTATTTTCGCCATTCTGACCCTGACTTACATATCCTCGGCAGTAGAGGAAGAGCACGAACATTAATTTTGTGTATTTATCAATATTTGAAAGGAGATAAATCAAAGCCATGAAAAACATTCTGTTCATTACGGGAATTATCCTCACCCTGATCGTTATGATGGGGGCAGTATCACCCGGATTCTGCGGAACCGACAATCCCACAACGGTAGTCACCGCACAGGAACACGGCAGCGAAGCACCGGCTGCGGCATCAGGCACACCTGCATCAGGCGCTGACAACAGAGCAAAATTGCTCATCATATCAGCTTTTGCAGCAGCATTTGCCATTGCATTTGCAGCACTGGGAACCGGTATTGGCCAGGGCAATGCAGTAAAAGGCGCAATGGAAGCTATCGGAAGAAATCCTGAAGCACAGAACAAAATTTTCCCGGCTCTCATTCTCGGTCTTGCATTCATCGAGTCACTGGCTCTTTATGCACTTCTGGTTTCACTGGCCCTTCTGTTCTTCAATCCCCTTCTTCCCAAACTTTAATCTGAAATCCATCCTCTTTACGGTTCCTGCGAGGGAGGAGAATTAAATGCTTGATATTAACTCAACAGTAATAGTTCAGATACTGAATCTTGTAATATTCTTTATCATATTTGTGACTTTGCTTTATAAGCCTTTGATGAATATTATCAAAGAGCGTCAGGAGCAGATGATTAAACATGTGGAAGAAGCGGAGCGGGTAAAAAATGAGTCCATCGAAGCCCGCAAACAGTATCTTGAGCTTCATGAGAAACTGCAGTCTCAGGGCGCATCCATCATCAAAGATTATAAGGATGAGGGAGAGCGCATCAAAAACGAACAGATTTCTCAGGGAAAACAGGAAGCCCGCCGGATTATCGATCATGCCAACGCCGAGATCGAGCATCAGAAGGAAGTTGCTCTTCAGGGTCTGAAGGAAAAGGCTGTGGAGCTTGCTATAAAAATCTCGGAGAAAGCTCTGGTTGACAGTCTTGATGTCAGAACCCAGCAGCTCATAATCGATCGTGTGGCAGAAAAGGTGAGGGCTTCAGGAAATGAATGAGCTTGTAGCTGATCGTTATGCCCGTGCACTTCTTGAGATAGGCATGCAGAAAGGCAACACCGATGTTTACTACAGAGATTTGAAGTATATCGGCGACCACCTTAATATGTATGAACCTCTCAGAAAAGCTGTGGAAGCGCCCAGCGTGCCTTCTTCAGTTAAGAAAAACATTCTGATTGAGCTTTTTTTCAAACGTGTGGAGAAGGATGTTATAAACACCCTTTGTCTGATCGTTGATAAAGAGCGCCAGCAGTATATTGATGATATAATCAGATGCTACTGGAAACGTCTGAATGAATTAAAGAATATTATAGTGGCAACGGTTGTTACCGCTGTTCCTGCACCTGCCGATATGCCTGCAAAGCTGAAGGCGACTTTGACTAAGCAGACAGGCAGACAGGTGGAGATAATAATGAAAGAGGATCCCTCCATTATTGGCGGGATCCAGATAATAGTAGACGATAATATTCACGACTTCAGCATAAGGGGCCGTCTGGACGGTCTTGAGAAGCATATGAACAACCTGCCCATTGGCAAGTTCTGATTTTACCGGAGGTAAAACCCATGTCAACAATGATAGGTCCCGAGGAAATCACCCGGATATTAATGCGGGAAATCAGTAATTATACGGCAGTTACCGAAGAAAGCAACTTTGGCACTGTGATTCAGATTGGCGACAATATCGCTCAGGTTTACGGTCTTTCCGACGCCTGTGCCGGCGAACTGCTTGAGTTTGAAAGCGGTGTAAATGGTATTGTGATGAACCTGGAAGAATATACCATAAGCTGCGTGATCCTCGGCACTGAAATTGGGATCAAAGAGGGGCAGAAAGTCCATCGCACCGGTAGAATTATCGAAGTTCCAGTAGGAAAAGAGCTTCTTGGCAGAGTTGTGAACAGCCTTGGAGATCCCCTTGACGGCAAGGGGCCGGTTAATACAACAAAAAGGCGTCCCATCGAATGCACAGCTCCAAATGTAATCGAGAGGCAGCCTGTTAATCGTCCTCTTTATACGGGTATAAAGGCAATCGACTCGCTTATCCCTATAGGCAGGGGTCAGCGTGAAATGATTATCGGAGACAGGCAGACCGGAAAGACTGCTATTGCTATTGATGCAATCATCAATCAGATTCCTGATGATGTTTACTGTATTTATGTAGCGGTTGGTCAGAAAGCCAGCTCCATTGCCAGCACCATAGAAATTTTCAAAAAACATGACAGACTAAAAAATACCATTATAGTCGCCGCTTCAGCCAACGACCCTGCAAGTATGCTTTATATCGCACCTTATGCAGGTTGTGCTATGGCTGAGGAGTTTATGTACAACGGCAAGGACGCCCTTATAGTTTACGACGACCTTTCCAAACATGCCAATGCATACCGTGAGCTTTCCCTGTTGCTGCGCCGTCCTCCGGGACGAGAAGCATATCCGGGGGATGTATTTTATCTGCACAGCAGACTTCTGGAGCGTTCAGCCCAGCTCAGCAAAGAGCTTGGAGGCGGTTCATCAACTGCGCTTCCCATTATTGAAACTCAGATGGGCGATGTGTCGGCATATATTCCCACCAATGTAATTTCGATTACCGACGGTCAGATTTATCTTGATCAGGAAATATTCCATCAGGGTAACAGGCCTGCGGTGGATGTGGGTCTGTCGGTATCCCGTGTGGGAGGTTCGGCGCAGATTTCCGCTATGAAAAAGGTAGCGGGGCACCTTCGTCTTGACCTTGCCCAGTATCGTGAACTTGCAGCTTTTATGCAGTTCTCATCGGAAGAACTGGATAAGGGAAGCCAGCTTCAGATTCTCAGGGGTCAGAGAATTACGGAAGCTCTGAAGCAGAAGCAGTTTTCACCTCAGACGCCGGCTTCTCAGATAGCCATATTGTATTTGGTTGCTCAGGGCCATCTTAACTCACTTCCTGTTGAAAAGGTTCTGTCTATAGAAGAAGCTTTCCATGGATTTTTAAAGTCTAAATATCCTCAGTTTGAGAAAGAGATTGTTCAGACCGGTAAATTCTCTGACAGTCTGGAAAAGCTGCTTATCGAAGCTATTGAGAAGTTCAAGGAGCTTTATGCTTCGAGTGAGTTTGAGACAGGCACCGAGGGTGAGAAGAGTGAAGAATCTTTTGAGAAGAAGCTCTGGAAAACCATAGATACCGAAGGCGCTGAGGCTGAAAAGCTCGAAGGCACTATGGAGTCGGATCTTTATCAGATCAAGAAAGAGATTCTTGAAGATACTGAAAGCAACAATCATTAAAATTTACCAATTGCCGGAGCAGAAAAAATGAACACGCTGAGAGACCTTAAAAGACGAATAAAAGCGGTCAAGAACATTGGCCATATTACCAGCGCCATGAAAACTCTCGCCTCCGCCAAAATCAGGAAGACTGAAGACAGGCAGAATAAGGTTTTGCTTTATGAATCCCGTCTTCAGGAAGTAATGGACGAGCTGGTGCAGGGCGCTGATCCAGGCTCTCTGGAACTTCTGACAAACCGTGAACCTCATCGATATGGTGTGGTTGTGATGGTGTCGGACATGGGGTTCTGCGGTTCTTTCAATCATAATATTCTGAACGCGGCTCACAGTTTTATAAAATCGGGAACGCCCGGTGAGGACAGAAGAGTTATCGCCGTAGGTAAAAAGGCAATTTCTTCTTTTATCCGGCGCGGTATTCCATGCGAACTTACGGTTCCCAGATGGAATCCTGATTTTGCCACGGCGCAGAAAATTGCCGACAAGTGTGTTGAACTGTTTCTGCAGGCAAAAGTTGACAGAATTTATGTTTTTTACTCAAAACCAATTACAGCCGGAAAGCTGCAGGCATTCAGGGAGACATTCCTGCCGGTATCATTTGAAGAGAGGGTTAAGCATTCAGGCGGAGATTTCCTTATTGAACCGGATCCGCTGAAGGCTCTTGAGGCGATTCTGCCTCATTTTCTGAGTGTAAAGATGCATAAACTCCTTCTGGAGACGAGGACCGGCGAACTTAAAGCCCGTATTCAGGCAATGACCAATGCCACCGAGAACGCGGAGAGTCTTGTAAACGAGCTTACTCTCCAGTTCTTCAGGGCAAGACAGGAAAGCATCACCCGCGAAATTATTGAAATTACCAGCGGCTCTGAAGCTATGAAATAATGACTCGATTCGAGGGATAAGAATGGAACAGTCAACAGGCAAAATAATAAGAGTTATCGGTTCGGTTGTGGATGTGGAATTCTCATCAGGCAACCTGCCCCGTACATTCAATCTTCTGAAGGTTATCAATGACGACAAGTCATCGGGAGGTTTGACAGAAGGTCTGAATCTTGAGGTAATGGAAGAACTGGGACAGTCAAGGGTCCGCTGCCTTGCTCTTGGAACCACCGATGGTTTGAGAAGGGGCATGTATGTTCTTGATACGGGAAATCCAATTATGGTTCCCGTAGGACAGCAATCTCTCGGCAGACTGTTCAATGTTCTCGGCGAGCCAATCGACAAGCTGGGATCGCTGGATATGTCAAAAAGATTACCTATCCACCGTCCGCCGCCGTCCCTTGAAGTTCAGACGCCCACATCGGAAATGTTTGAAACCGGTATTAAGGTTATCGACCTTCTGGCGCCTTATTCACGAGGCGGAAAAACCGGTTTGTTCGGAGGCGCAGGCGTAGGTAAAACTGTGCTTATTCAGGAGATGATCCGCAACATCGCCAACGAACATCAGGGATATTCCATATTTGTAGGCGTGGGTGAAAGAACCCGTGAAGGCAACGACCTCTGGCTTGAAATGAAAGAGTCGGGCGTGCTTAGCAAGACCGCTCTTGTGTTCGGTCAGATGGACGAACCTCCGGGAGTGCGTTTCCGTGTCGGTCTCACCGGTATTACAATGGCCGAGTATTTCCGCGATGAAGAGGGCCAGAATGTGCTTCTCTTTATCGATAATATATTCCGTTTCGTGCTGGCAGGCTGCGAAGTGTCGGCGCTTCTGGGCAGAATGCCGTCTGCAGTGGGTTATCAGCCTACTCTGGCTACTGAGGTTGGAAACCTTCAGGAGAGAATTACATCCACACTGACAGGCTCCATCACCGCTGTGCAGGCGATTTATGTACCTGCGGATGACATTACGGACCCCGGCGTAACCACAACATTTACCCATCTTGACGCCACCACGGTGCTTTCGAGGCAGATTGTGGAACAGGGTATTTTCCCATCGGTGGATCCCCTTGCATCAACATCAAGACTTATGGAACCCCGATTCCTTGGTGATGAGCATTATACAACCGCCAGAAAGGTTCAGGAAATTCTGCAGCGTTACAAAGACCTTCAGGATATTATTGCAATTCTGGGTGTTGAAGAACTGTCTGACGACGACCGCATAATAGTGGGCAGAGCCAGAAGAATTCAGAAATTCCTCTCTCAGCCGATGTTTGTGGCTGAACAGTTCACCGGAAGAAAGGGAAGATATATGAGCCTTGCCGATACGGTAAAGAGCTTTAAGTCCCTAATCAAAGGCGAGCTGGACAATGTGCCGGAACAGGCGTTCTTTATGGTGGGCAACCTTGATGAAGTTATGCAGGAAGCACGCAGAATCGAATCTATAGGTACTGAAACACCGGAATCCTGATGTTTCGATTCCTTCGGGTTTTACCAAATTAGAATAAGCAGAACGAGCAAACCAGGAGGGTTATTCAAATCCCCTGGTTTTGTGACTTCGCTGCAGGGCAGGTACTGTTATGTCAACAATTGATTCCAAAAAACATACTATTTCGTATGAAATAGTAACGCCGGATGGTCCCTTTGGTTCCGGTGAAGCTAGTTATATCTCACTTCCCGGGGCTGACGGCAGATTTGGCGTTATGCCCATGCATACATCAATGATCGCTGTTCTGGAGCCTGGGGTTATGTCATATCAGGATCAGAACGGCACAACCACACTGGAAATCGGATACGGCACAGTTAAGATTGACAGAAACCGGGCAATAATTCTGACTGCATTTGCGAAGCAACAATTATGATAAACAGAAAACAGACAAGAAAGATCCGTATAAAGGACATATTTATCGGCGGAGATGCGCCGGTGATGGTCCAGTCTATGACTAATACCGCAACTAAAGATATTGCGTCAACCGTGAACCAGATAAGGGAAATGGAAGAAGCCGGATGCGAGTTGGTGCGTCTTGGCGTGCCGGATATGGAATCTGCGAAGGCATTGAAGGACATTGTGGCTTCCACGAAGCTTCCGGTGGCTGCGGATATTCATTTTGATGTGGATCTTGCTTATGAAGCGATAAAAAGCGGAGTTCATAAATTAAGGATCAATCCCGGCAATCTGAGAAACCGGGATGAAGTGAGAGGTCTTGCCAGAGCTGCCAAAGCAGCGGGTATTCCTATAAGAATAGGTGTAAATGCGGGTTCTCTGGATCCTGAAATACACAGGCAATACGGAAAGATTTGTGCTGAAGCTCTTGTGGAATCGGCATCGCGGGAAATCGAGCTTCTGAACGAAGCAGAATTTGATGATATAGTGATTTCACTGAAAGCTTCTTCTGTGCCTTTGTGTGTGGAAGCGTACAGAATAATGGCGGAGAAATATGATTATCCTCTTCATATAGGTATTACCGAAGCTGGAACCAGAACCTTCGGCGCTATTAAATCCGCAGCAGGGCTTGGTATTCTGCTTTATGGTGGTATAGGCGACACTCTGAGGGTTTCGCTGACTGATAATCCGGTGATTGAAGTTCAGGCAGCCTGGGATATACTCAAGGCGCTGGAAATCAGGACAAGGGGACCTGTGCTGGTTTCATGTCCTACCTGTGCGAGAACTGAAATTGATGTTATAAATCTGGCTCAGAAAGTGGAAGAAATGACCCGCAGCATTCCATATCCCATTAAGCTTGCAGTTATGGGATGTGTGGTGAACGGACCCGGTGAAGCGAAGGAAGCGGATGTGGGTATAGCCGGGGGAAAAGGAAAAGCAGTAATTTTCAGAAGCGGTATTAAAGTAAAAATAACCGATGAAAGCCAAATGCTTGAAGCATTTATGGAAGAAGTGGAGAATTTTATTCAAGAGAGAGGCTTAAATTCACATATTTCAACACAAAAGTAATAAACCATGCTTATTTATCACTGTAGTTGTATGATTTCCAGCATGTAGATCGTATAACAATCATTATCAAATTCATATCCGCCTGAATCTGGAGGAATCCTATGAAATCCGACAACTCTGCCGGAAATGCCAATGAAGAGATTCGTTTTTACACTGAAGAAAAAGACGAAAAAGTTGCTTCAGAAGATATACAACAGTGGAAAATCCTTATCGTTGACGATGATAATGATATACATATTCTGACAAAGCTTGTTTTGCGCGGGTATGAATTTGAGGGAAAAACCCTCAACCTCCTCAGTGCATTTTCAGGCAACGAAGCGAGAGAAATGATAGCCGCTCATAAGGATATAGCCCTTATCCTGCTTGATGTTGTTATGGAAGATTATAATACAGGGCTTGAACTCACCAAATTCATCCGTGAAGAGCTTCATAACCGGATGGTGAGGATTATTCTCAGAACCGGACAGCCTGGCTGGGCTCCGGAAAAAGATGTGGTAATGCAGTATGATATTAACGACTACAAAACCAAAACAGAACTTACTTCAAACAAACTCCATACAGCTATTACATCATCACTGAGATCATACAGAGATTTGATGACTATTGAGAGAAACCGCAAAGGTTTGAAGAAAATAATCGATGCCACCTCGAGTCTTTTTGTACAGCAGTCCCTTCAGGAACTTGCCAGTGGAATTCTGACCCAGCTTACAGCTATACTTGGAATGGATGAATCCTCTTTGTATGCAAGAGCCACATGTCTTGCAGCCACCAAAGATAAGGAAGAATTTCTGGTAATTGCGGCAACAGGGCAGTATGAAGAGGGCATAGGAAAACCATTGAGAAACATCGTTGCCAGCGAACTTTACGAAAAGTTTATTTCGACTGCTGAGCGGAAAATGAGCGTATTTTTTGACGATAGTTATATCGGGTTTTTCCGCAATAATGATGAATCAGAAACAATAATTTATCTTAAAACGAGGCGGAATCTTACCCCGCTCGATCAGGAGCTGATTTCCATTTTTGCGGGAAACGCCGCCATTGCTTTTGATAATTACTTCCACTACAGCAACGAGCTTGAAGCTCACAAAGAGATTATCACCCGGCTTACGGAATGGGGTGAAACTCTGAGAGGTGAAAAGGTTACAAACCATACCCGCAGAGTTGGTAAAATAAGCAGAATTCTGGCTTCAGGATATGGCCTGGAGGATAATGACCCTGATGTTCTGGAAATGATAGCTGTTCTGCATGATCTCGGCAAGTTTAAGATTCCAACAAATCTTCTGGAGAAAAGCGGGGAGCTGAATCAGGAAGAACTTAATCTGGTGAAGCTCCATTCTGAAAAAGGCTCGGAACTTCTGGACGGAATTGAAAACAGTATTGTTAAATCAGCCGCTGTTTCCATCAGGCAGCATCATGAAAAATGGGAAGGCACAGGTTATCCCTGTGGATTGCGGGGAGATGATATTGACAAATTCTCGCGGGTAATCGCCATTGCGGATGTATTCGATTCGATGACCCATGCCCGCCCCTGGCGTCCGCCGCTTGGTATTGATGAAGCTGTAAACCATATCAACGAGCAGAAAGGCAAGCATTTTGACCCTGTTCTTGTTGATGTTTTTAATGCTAATCTTGAAGCTGTTGTAAAAATTCTTGAACAATTCCCTGACTGAGAAACAGGGGGAAATTCCGGTTTTTTCAAGAATACATCTTCATTCCGGCAAATTAGGGAATGAGGGTGAGGAGCATGGCGAATATTAAACATTTTCTTTTATCACGAAGAAAGCAGATACTTGATTTTCTTGCTGCCCAGGGTGTTATACCCAAAAAAGATCTTCCGGAACTGGAAGATCTGCTGAATAACAAAGAAGCTGAACTGGAAGACCTTTTGCTTAAATATATCACCAGAGAGAGGCTTCTCACACTTAAAGGGCTTTATTACCAGAATAAATACCGGGCTGTTAATCTTTTTGAGGTTAAAGGCGGTATTGAAGACAGAGCCATTGAAAAACTCACAAGAGAACAGATTCTTGAATACAGGCTTCTTGTAATTTTTGAAAACAACGGCGATTTGACCGTAGCTATGGATGACCCTGCAGATGACGAAGCTGTTGAGTTTGTTGAAAATCAGACCGGCGGCAGAGTTACAAACAGATATGTGGCGCTTTACAGTGATATCTGCAATATTATTTCACAGGGCAGGCTTATTATTCATCTTTTATTAAAACAGGGGATACTCAATAACAATCAGATAAAAGAAATAGGCAAATATGTCAACCGTAAGGATACGGAACTTGAAGACATACTGCTCCGCTTCGTCAACCGTGAAGTGATTCTTCAGGCAAAATCCCTTATCAACAACCGGCAATATAAGCATGTTGATCTTTTTGAAATACGGGATGGTCTTGAAGATGATATAACCGGGCTTCTCACTAAAAATCAGATGCTTGAATACCGGATGATGATTGTTTATGCCAAAGATGGAAATATTGCACTTGCTATGGCGGATCCATCCGACGGAAAAGCTGTCAGGTTTGTGGAAAGTATGACAGGGGAGAAAGTTACAACCCGATATGCCACGCTTTTTAATGATATTGTTCATACTGTAAGTTTTCTGGAAGAGAGAAGGCAGCTCAGAGCCAAAGAAGACAGAAAAGCGACAACCCGCCTGAGTATGGGGGGAGTTGCTTCGCCTCAGGCAATTCCCACATCCGTTGAACTTATTGATGTATCGGAGTTTTCACTTGGCGGTGCGGAAATCGGAGGCGTAAGGCCTCTTATCGAATCAATTATAAAGAGGGCGCTGGTCAGAGGCGCATCGGATGTTCATATTGAGCCGATTCAGGGTAATAGTGTTAAAGTGAGATACCGGATTGACGGTATTCTGTGTAATGATGAAACCATTGATTATGCTGTGGTCAGAAGTATGGAACCAAATCTTTCGGATAAGCTGGTTTCGATTGTGAAGATTCTGTCCGGTGAGTCGGGAAAGAACATGCGTATTGATATTTCCGATAAACCGCAGGACGGCAGAATTTTTGTTCCCAATGTAAATCTTGATCTTCGAATTGCCGTTCTCCCCACGGTTTTAGGCGAAAGCATAGTTATCAGGGTTCTCAGGAGGGATTGGGCTGAACTGACACTCGAGCAGTTGGGTTTTGAACCTGATACACTGGAGAATTTTGCAAAAATAATCGATATGCCTTATGGAATGGTTCTGGTTTCAGGACCTACCGGAAGCGGAAAGAGTACGACCCAGTATGCTATTATGCGAAAGCTTAATACGCCGGGGAAAAAGATTCTGACTATTGAAGATCCGGTGGAATATTCCATCCCCGGAGCTGTGCAGACGCAGATTAATGAAATCGCAGGGTTTACTTTCAAAGAAGCTCTCCGCTCATTTGTAAGAAATGATCCTGATGTGATTATGGTCGGTGAGATTCGAGATGTTATAACAGCGGCAATGGCGATGGAAGCTGCACTGACGGGACATCTTGTTCTTTCCAGTATTCATGCCAATGATGCGGTTTCCACCATATTCCGCCTCAAGGATATGGGCGTTGACACAAGGCTTATTACCGCCACTTGCCTTGGCACACTGGGACAGAGGCTTGTCCGTCGAATCTGCCCATACTGCAAACGGCCCTTTACCTTCTCAACAAGGCTTTATCAGGCTATGGAACAGATGGGGATTAAGTTTAAGCCCGGGGATCTGATGAAAGGCTTCGGCTGTTCGCGCTGTTACACAACCGGTTATCAGGGACGAATAGGCGTTTACGAACTGCTCGCCATGACTTATGAAATAAAGGAACTCTTTCTCAGTGATGCTCCTGCTGAAAAAATTATGGAAGCAGCGTCAAGAAAGCAGGGTATGAGAACCCTTTTTGAAGATGTTCTGACAAAAGTAAGCAGAGGCATTACCACAGAAGAGGAAGTCTGGAGAGTCACCCTCCTCGAAAGCGCTTCGTGGAAGATTAATCAGTAATAAGGCGGACTTTCTGTTTCAGGTTTGATTGCGAACCTTTGCGAACCTTTGCGAAGCTTGTGATTGTGGAGGTTGTTGGGTTTAATATGTCTGTTTTTCCTGAAGGCATATTGGAGATTGTGTGTAGATTATTCTTTTTGAAAAAGACAAAAAACATCTTTTTTGGTATTGACAGGATTAAATGTATTGTGTAAAATGTAATTGTAAACAATTTAATATGAGGTGAACAAATGGGCGTATATGATTTTAATGTAAAAGATATGAGCGGAGCAGAAGTCTCACTCAAAGATTATTCAGGAAAGGTGCTCCTGATCGTCAATACCGCAACACTTTGCGGATTCACACCCCAATACGGCGGACTTCAGGATATTTATAACAAGCTTAATGAAAAAGGACTCGAAATACTCGATTTCCCCTGCAATCAGTTTGGAAATCAGGCTCCCGGTACAGAAGACGAAATTCATACATTCTGCACCGGTAGATTCGGAATCACATTCAAGCAGTTTGCCAAAGTTGAAGTAAACGGCGAAAATGCAGCGCCTCTCTATAAATATCTGACATCAAATACCGCCTTTGCAGGATTTGATAAAGAACACGAACTCAGCCCCATTCTGGATAAAATGCTGTCGGAAGCTGATCCCGAATATAAAAACAAACCCGATATCAAATGGAACTTCACCAAATTCCTCATCGACAGACAGGGCAATCTCGTAAAAAGATTCGAACCTACCGTTGATCTCGCTGTTGTGGAAAAAGCTATCGAAGAGCTTATCTGATTCTGAATTTTTCAGAGGAATTTAAGAAAAACCGATCTGATATGGAATTCCGGAGAAACCCGCTTTTTTGAAAAAGCAGGTTTCTCTGATTTTCATGGATAGGGAAGTTAACTCCTAACCACCTGCAACCTTATAACGGTAAGCTTTGTAAAGGATTATATGAGGGGTTTGCAGAGATTGTGTAAAAACCTTTTTCGAAGGGTATTTTTCAGGTTAAAAATCAAATCCGGCAAAAATCAATGGTTTTGGTTTAGGGGTAAATTCTATGCAAGGGAAACCATTAAAATGGTTTAAAGCCCGTGGTTATGGGATTCTGCTTTCCACCGGGTTTAAACCCGGTGTTGGTCCAGGGGCATTGGGTTTAATGTAAAATGTCCAAATCCGAGGTTTAAACAGGTTTAGAGTTGTGGTAAGAGTAGTTTTTACACAATCTCTAAAGACCTGCGCTATATCGTTCTGGTTAGTTTTCACACACCTTGAAAAACAGGAGTATTGGGCTTGGGGATTTGAATGAATTTTACTAATTCAGTGGCATTGCGACTGCCCCGGATCCCATAAATCACCCTGAACCGCCGGCAACCCTAATAACGGTAACATTCGACAGGGATCGTAGGAGGGGTTTGCAACCCCGACGCGAACCCGCAGGTTCGCCCACAGGCAAACCCGCAACGGTAAACAACCTCATCAGCCGTATGCCCAGCTCCCGGAGAAAACTTTTTTGGAAAAAGTTTCCTCCGGACCTCCATCCCAAAACTTTAGAATTGGGGACCGACCAGGGACCGTGGGGTTTGAGGACCGGGGGACCCTCAGAGGGAACCACGCTTTTTTAAAAAAAGCGAGGTTGCCCTCCGAACCTCCCTCCTTGAAAAACAAGAGTATTGGGCTGGAAATTGGAGTAAGTTTTACTAATTCAGTGGCATTGGGAGTAAAGGACCGTCAGAGGGAACCACGTTTTTTTGGAAAAGTGAGGTTGCCCTCCGAACCTCCCTCCTTGAAAAACAGGAGTATTGGGCTTGGAGATTTGATTACATTTTGCTAATTCAGTGGCATTGGGGATTTATCAGGGTGTCAACAAAAATCGGTCTCAGAACTTCTTTCCCCCCAAATGAAATCGGGGGTTGGTTCCAGAGGCGTCCGGATTAGTGATAAACCACCAAATCCGATGTTGAAATGGGGTTAGAGTTGTAAAACACCGTTTTTACACAATCTCTATATACTCATTTGATAATACTATCATTCAGGAGGCTTTTATGGATTATGAGGCACTGAAGCTTGGTAATCAGCTTTGTTTTCCTCTTTATGCGTGTGCCAAGGAGGTTGTACGGAAGTATAAGCCTTTGCTGGATGAAATAGGATTGACTTATACTCAGTATATAGTGATGATGGTTCTCTGGGAAAAGAGGGAGTTATCCATGAAAGACTTATGCGAAACCCTTTATCTTGACAGCGGGACCATTACGCCTCTCCTGAAAAAAATGGAATCTCAGGGGTTGCTTGAGCGAAGGCGGGATCCTGATGATGAACGAAGCATTATCGTTAAAATAACCGGATCCGGAGAGGCCTTGAAGGAAAAAGCGGTAACAATACCACAGAAAATGGGGAAATGTATAAATATTTCACCTGATGAGATGAAAACTCTGTATAATCTGCTTTATAAGGTTCTGGGGAATTTATGAATTTCTTTTTCTCAGGAGATAAAGGAAGAATGGTGCTCCCATTATTGCGGTCAGGATTCCCACCGGGATTTCCTGAGGTGAAATAATGGTTCTGGCTGCGGTGTCAACCCACATCATAAAAACAGCGCCGGCAAGGGCAGATAGTGGGATTAGTTTTCTGTGATCGGCTCCTGCAATCATTCTTATTACATGGGGTATCATTAACCCAACAAAGCCGATTAGCCCGCAGGCTGCAACTGAAGCTGCGGTTACAAGGGAAGCGAAGACGATGACGGTATTTTTTACTTTTTCCACATTTACGCCGAGGTGTTGAGCTGATTCATCTCCGAGTGTGAGCAGGTTCAGTGGGTATGATACGAACATCAGCCCTGCAAATGAAATGGAAAAATAGATAAGCAGCATAAGCACATTACTCCATCCTGCCTCTCTGGTGCTGCCCATAAGCCAGAATATGACTTCCTGAAGTCCTTCTTTTGTGGCTACTGTCAGCAAAAAGGAAACCAAAGCCCAGAGGAATGATCCTACGATTACGCCTGCAAGGAGAAAAGTTTCCACGGGGACTTTGCCGCCTTTGCTGGAAATCTTATGTATGAGAAACATTGCAAGAAGAGCACATACAAATGCAAGGATGGCTACTCCTGATATTCCGTAAAAGCTGGATTTGAGTTTGAAAACTATTGCAATTACTCCGCCTACTGCTGCCCCTGCGGATGTGCCTACTATGTAAGGGTCTGCGAGGGGGTTTCTGAGGATTCCCTGAAATGCGGTACCTGAAAGAGCCAGAGCTGCACCCACAAGTGCTGCAAGCAGTATTCTCGGAAGTCTGAGTTCAAAAACGATGGTCTGGATGGGTGTTTCCATCATTGGTTCGTGTTTGAGTCCTGCCATCAGCAGTGAGTTTACTTCCGAAAACCCAAGTTTTTCGGGGCCTATGTGTATGCAGGCCCACACTGATATAATTATTAAAACTGTCAGTATAATTATCGGGGCTGTTATGCTTTTTGTTTTCAACGAACTGAAGCTCCGTTTCTTAACGGTTAAGAACTTCGTTCCAGTCTTTCACCGCTTTGTCTATTGCCTGTTTTGTAGTTGTTCTGCCATAGAATGATGATTCAAGCATTTCCTTGATTGCCCGGTTGAGATCATTCTGATTTTTGAGACCGAGGCTCAGGTCTCTGGCTTTGAAAAGTTGTTCGATTGAGATTTTCCGTGCTTTATCCTGCAGGGGTTTGCCTGTATCCTGTCTGAAGAATTCATCTTCTGCTGCTTTTTTTGTTGAGGGGAGCATAGGAACCAGTTTGCAGAACTGAAGCTGATTTTTGTCATTGGTTACAAACAGAGCAAAGTCCACAGCTTTTTCCCTGTTTTTTGAGGAGATGGGAACGATAAGGTTCATTGTTGCTGCTGGAATTATGCCTGTTTTTCCTGTGGGCATGGGTCCTACTCCGGTGACTTTGTAGATTCCGGGTGCATCTTTTTCTATGCGGTTGATAAAAGTGGGGCCTGCGATAAGCATGCCAAGTTTGCCACCCTGATAGAGGTTGACCGCTCCCTGAAGTCCTTCGGTGAGGGTTTCATCCGGGATGACTTTTTCTTTGTACAGGTTTGTGTACCAGTCCAGCATTGCAAGGCCTTCGGGCGAGTTGAATGTTGCTGTTTTCATATCTTTGCTGACGATGGGTACGCCGTCAGCCTGGAGATCATCGAGAAATTTGATAATGGGGAAGTAGCCGTACTCTCCGGTTTTTTCTTTGATTTGGCGGGCGTATTGTCCAACTTCTTCCAGTGTTGTCGGGGGCTTTTCCGGGTCGAGGCCTGCTTTTTTGAAGAGTTCTTTATTATAGATGACGAGTCTGGTTGTTACATACCACGGAATGGCAAAATTTTTGTCTTCAAATTTTGCCGCATTCCAGAGTCCTTCAAAATAAAGAGCTTTTGATACATCAGGCACTGCAGAATCCATGTTGACTATTGCGTTGTTCTGAGCCATAAGCTGGGCGAATTCGGTGTTTACATTGACGACATCCGGAGGAACCCCTCCGGCGATTGAAGCCATGAGCTTTTGTTTGATGGCGTTCATGGGTATGTCGAGCCATTCTATCTGGACATCGGGGTGTTGTTTTTCGTATTCTGCAATCATTCCGTTTACATAATCGTTGTAAGTTGGGGACAGTGAAATAGTCCAGAATTCGATCTTTGTTTTTCCCGGGTCAATAGCATGTTTAGGGGCGCAGCCTGCGGCAACCGCTATTATTATGAATACTGCTGCAATGAGCAGGCAGTTGATTGTTTTGTGTGTTATGTTTTTCATAGGTGTATTTTTCAATAGATGGTTTTTAAAAACCTCTGAGAGAAGCTTAATGTTTTTCTCTTTCCGGTTTTTCAAGAACTGCTGAAACCACCACCGGTATTTTATCGTTTGCCGCTTTCAGCATATCCAGTTTTTTCATACCTTCTTCAAGTGCCAGATTTACATCATAAAGGACAAAATCCACTGTGCCTTGTTTTATACAAGGGTAAGCTTCATCAAAGGACGACATTTGGAGTATATTGTAGTAAGGTTTCCGGGCGAGGAGTTTTTTTACCTTTTCGTACATAGCGCTGTCGCCGCTGAGGACGAGGATTTTTTTAGGATCTTCCGGTTCTTTACCGGGAGAGTCTTTTTCCTGTCGGGTCTGGTCTTTCATAAATCAGCCTTCCTGAATCTGAGGGTTCTGATGGTATGGTTTATCTTTCATACCGGTTTTGCATTCAAGTTCGAAAATAGTTTTGGTAACCCTTCCCGGATTGCCTGCCACCACCGAATTTGGCGGAATATCTTTTGTTACCACAGCTCCTGCGGCAATAAGTGAGTTCTCTCCTATAACCACACCGGGCAGAATCGTTGCGTTTACGCCGATTCTGACGCCTTTTTTGATAGTGGGTCCTTTCATACAAGCCATGCACAGGGGATGGGGATCATTAGCAATCCCAACACCGGGAGCCATAAACACATCATCTTCAATTGTAGTAAACTGAGCAATATAATTATTACAATGTATTTTAACATTGTTGCCGATGGTGCAGCCATAGTCGATGGTGGAATTATTCCAGATTCTAAGATTATCTCCGATAATGTTCTGCTCCCGTATAACCGCTCCATGCCCGGTTTCAAGATTGTCACCTATAACTGACCCCCCATAGATAATGGAACCGGCTCTCACTCTCGCATTTTTTCCTATAGTTAAGCTTATATCCTCAACCTTTCGCTCAGGGAAATATCCAACAACAGCAGACTTATCAAAGTTGCTGTTTTCTCCTGTTTTAATTTCCGGGACTAATTTCATCAGTTCCTCCTGATTGTTTTTTGGGGAGATTGGGTTTTTCAGGGGGTATTTTTTTGAAAAAAGATTCCCTGAAACCCAATACCGCTGAATTAGTAAAATTCACTCCAACCCCTAACCCCAATGTCATTGAATTAGCAAAATTAACTCTAATCCCCGAGCCAAATACACCTGTTTTTCAAGGAGGGAGGTTCGGAGGGTAACCTCGCTTTTTCTAAAAAAGCGTGGTCTCCTCTGACGGTCTCCTAATCCCCCGGTCGGTCCCAATTCCAAAAGTTTGGGATGGCGGGTGCCTGCCCGTAGGGTGGGCGCGAGGAAACTTTTTCAAAAGTTTTCTCCGGGAGATTGGTAAGCCGATACAACCTTCGTGAGAGATTAAATATGTTCGCACCTAAATTCGCAGCATCGGGTATGGAGTTCGCCTTATATTGCCCTGACGGGGCGAACCCTGTGGGTTCGCGTCGGGGTTGCAAACCCCAATGCCCATGAATTAAGGCATGGATTTATCAGATCGCTCACGAGAATTATAATCGTTTGCCCAGCTTCCAGAGAAAACTTTTTTGAAAAAAGTTTCCTCCGGACCTCCATCCCAAAACTTTTGAATTGGGGGACCGACCAGGGGATTTGGACCGACGGGGGTTGGGGACCGTCAGAGGGAACCACGCTTTTTTGGAAAAGCGAGTTTCCCTCCGAACCTCCCTCCTTGAAAAACAGGAGTATTGGACTGTGGATTTGGGTAAATTTTGCTAATTCAGTGGCATTGTTGCAAACCCCTCCTACGATCCTTGGCGAAGCCTACCGTTATGGGGTTTGCAGGTGGTTAGGATACAGCAATACCAATGTAATCCGATGGTCTTACCTGTGAATTGGTAAAAAAGCTCGTTTCCCAAACCCTTCCGGCAAAAACTTTCATTGACTCATTTTTCCGCTCTCTTTAATTCTGTTTTATGCATATCGACTTTTTTCCATTCTTTCGGTCGATGTCGGGTAGTCTGAAAGTTATAGCAGCCATATTGGTTTGCAGATAATTTGCCGTGTTTTCCGAAAAACCTTGTGTATGTAGTTGAATGCAGAAAATGGGGGGGATTTTTTTGTAAATAAAAAACCGGATGGTGTTAATGCATCCGGTTTTTCTATTTTGTTATTTGTTATTATTCTCCGTTGATCAGTTTGAAGAGGCAGTGGTCGCCAACTATGCAGCCTGTGTTTTTGCTGGTGAGGAACACTTTGTGAAGAGTCATCAATGATGAATCTTTTATTGTCCAGGTAGCTCCTCCATCGATTGTGCAGAGGGCTATTCCATTTGCTCCTACTACCCATCCACAGGTTGAACTTGAGAAGTGAACTCCGTTCAAAACGCTGGCAGTGCCTGACACCTGAGCATTCCAGTTAGTTCCGCCATCGGTTGTTTTAAGGATTGTTCCGGCATCGCCTACAGCCCAGCCTGTGTTTGCATCAATAAAGAATATTGAATTGAGGTCATTGGCTGTGCCTGATACCTGGGCTCCCCAGTTTTCACCGCTGTCAGTGCTTTTTCTGATAGTGCCCGCTGCACCTGCCACCCATCCGGTTGTGGCGTTTACAAAGCATATTGAGTTAAGATTGTTACCAGTTCCTGAGTTTTTAATTGCCCAGTTAGTTCCGCCGTTGGTTGTGGCGAGAATTACGCCTCCGGTTGCTGCTGCCCAGCCGTTGTTTGCATCAGTAAAGCTGAGTTTGTTGATTGTTTCTGCAGTGCCTGAAACCTGTGCAACCCAGTTTGAGCCACCGTCGGTTGTGTGCACTAATTTTCCGAGATTTCCGGCAGCCCAGCCGTTGTTTGTATCCGCAAAACAGATTGTATAATAATCCCCTGCAACCGGTGTGGTTTGAGGGGTCCAGGTTGAGCCTCCATCGGTTGTGCGGCATATTGAGGAGCCTAAACCGGTTATCCAGCCGTTGTTTGCATCAGTGAAATAAACATCCTGAATGTAACAGTTTGAGCTTATTCCACGGAGAATGATGCTCCAGTTTGATCCGCCGTCGGTTGTGTAAAGGACTGTCCCGTTGTCGGCTATTATCCATCCTGTTGTAAAGTTGGCAAAAGATACTCTGTTGAGGGTTCTTACTGTGCCTGAAGTCTGGGATGACCAGCTGGCTCCGGCATTTGTCGTGTGCAGGATAACGCCGTTGTTTCCAACAGCCCAGCCGTTGGAAGCATCATTGAAGTAAATTCCGTAAAGGGTTTCTGCTGTGCCTGACACCTGCTGATTCCATGTGAACATACAATCAGGTGAATGGGCGATTTTTCCATTTGCTCCGCATGCCCAGGCGTTTTGTGCATTCAGTGTATATACGCCGTATGCCTGAGACCCACTCAAAACATTGTTGGTTAGATACAGAACTACGAACTGATAAAGTTTGTTCAGAGCTGAGCCGGCATCGGTTATGGAGACAAAAGCAGTCGGTCCGCAGGATATAGCGCGGAGTGTAACACCAAGAGGGCCGCCGGGATATGAACCAAAGCTTTTGCCTGCGTTTGTGCTCTGATAGTAATAATTTGTGGTTACTGTCCAGATATTGTTTGCATCCTGAAAATCCACATCGTTTAATGTGGAATTGGTGCCTGTATTTCTGAAGCTCCAGGTGTTTCCACCGTCTGTTGATATGAAGAAGTTTCCGCTTTTACCTACGAAAGATCCTAAGGCTTTGTTGTAGAATCTGAGGTTTGTCATATCGTTGCTGACGAGTTTTACCATCCAGGATAAGGTGATGTTGGATGTAACACCGGCAGTTGTAACTGTGAACCAGTTGGTTGTGCTTTTTCCGTCTTTTGTGGCAACAACTATATATTCGCCCGGAACAAAACCTGAAAACACATATCTGCCGTTGGCATCGGTTGTGCCAGTGACTATGGGGGTTTTTCTGTCTCCTGATTTTTCACCCTTGATGGTATTGTATATTTCGATCTTTGCTCCCTGAACTGTAGCGTTTGTATAAAGGTCGGTGACTGTGCCGTCAACAGTGTAGCTTGTTTCAGTACCGCCTCCGCCTCCGGTGTATGAACCTGTTGATTCAGGAGCGTCGTTATTGGAGTTCTGGTTTACTGTAACTGTGACGGAAGTGAAGGAATAGTTTGTTTCGCTGAATGAGATGATGTATGTTCCGGGGGTAACATTCAGGAAAAGATACCGGCCGTTCTGGTCGGTTATTGATGTTTCCTTTATGGTGTTACCTTTTGGTGAAATCGTGCATTTCACTCCGGCAAGGGCTGTGCCGCTTGAATTTTTTACATATCCCACAATGTTGCCTGTTCCGGGATCGGGTGTGGGAATATCTGACGGTGTGAGGCTTATTTCCAGTGTAGTTGTCTGATTTTCCTCAATGGCGATGGTTGTCTGATAATCAGCGTAGCCTGATGCAGTTGCTGTCAGAGTCTGTGTTCCTGCTGATATGTTCTGCAATGTGCATTTGCCTGAAGAATCGGTAGTGCCTGAAACGCTGCTGATGGTAATTGCAGCATTCTGGATTACATTTCCGGTGGAGAAGTCTATCGCTGTTATCTCTGCATTGCCGGATCCTGTGGGTGTGACAGTTGGAGAAACAGTAGGTGAGACAGTAGGAGAGGATGTGGGGGAAGATCCGCCTCCGTCGCTGGAGTTTCCTCCGCATCCGATAATCAGAAGCGGAAGGAACAGAATGCATAAGAGCATCAAAACCAGAGATTTGGAAACCACTTTTCGCATGTTTTTTTACCTCTTTGTATGTTTTATATTGAAGGTTTTATTTCTGAAATTTAAGGGGCAAACAGTGATTTGCAGTGTGTTTTGAGGAACCTGTATGTAATAATATTTCTTTCGAAAAACATGGTTTTTTTCCTTTGGTAGCAGAAGAATAACTGAATTGTTTTTTTGTTTTGAATATTTTAGAATCTGAATATTTGCAGGATCTTGTTGGTTTGTTGTCTTTTTTATAAAAAAAGTTAAAAAAATATAAGTTTTACTATTAAAATTTAAAAAAAACGGTCGATATAAAGATTTGGCAAGGATTAACCTTTTTTTCGAAGCGTGCGAATTAGAAATAAATCAGCTTAACAGGATGATAAAAATTCCCTTTCTCAAAAACTGATTCAGGATAACTGCTTGATTCTGAAGTGATATCCGCATCGTCTGAAGCTGACTCACAGATATGCTTTATATTGATTACTGCAGAATGAGTTTGTTTGTCTTTCTTTGTTGTTGTGTTTTTTTATATATAAGCCTTGCCGTGTAAATGTAAGATAAAGGCGAGGGATTCAGGATGAACAGAATTTCACAAATAGACAATCTGATAATCGAAGGAAATATCGAAGAGCTTAAAAAGCTCGTTAAACCCGAAGATTTGATTCCATCGGGTGAAGCTCACAATCTTCCTCCACTTCATTGTGCCGTGCTTGCGGGAAATATCGAAGCGGTAAAACTTTTCATTTCCATAGGCGCAGATGTGAATATCAATGACAGGTTTGGAAGAAGCTGCATTTATATGGCTTCCCTTAATGATTCCTATGAAATGTTCAGGCTTCTTCTTGATGCGGGGGCTAATGTCAATACTCCATGCCTGAAAGGGCAGACTCCTCTTCATATTGCGGCAAAAGAGGGGAATATTGAAATAGCCCGTTTGTGCGTCAGGTATGGTGCGGATGTCAATGCTTCCGACCTGAGGGGATATACGCCTCTTCATTGTGCTGTGGGAAGTTGTTATCTGAATATTATGGAATTGCTTGTGAAAAAAGGTGCAGATATAAACCGGAAAAACATTGATGGAGAAACGCCTCTTCATATAGCTTCAAAGCACATGGGAAATCTGCCTACCTGCGAATGGCTTATCAGGAAGGGTGCTGAAATAGACTCGGAAGACAACTGCGGTATGACGCCTCTTACCAATGCAATCAGCGCTAATAATTATATGCTTGCCTGGCGGTTTATCAGCAATGGTGCAAATGTCAACTATAAAAACAGACTGGGGCAGACGCCGACTCATTTTGTCTGTAAGGCTGATTCGTGGGATCTTCTTTATCTGCTTATTCAGGAAGGTGCGAATATCAGTATCAGGGACAACATGGGGATGACGCCTTTTTGTATTACCATTGGTTCAGGTGGAAAAAGCGGAGTCGTGGAGCTTCTGCTGAAAAACGGGGCGAATACTGTGGGAGTATGTAAGGAGCAGGGTTATTCTCCGTTATCAATGGCAAGGCAAAGAAAAGATCATGCCCTCGAAAGGCTTCTTCTGGAATATACAGGCAGAACAATGGTTTAGTTTTTATAAAAGGATTCTCTTTATTCTGATTGAAAGTACCCCTATAGGGGTATTTTTTATATAAATTTAAGGAGGATTATTATGGCTAAATCATTTAAAACCAGTGCTGTTCAGGTATTTGCATTTGCAGCAGTAGTCTGTCTGTTTTTTGCGTTTTGTGTAACTTCAGCAAACGCAGCCGATTCTTCAAAAACTCTTGCCAATCTGCAGGCAGCTTATAACGGAGAATCCAATGCAAAGGCAAAGTATCTTGAATATGCAAAAAAAGCTGATTCCGAAGGTTTCGGACAGGCAGCAAGTCTTTTCAGGGCAGCAGCAAGATCAGAAGAAGTTCATAT
This sequence comes from Bacillota bacterium, assembly GCA_021287065.1. Lineage (GTDB taxonomy): Bacteria > Vulcanimicrobiota > JAJTBE01 > JAJTBE01 > JAJTBE01 > JAJTBE01. Next base: position 27,333 of record JAJTBE010000194.1, read on the forward strand.
TGCCAGCTATGAGAAGCTCATCAAAGCACTGAAGGGCACTCCCAAGGCTGATATTAAGAAAGTTGCCGTAAAATCTACAAAAGAAAACATAAAAGACGCCATTAAAGGTGAAATGACCGAATCGGTAAAAATTTATCCTGATTTTGCCAAACAGGCGGAAGCAGATAAAAATGACAAAGCAAAGATGGTTTTCCTCGGAGTTGCCAAAGTTGAAGGCGGACATGTAGATCTGTATAAAGATGCTCTTGCCAATCTCAAAAAAGGTCCGGCAAAGGAATATATCGTCTGTACTGTCTGCGGCTATGTTACTGCCGACCTTACCCTTAAAAAATGCCCAGTCTGCTCACACCCCAGAGAAGACTTTGTAAGCGTTAAATAACTGTAGTTATGAAGAGAGGCTCTCCCCTGAATTTAGAAGATGGATGGATTTTTGGGAAAGCCTCTTTGTGTTTTCAGGAAGTAATAATTTGTGAGAAACGCCGGAGGAGCGTATGAGATCCGGATTATTCATCAGAAAAGCTATTCTTACTTTGATTTATCTTGCCATACCGGTTTTGGTTGTTGTTTTATGGCATAACAATTATCTCCAGAGGCAGACGGACGGATTTACAAACATTCAGACAGAAATCGGCAGGCTTACCGGGCTTCTGGGAGTTGTCTGTCTTCTTCTTCAGCTTATGCTTGCCGGGAGGGTATCTTGGATCGAAAGGCTTTTTGGCATGGACAGGCTTCTGTTTATCCACCATCTCAATGGATTTCTTACGATTTTATTTCTGGCGGCTCATCCGGTTTTTCTGGCGTGGGGATTCAGTCTGAACGGCGAAACGACTTTTGTTGAACAATATAAGGAGCTGCTGAAGTGGGAAGGTGTAAAACAGGCTGCTGCAGGGCTTGGGATTTTAATTATCATCACCCTGTTATCTGTGGTTCTTATTAAAAAGCTGTTGAAATACGAAGCTTGGTATTATATACATCTGCTTGCTTATCTTGCCCTTGGGCTTACTTTTATTCATCAGATTAAAACCGGAAGCGATTTGATTAATGATCCGGCTATGCTGAACCTTTGGTATGGGCTTTACGGATTTGCACTGGGCAATATAATCTTCTTCAGATTTATGAAACCTCTGATTGCTTTTTTTATTCACAGGTTTAATGTGAAGAAGATTGTAAAGGAAAGCGATGATGCCGTATCGGTTTATATCGGCGGCATTAATATGCAGAATTTCGATTTTCTGCCCGGGCAGTTTGTGAAAGTAAGATTCCTTACAAAAGGTTATCAATGGGAATCCCATCCCTTCAGCATATCAGAAGCTTTTTCCGGAAAGCACCTGAGGCTTACCATTAAAAATTCCGGTGATTTCACTGCCAAAGCCGGCGGAATACCTGAAGGAACCAGTGTTATCATAGATGGTCCCCATGGGACAATGACCTCTGATGCCGCTGGAAAGTCTGAGATTCTGCTGATAGCCGGAGGGATAGGAATCACACCTCTCAGAAGTCTGGCTGAGGAATTTCTGAAAACAGGGAAAAAAGTAACCCTGTTATACAGCACAAGAACCAAAAACGGTATAGTTTTTAAGGATGAACTGGAACAAATGAAGGCAGAAAAGAACCTGAACCTGCATTATATAATTACTGACAATTCAAAAATGGAAGCTGAACACGGCAAGCTTGACGGGGATAAACTGAAAAAGCTTGTTCCCGACTGTAAAGACAGGGATGTTTTCCTCTGCGGACCACCGCCTATGATGAAAAGCACTGTGAAAATCCTCCGTAAGCTTGGCGCAAAAAAAAGCAGCATCCACTGGGAGAGATTTGCTTTGTAGGGAAACATTGAGCATAGTATGTTTCTTGAAGGATTTGATATAATAATAGTAAAAACCAGATTCACCGGTGTTTGTTATGCCGGTTTTTAATTAGTTTCGCTTAATTAATTGCAGGAGGCTCCGGATGCTCTTAACAGGAATCAACCTTAGTCGTTTTACGGCATTTGAAAACCTTGCCCTTGAATTTTCACCGGGGCTGAATATTTTTGTGGGTGAAAACGGAACCGGAAAGACGCATCTGATGAAAGCTGCCTATGCCGCCTGTGAAGCATCAAGGCAAAATATTAATTTTGCAGAAAAACTTGTAAAAATTTTTCTTCCTGCGGATAATCAGGTTGGAAGGCTTGTAAAAAGAAATTCCGGGAGTTCTCAGGCAGTTGTTGGGATAACCGGAAAAAGAAAGGGCAGTGGCAAATCTCAGGATGATAAAGGGGAAACTGCGCTTGAAATATCATTTTCAAACCATACAAAAAGCTTCCATAATGCCGGTTTATCCGGAGTTGAACGGTGGACTGAAGAAATAACGGAAAGTGTTTATATTCCTCCGAAAGATATGCTTTCCAATGCTCCGGGGTTTCTTTCACTATACGAAAAGCGGGAAATACATTTTGAAGAGTATTATGTTGATATTCTGAAAAATGCCGCTCTTCCAATTTTGAAAGGTCCTCTTGATGAAAAACGAAACAGGCTTCTTTCTCTTCTGGAGGAACAACTTGATGGTACTATCATCACCAAAAAAGAAGAATTCTATCTGAAAAATAAACAGGGGAGCCTCGAATTCACTCTGCTGGCAGAAGGACTTAGAAAACTTGGTTTACTTTGGGTCCTGATTCGAAACGGAGTGCTGGCAAATGGATCAATTCTTTTCTGGGACGAGCCTGAAGCTAATCTGAATCCCAAAATAATAAAATCTCTTGTAAATATCCTTATAGAACTTCAAAGACTTGATATGCAGATTTTTGTAGCGACGCATGATTATGTTTTTCTTAAAGAAACAGACCTGCAAAGAAAAGGCGGGGATCTGATTAAATACCATTCACTATACCGAAATGATGAAACAAGGGAAATTGAGTGCAGGAGTACGAACGAGTTCCTGCAGATTCATCCAAATACGATTTCTGATCCTGAAAGAATTCAGATATTTGTGTAGGTTACTTGCAGACTGAAACCATTGGGAAAGAGTAGAGTAAGCCGTAGTGATCTTGTATGACCTTATCCTATTCAATTTTCAGGGGTTACAAGGTTAAGGGAAACCATTGGAAATGGTTTAGGCTTGTGGTTATTGGATTCTGCCTTCCCCCCGATTAAAATCGGGGGTTGGTTCCAGGGGGTCATGTTTAACGAGAGGCTACTGAGTCCGATATCAAATTTGCCCCTGTATCAGAGAATGGAAGCCGCTGTCCGGTCGAGCCCAGGGAACTTCTGCGCTCAAAACGCCACAATCACTGCAATTCGTCCGGACATTTCTGGTATGAAGATATGTTGTATGCTGGAAAAAATTAAGGTGCTTCCAGACAGCCTCTTCTGTGTCGTAGGCTTTGCAGCCATTTTTTCTACATTTGGGACAACTGAATGATGCTCCCTTTTTGAAATCCAGAAAAATATCCAGACGCTTCTCAACAGCGTCAAACTTGATGTTTTCAATAACCCAGGGTTCAGACAACCCCAAAGCCATGGCAAATAATGTTTGTTCGTTCATGAAGGTAATATGGCACAAAACAACAAAGTTTCCTGCCAGGTTATACAGAGGTTATCCATAGTAAACAGTAAAGAACCACTTTTTATATAATAGTAAAAAATTCCCTCATAGGAGTTAATAATTTAATAAAGATATCTCCTTTATCAACAACATTTTACACATACCTTTGAAGGAAACGATCCCCTTCTGCACTAAACATTTCTTCCCGGAGGTTTCTTTTTTATGGGAGAATTTGTACATCTTCATTGTCACAGTGAATACAGTCTTCTTGACGGTTTGGCCCGGACCAAGGAGCTGGTTAAAAAAGCCAAAGCTTTGAATATGGATGCCGTTGCTCTGACTGATCATGGCGTTATGTTTGGCATTATTGAGTTTTACAAGGCGGCGAAGGCGGAGGGGGTAAAGCCTATTGTGGGGGTTGAAATTTATGTGGCTCCCAAGTCCCGGTTTGACAAAGCGCCGGGAGAGATTACCCATTCGTTTCATCTTGTGCTTCTGGCGAAAGACAGTGAAGGCTACAGGAATCTCTGCAAGCTTGCTTCCATAGCTTCTCTGGAAGGTTTTTACTACAATCCGCGTATTGATAAGGAAGTTCTTCGTGAATACTCCGGCGGGCTGGTTGGTCTTTCAGCTTGTCTGAAAGGGGAGGTTCAGTTTTATCTTAACAGGGGCGAGTATTCAAAAGCCAGAGATATTGCCCTTGAGTATAAGGATATTTTTGCACCGGGGGATTTTTATCTTGAGGCAATGGATCACGGCATTATGGAGCAGAAGCGGATAATGCCTCATCTTATTCAGCTTTCGGAAGAAACCGGAATTAAGATTGTAGCCACCAATGATGTTCATTATATAGAAAAGAAGGATGCCACAGCACACGATGTGCTTCTGTGTATTCAGACAGGCAAAACTTATGATGATCCTGCAAGGATGAAGTATGCCACTGATCAGTTTTATCTGAAAAGCGCTGAAGAAATGGGGAAATTATTCCCGGAGCATCCCGAATTTATTTCCAACACCCTTGAAGTTGCTGAAAAATGCAATCTCAAGCTGACCCTTGGCGAGAACATTCTTCCTGATTTTCCTGTTCCTGAAGGTTTTACAAAAGAGAGTTTTCTTGAGCATCTTACCCGTCAGGGTATGAAAAGGCTTTACGGCGAGGTTACACAGGAGCTGGAAGACAGGCTTAAAATTGAACTTGATGTTATCAACGGCAAGGGGCTTGCAGCGTATTTCCTTATTGTGTGGGATTTTATCAACCATGCAAAAAGTCAGGGAATTCCGGTTGGTCCCGGCAGAGGTTCTGCGGCGGGTTCCCTTATGGCTTACTGTATAGGAATCACTGATGTGGATCCTATGAAATACACATTGCTGTTTGAAAGGTTCCTCAACCCGGAGCGTATATCCCTGCCCGATATCGATACCGACTTCTGCCAGAGCAGACGTGAAGAAGTTATTAAATATGTTACTGAAAAATATGGCGCCGACAAGGTTTCGCAGATTGTAACCTTTGGAAAAATGAAATCAAGAGTGGTTATCCGGGATGTAGGCCGTGTTTACGGTGTGCCTCTTCCTGTGGTGGATAAATTAGCCAAAATGGTTCCTTTTGGGGCAAAATTAAAAGAAGCTCTTGAAACTCCCGATATGAAGGAAGCTTATGAGTCGGATCCACAGGCGAAAAAGCTCATTGATATGGGAATTCAGCTTGAGGGAATCAACCGCAACTCTTCCATTCACGCCGCCGGCGTGCTTATTTCGAAAATTCCCATCACCGATTGCGCTCCATTGTATCGTATGAAAGGCGACGAAGTCGTTGTGCAGTATGATATGAACTACAGCGCTGAAGTCGGTCTTCTCAAAATGGACTTCCTGGGTCTTCGAAACCTTACCATTCTTGATGATGCCCTCAAAATTATAAAGAAGCGGCATGGAATAGAAATTGATCTGCTGAAGCTTCCCCTTGATGACGCCCAGACATACGAACTTCTTCAGGCAGGTAAAACCGTAGGCGTGTTCCAGCTTGAATCTCCGGGTATGACGAGATATCTGATGCAGTTGAAGCCTAACTGTGTGGAGGATATAATCGCTATGTGCGCTCTTTACCGTCCGGGTCCTTTGAAGGGCGGCATGGTGGATGAGTTTATCAAAAGAAAACATGGGCTTACAAAAACAAAATATCTGCACCCGGTTCTGGAGCCTATTCTTAAAGAAACATACGGCGTTATAGTTTATCAGGAACAGGTAATGCAGATCGCCAATGTGGTCGGCGGTTACAGTCTTGGTGAAGCAGATGAGCTTCGAAGGGCAATGGGTAAGAAAAAAGCTGAGCTAATGGCGCAGCAGAGAAGCATATTTACAGAGCGTGCAGTAAAGCTTAACTACGATCGGGATTTGGCAAGTGAAATCTTTGATTATATGGAAGCTTTTGCTGCTTACGGTTTCAACAAAGCCCATACTGCGTGTTACGGAATTATCGCATATCAGACTGCTTATCTGAAAACCCATTATACAATGGAATACATGGCTGCCCTGATGACCAGCGTAATGGGTATCAACGAAAAGATCAGTCTTTTTGTAAAAGAATGTAAAAATATGGGTATTCAGGTGATGCCTCCTGATGTTAATGAATCTGATACAGTGTTTACCGTAACGGATCAGGGAATAAGATTCGGTCTTGCAGCAGTCAAGAATGTGGGTACGGGTCCTGTTCAGGAGATACTGAAAGCCCGGAAGGCGGGGGGAAATTTCACCGATTTTCAGGATTTCTGCTGTCGTGTTGCCAATGTGAATAAAAAAGTGATTGAAAGTTTGATTCTTTCCGGTGCGATGAACTGTTTCGGAGAGACAAGGGCAACTCTTCTGAATAATCTTGAGCAGTGTATGGAGTTCGGAAGCTGTCAGAGGGCTGAAAAAAATACGGGGCAGATTTCCCTTTTTGATGATATGGAAGGTGATGAAGCCCTTACTGCACCGCCTCTCAAAAAAATGCCGGAACTTGAGTTGAGGAATGTTCTTTCAAAAGAAAAGGAACTACTGGGTCTTTATGTTTCCGACCATCCCCTTAACAGATACAAGGATATACTTGAAGGCGATTATGTAATTCCCGTAGGCGAGCTTACCGATTATGAAGCCGGCAAGAAAGTTACCATAGGCGGCTTGATTACTGCGGTAAAGAAAAAGCTGACTAAGAACAATCAGATGATGGCTTTTATTGAGGTTGAGGACTTGACGGGAAGTCTGGAAGTAAATGTTTTTCCAAAGACTTATGATTTGTGTTCAAATCTTGTTCTGGAAGACAGTATTGTAATTGTTTCCGGCAGGCTTGAGCTTGACACTCCGTTTTCAATTGATGATGAAGAGGAAGAAAGCGAGAAGGAGCCTGTTCCCAAGATTACTGCAGACGATATAAAGACTCTTGAGAAATCGAATCTTCCCCGTAAGCCGATTAAACTGAAGAAAATAGAAAAAAAAGAGCCTGAGAAGAAACTCCGTGGAGTTCATATCAGGCTAGAGAACAACGGTATCAACCTACAGAAGCTGCGGGAAATATTATCCAACAGTCCGGGTGAGGAACCGGTGTTCCTCCACTGCGAAAGCGGCGAACAAACCACGACGCTTCAGGTGGATTCCCGCTACTTCGTTCACAGCTACCTGAACATTAAAGAACAGGTAGAAGTTTTACTCGGCGGCGGGAGCATCTGGGCGACGCAGTAACACGCTTTAAAGAATTATTCCAACGCTGCCTGCCGCCTCAGACAACGCAATATCTTCCTGTACTCTCTGCATAATGGTATCGCCGGTATATAAGGTTCTGAAGGCTTCTATGGCAAGATCTGCATCGCCGTATTCTATGTATTTTGCGAACAGATCAAGCCCGGTGTAGTAGCAGTCGAAACCGGCAATAATGTCGTTGTTCATGTCCTCTGAACCTTCAGGGACATCTTTATTCTGAAACTCGTCAAGCATCTGGGCAGCTTTTTCCAGACGCTCCTGTATATTCTGAGCAGCTTCCTGTTTTGCGTTTTCGTCAAAATTTGAGGCTGCAGCTTTTTCGTAAATGTCGTAAATTCTGGAAACATAGAGAGAACTATCAGAAACCGGGACATCCAGCATTTCGGGGTTTACCAGTGCTCTTTCCGGAAGTTCGTTTTCGATTTGGCTGAAAAGACTGTTGTTCTGATTTTCGCAGTTTCCGTTTGTGTTTATTTCTTCATGATTATGTGCTTCGCCGTTATTCATTTGTATGTGCCTCCGCTTTCTTTTTCACAAACGGCGTCCCTTTAACAAGACGCCGTTCGTAAAATGTTGACCTGTATTCGAATTTTTTCGAAATTTTTATTTAGTAAATCCGGAGTTGGTTGCAGTTTGCTTTAAAACCTGATTTAGCCCTGTGTAAAGCTGTTGATTGACTGTCCTGACTGCATCTGATACATAAGCTGCATCAGTTTTGCCATGTCTTCGGTGTTGGTTGATGACTGGCTGTTTTCTGATTTCGGCGGCGGCGGGGGAGGGGGGGGAGCCTGCATTCCGTTTACTGAGGAAGTGTCATTGCCGAGACCTGTAAGACCTGTCATCTGATTCTGGAAAGGATTTATTCCGCCCATCTGCATCATAGTGGGTGCCTCCTTGTTATTTTCTATGTTCAGATTATATCGGGAACATGTTACAAAAATTCAGATTATTATGAAGGCGGAGTAAAGAGTATGTAAAGGAAAAGTAAAGAAGATGTGAACAGGATGTTACAATTTACCACAATAAAAAATAAAACTTTTTTGATTATTTTTAGTACTGTAATGATTTCTTTACAAATGGCTAAAAGTGAAACAGGGAAACCCTTATTTATTGCGGGGCATGGTGTTTGTTCCAAAACCAACCAGTGCACCGGTAAAGATGCAGACTACCACTCTATTTTGTCCATTTTAGCCCAGCGCATATCTGCGTCTGATGTGTCTGTTGACTTCATAATGGCGCTTGTCATATCAGCTTCTGTCAGGTCTGCCTGACGAAGGTCTGCAAGGGAAAGATCCGAGTTTTCGAGATTGGCTCTGTGAAGGTTGGCTCCGGACATATCCGCCTGAATGAGTTTGCAGTTGGAAAGACTTGCGTATTTGAGGTTAGAGTCTTCCAGCATTGCTCTTTTGAAAGAACTTCCGTCAAGAAGTGCATTTTCGAGATTGCATTCTCTCATGTAGGCATAATCAAGGTTGATACCTTTCATATTGACTTTTGACAGATCAGCTTTCCACAGATCGATGTGTTCGCCGGGATTGTCTTTCCGCCACTGATTGAACTCTGTGACGGATTTTTTGATCATATCAACTATCAGCCTGTTCATATAGAGCCGCCCTTCTCCCCTTTATTAGAATCTTATCCTTTTTGCCAGTTTTGTATTGAAATAGATCTGGAGTTCGGAATCGCCCCAGCAGTGGACTGTAAGAGTAATCTTTCCGCCCGGTGCATGCTGGCCTTCGTATATGACTTTATCTCCGAGGGAATCGACCTGGCGGACTCTGATGGTCTGCAAGCCTTCTCCTTTGGGAGCGAAGAACACGAGGGTTTTCTGTTTCAGGTTGAGATCGAATCCTTTTTGTCCTGCGCTGATTTTAACATCGACCTGAGTTCTGGGTTGAACCATTGAGGCGGGGTTGGGGATCTGTCTGATTATTTCGCCTCTGGGGATATTGTCGTTCCAGTCCCAAACTACTGTGCCCAGATCGAGGGTTGAATCTTCCAGCTTTTTGTTTACATCTTCGATTTTTGTTCCCACAAGGTTGGGGACTTTAATCATAGGCTCGTCGCCTTTGTTAACATCAAGAGTGACGGCGGTTCCTTTTCTCACCATTTCTCCTGCGGGAGGGTTCTGTTCAAGGATTTCGCCGGGTTCTTTTTTGTTGTCGTTGATGGTTTTTGTTTTGCCAAGTTTAAGTTTGCTGTTGCTAAGCAGAACTTTTGAATCTCTGACTGACATTCCCTTGAGGTCGGGAACTTCCATAAGTTCGGGACCAAGGCTTACAACTGCAAGAACTTCCCTGCCCTTGCGGACCATAATTCCGCCGGGGGGATCCTGGGTTATGATGGTATTGGATGCGTATTTTTCCTGATATTTGCTATCAGTTATTTTAAGGGAGAGTCCCTTTTCTTTAAGTTTGTTATCGGCTACAGCTGCATCTTCGCCGATTAGGTTAGGTACTTCAACTTCAGCAGGCACATTCCAGAATGTATAAAAAAGTGTCTGTCCAAACCAGAACGAAAAAGCTACGGTCAAGACCAGTGCAAAAACCAGAAGCAGGGTTTTTACGGCCTTTAATACGATTTTACCGGTCAATCCGAGTATCTCCTTGATTAAATAGAATTCCGGGTAATTAGTTCATGCATCGAACTGATTTTCCTTTTTTATTTTATGCTTCCGCATCCTGTTTTTCAAGTAAAAAGGAAAAATCTCCGATTCTGACGCCGGTTTTTTTTCCTGATTTACCTGTGAGCAGTAATTTTACTGTTGTTTTTACAAAAACTTTTTCTTCCATATTAATATTTTCACCGGCTTTTATGGTGAAAACGAACTCCTTTTCAGAAGCAGGGGGGACTGTTTCTTCAGATATGATAATACTTTCCGATTTGCCTGAGTTTGAGGTTGTTTTGTGATTTTCCCTGTTTGCGGGTTGAAATTGATTTGTCAGAATCAAAGAAAATGGTTTTATTTCATTTTTTGATGATTTGAGGTTCAGGTGGAGGTTGGTTTCCTCACCTTGTTTGTATGTTTGCTTATGTGGTTGGGCAAAGAATACAAAACCTGAGAGTAGGGGGGAGAAGCGGAATGAATTCCAGGTTTCGAAGATGGAAAAAGCCATGATAAACTGGAAAAGAAAGCCGAAGGATAATGCCATGGGTTTGAGATTGAAATCGATAAGCAGAATGATGACGAGGAATCCTGTGAAAAAACCTGTTACAGCAATATAAAAATCTCTGGCGAGGAATGTTCTTGTTGTTTTGTGAGGTTCGATACCGTAGTATGAAACGGGGCATAGGGGTTTCAGCAGGGTTGAGGCTAAAGCTGTGCCGATGATGGACTCGAAAAGAATGCGCATTGTCAGAATTGTGCGGAGTTTTTCCGGACATGCTCCGATATCCCGCGAAAAAACTGCAAATACATTTATGATAATTATTATCACAGCGCATCCAACCTGAAAGAAAGCGGGAATCTGGCCTTTTATACCTTTAAATCTGTATGTTTTCAGATTTTTTCTCCCACATAATTTCGTAAACGAGTACGGGATCTTTTTTTCCTCTGACAAAGATTTTTTTGTAGAGGGATCCTTCCACTTTGTCTTTTGATTTTTCATAGGTATTGCCGCAGACAAGGATGGAGTTGCCTTTCAGCGCTCTGCTCTGGTTCTGGATGAGGGTTGCGGTATGATAAAAGCTTCCTCTTGATATAATACGGGGAAGTTCCTCTTCCTTAAGAAACTGTGCGGGGATTAAGTCGGTTTCGATACCAACATTAAGGGCAATTCTTGAAAACGGTTTTGCCCATTTTTCCAATCTCATTTCCTGAATGGATCTCTGGGATTCGATGGCGGCAAGAACTGCGGTCAATGCGTATTTTGCACTGTCCAGCGAGCTGAACAGATAAAAAGCTTTGGGTCCGTTATTCTGTATGGCTTTTCCGCCATGTCGGGTTGATTCGTAATCGATCCGGCGTGAGAAATTGTCGAGGAAATTGAATACTGATCTTGCGTCTATGTTTTCAGTAACTGCTGCAAAATTTGAAAGTTCAAGGATGAGGAATGTAACTTCCACATCTTTGCCTGTTAAATCCTCAGGTTTTTGTCTGGGGGGGAGTTTTTCCGTCTCGTCGGATTCTGTCTGTCCCCCGCCTGAGAAGTCATCGAAGTACTTAAATTCCTTTTGCTGGGGTGCAGGTTTGGATTCTGCAGCCTGCTGGGACAGTGGTATTCTTATGGAGCGAAGCATAAGAGCCATTTCTGCTGCGGTCTGTGGTCTTTTTGAAGGATCTTTGGAAAGGACCTTATTGATAAGTTTTTCGAGTTGTGGGGGAACATGGGGGTTCAGTTCTGTGCATGAGGGCGGTTCGTTGTGGATATGCTGGAACAACACGCCTATAGGATCCTCAGCTTTGAAAGGAACCTTGCCTGTGAGCATTTCGAAAAGCATAATGCCAAGGGCGTAAACATCACAGCGGTGGTCTATATCTTTTCCTGATGCCTGTTCAGGTGATGTATAAACAACGGTGCCTATGAATGTGCCCGGTGATGTGATCATGCTGGTTTCATCAACCCGGCGGGCTAAGCCGAAGTCCATTATTTTAATATGTCCGTCGTATGTGACGAGGACATTTTCCGGTTTGAGATCTCTATGAATAACGCCGCTTTTATGGGCGTAGTTAATAGCTTCGCTGATGTGCTCGAATTTTTCGATTACCTGAGAGATGCTCCGCTTTTTGCCTTTCATCCACTGACGCAGATTCTGGCCCTCTACATATTCCATAACAAGGAAGGGTTTGCCTTTGATGGTGCCTTCGTCGATAAGCCCAACAATACCCTTATGCTGAAGCATGCTTCCTGAGCGGATTTCCCGCTGGAAACGTCTGAGATAGGTGGACTTCAGGGACAGTTCTTCCTTGAGGATTTTTACAGCGACATCCTTGCCGGTGAACATATCCTTTGCCCGAAATACCTGACCCATACCGCCTTCGCCTATTTTCTTATCAATGCGGTACCGCTCAAGCAGAGTTTCTCCAATCATATCCATAAAAAGGAACAAGTCTTCTTTCCAAGATTCTTACCTGATTTTTTGACAAAGGCAGTGCCTTATCCTTCACAGGAATTGGTTAAAAAAATAAATCATTTGACCTATTCCATAAAAAGTGAATTTGGAGATAATAAGCAATATTGTATTTATGTACTTTTCCGCCGTCCGGTGGAAACATGCAAAAAAAAATGTTATTCGTAAAAAAAGGAGAGTGGTCGTTATGGGTCAGAAAAATCTTCTCGATAGGCAGGTCAATCACATTGACATTAAGTCATTTAATGCGGTGCCTATCATTGAGCAGTTCGACAGAATGGCCTTCCAGGCAAGGAACACTGCGAATGCAGCTTCAATACTTGATACTATGATGGCAGACACCGAATGTGCATCAATCCTCTGCCTCTCGGGTTCCCTCTTCAGCGCAGGACTGAAAAAAGTAGTTTATGATCTTATCGATAACAACATGGTGGATCTCATTGTCTCTACCGGAGCAAATATCGTGGATCAGGATTTCTTCGAAGCTCTTGGATACAAACATTATCAGGGCACTCCTGATGCAAACGACAATGACCTTATGCAGCAGCATATAGACAGAATTTATGATACCTATATCAGTGAAGACGAACTTCGCGATTGCGATATGACTATCGCAAAAATATCCGACAGCCTTCCGCCCAGACCCCATTCCTCAAGGGAATTTATACGGGCTATGGGTGAGTATATCGAAAATAATTACAAAGGCGTCGATTCGGTCGTTCACATCGCTTATAAAAAGAACGTGCCGATTTTTGTTCCCGCATTTTCCGACTGCAGCGCAGGTTTCGGACTGGTTTACCACCAGTATAGCAATGCCGGAAAACCCACCTTGTCTATTGATTCGGCAAAAGATTTTCTCGAATTGACAAAAATTAAAATTGCAGCCAAAGATACCGGTCTGTTTATGATCGGTGGAGGCGTACCCAAGAATTTCGCTCAGGATGTAACTGTTTCAGCTGAAATACTTGGCAAAGAAGTGAACATGCATAAATATGCAGTGCAGATCACAGTTGCGGACGAAAGAGACGGAGCGCTTTCAGGCTCAACTCTGAAAGAAGCTCACTCATGGGGCAAAGTCGGCTCCGATTATGAACAGATGGTTTATTCGGAAGCAACACTCACACTCCCTATCATCGGAAGCTATCTCTATCATAAAGGCTCATGGAAAGGCAGACAGCCTAAGGAATTCGGCAGACTGCTGGACGAGGGCAAAATATGATCCCCGATAATTTTCTCGGGATCCCATCACCCCATTGCGATTATGAAAACGCATCGGTAGTTATAGTTCCTGTTCCATTCGAACAGACAAGTTCATGGCTTCAGGGTTCGGTTAACGGACCCGGAGCCATTATTAAAGCATCCCGGAATATTGAGCTTTATGATATTGAACAGAACAGGGAACCGTATCTGTGCGGTATTTTTACAGGAAGCAGCATTATCGCAGATGATGCACCCGGAATGATTGAACAGGTTTATTCTGCAGTTTCCCGGATTATAGATGATGGTAAAATAGCTGTTACGCTGGGCGGAGAACACACTGTTTCCGTCGGCGCCGCAAAAGCTTATTCGGAAAAATTCCCCGGTATCGGAATCCTCCATTTTGACGCACACAGCGACATGAGAGAGGAATATGATGATACCCCGTACAGCCACGCGAGCGCACTGGCAAGAATAAAGGACTTTAACCCCTGTATAGTTTCAGTTGGGGTCAGAAGTATGGATATATCAGAACTACCCAACATCAAAAGGGAAAATTATTTCTTCGGACATGAAATCCACCTGAATGACCTCTGGATGGAAAAATGTCTGGAGAAGCTCCCCCAAGAGGTTTACATAACCCTCGATCTGGATGTTCTCGACCCATCCATCATGCCCTCCACCGGAACACCGGAACCCGGAGGAATGGGATGGTACCAAATTCTCAGGTTCTTATCACTCGTCAGCAAAAACCGACAAATCAAAGGCTTCGACATCGTGGAGCTGTGCCCCGCCGATAACAAAGCCCCCGATTTCCTCGCAGCTAAACTCATCTACAAAATGATCGGAATGATTCTGTAAACACAATACGACAATTTCAGAGGAAAGCTTTGGCAAAAGTTTTCCTCTTTTTATTTTCGGTGGGGGATGGGATGTGTTTTTTGTGGGATTTTTTAGGCGAGACGATTTTTCGGGGGGAGACCGTTTTTTGTGGGAGCTTTTCCGGAAAAAAGTTCATTCACGCGCTTACCCTGCGGGCAGGCACCCGCCATCCCAAAACTTTTGAATTGGGGGACCGACCGGGGGGATTTGGGACCGTCAGAGGGAACCACGCTTTTTTGGAAAAGCGAGGTTACCCTCCGAACCTCCCTCCTTGAAAAACAAGAGTATTGGGCTGGGAATTGGAGTTTTTTGTTAATTCAGTGGCATTGGGGGAGGGTGGGATGGGACAGGCGGGGACGCCTGTGATCCGGCAGTTGTTGGCGTTTTGTTGCCGCGCTTTCGGGAGGTTTGCGGTTTGAGTTTGCGATGAGGGCGGACCTGCGGGTCCGCGTCGGGCTTACAAAGCCCTCCTACGATCGTTGACGAAGCTTGTGGTTATGAGGTTTGCTGGCGGTTGGAGTTTTTTTGGGTGCGGGAGAGCACATCGGCTCTCCCCTACAGGATTTTCTATATTTGCGGGATGGTGGAGATTAGGGGACCGACCGGGGGGGGGGACCGACCGCAATGCCTATGAATTAAGACATGGATTTATCTGATCGCTCACGAGAATTATAACCGCATGCCCAACTCCCAGAGAAAACTTTTTGAAAAAAGTTTCCTCCGGACCTCCATCCCAAAACTTTTGAATTGGGGGACCGACCGGGGGACCGTGGGGTTTGGGGACCCTCAGAGGGAACCACGCTTTTTTGGAAAAGCGAGGTTACCCTCCGAACCTCCCTCCTTGAAAAATAAGAGTATTGGACTGTGGATTTGAGTAAATTTTACTAATTCAGTGGCATTGGGACCGACCAGGGACCGTGGGGATTTGGGGACCGTCAGAGGGAACCACGCTTTTTTGGAAAAGCGAGGTTACCCTCCGAACCTCCCTCCTTGAAAAACAAGAGTATTTGGCTGGGGATTGGAGTTTTTTTGCTGATTCAGTGGTATTGGGTGGGGCATGTATTTGTGTTTTAGTGGAGAAAAACTTTTTTTCCGACATATTACATCCCCAAAAAAGTTTCTCTGCTGAAGTACATAAATAAAGGCGGTCACTTATACCGCCCACTGAAAAGCATCCTCTTGGTATGTTGTATATGAACTTTATTAATTTATGCCATTATTCAGGTATTTGGTAAAAATCAGTTGATTACACGGCGAGATCTACCTGCTGGACAGCTCCGGCTTGTCCGTCTTCTGTGAGGAAAACTCCTGATTTTTTAACTTCGCCCTGGGTTTGATTGGCATCATCCTTAAAGTCGAAGGCTGAAGCTACATTGCCGAGGTATATTGCTCCCACATTTTTCTGCTGGAGTGATGAGTATGAATCGTTTCCGTTGGGATCTTTCTGCCAGATTATGAGTTTGCTGAATATTTTATCCTTCTCATCAATCCAGTTATTTCCATCATCATCATACTGGGCTAATTCCTTGAAACCACTGCCGGTTTCAGGCCCGAAGAGTTCGCCTCCGTTGTCGATTTTGCCATTATTGTTTTCATCAAGGGCAAGGAAGCCTGCGTTGGCAGAGGCGAAAGAAACCTGTTCCTGCTTGCCGTCGCTGTCGAGATCAAAATCATACTTCTGATCTGTCAGTCCGGGGGCTGTTCCGTCAAAGCTCAGCATCAGGGGATCAACTGTCTTCTGGGTGCCGGCTCTGATATGTATTTCGTTCTTTTCAAAGAAATCTCTGGAGAGGGCGAGATCGAATTTAATGTCAATCTGTTTGCCGTCTTCGGTTTGAATACTGCCTTCTGCGGTAAAAGCCATATCCTGGCTTTCAGAATATGTTTCAACCTTATCAAACCTTATACCCCAGTTGGCGGCAGCCTGAGCCGGCGCCTGTGCAGGGGTCTGAACCTGAGCTCCCGACTGCTGAATCTGAATTCCGGCGGCAGCAACATTGGTAACGGTGATTGTAGTATTGAGGGTTTTAAGCTGTCCCGGCTGGAGTTTGGCATCTTTACCATAATGATGATAAAGCATCATTTCAATCAGCTTGTTTTTCAAATCCTCAAGACTCGTCAAATCAGTGCTGCCAAATGAAGAAGCTACAGGTGCCGAGGTTTTTTTTGCTGAATCCATAAGCTTATGTGCAGCATCCTCCCAGAAACGCTTCTTCTGGTTCGTTGTCAGGTCCGCCATATTCTGAAGGGGAAGATCAAAACTCTTTGCCTGCGTCGTGGCTGTGGCGGACTGACCTGCTGAATTCTGAGATGTAACCTCGGTTTCAACAAGATGTCTGTCAGAATTGACAGTAACGCCGCCGTTCCATACCTGAAGCTCCTCATCAACAATATGACTCTTTTTGGATTCAGTATTGCTGAGCATTTTAATCATTGATCCTGCGATAATCATGCGTATACACCCCCATATAGTTATCGGCCGGTTTTCGGGTTTGTAAAGAAAAATTTCACAATTAAAAAGAAAATTTATTAAAAATTCTTATTATGGGCCGTAATCGGGAATGGCAGGAAACCTTTTTAACTTATTGAAAATTTTAAATAAGGTTGATTTGGGAGGGATTACAATGGGGAAAATTACAATCGAAAAAAGATACGCCCAGACAGAAAAATTTCCACATAACTGCATGATTTGTGTGGACAACAATGCCGAAAAGTCAGTCAACACAAACTACTATTTCTATCCCTACTGGACATATTTTGCCCTGCTTCTCGGACTCATTCCCTTTATTGTTCTTGCTGTTATCCTGAAAAAGGAACAGAGGGTGAATGTTCAGATCTGTGAAGAATGCCACTCAAAATGGAAAATGCTGCCCACATTCGGATGTCTTCTCGGTTTTGTGGAGTTTATAATCCTGATTGCTATGATAGTATTTTTTGTGGATAAACAAAATGCTTTAGGATACGCATCCCTTGCCCTGTTGATTCTCCTGCCTGCAGTATATGTAATTGCACACAATAATAAATTTGCAGTAACCTGCACGGATATTAACGATTACTACATTACCCTCAATATTCCCAACGACAGGTATCCGGCTATTTATCAGGATTATATGATGTCAAATCAGGGAGAACCGGAACCGGAACCGGAACCGGAATTCACCCCGAATTCACCGTATTCACCAAACTCCGGATATTCTGCAAATTCAGGAGCCTCCGTCCAATGCCCCCACTGCGGAAATGTAAATATGGCAGGAGCAAGATTCTGCGAAAGGTGCGGTCAGAACACAACTCCACAGGGTCCTTACTATAGTTAGTTGTAATTATGCCGGTTTGCCAAGCTCCCGGAGAGGATTTTTGGAATTGGGGACCGTCAGAGGGAACCACGCTTTTTGGGAAAAGCGAGGTTTTCCTCCGAACCTCCTTCCTTGAAAAACAAGTGTATAGGACTGGGAATTGGAATGGTTTTTACTGATACAGCGGCACTGGGTTGCCCCTACGGGAATTCCCATATCGATTGAAACTTGTGTCGATATGCAGAAAATAGAATTAAAGAGGGCAGAATAATGATGCACCGAAAGTTTTAGCCGGAAGGGTTTGGGAAACCGGCTTTTTCAAAAAGCGGTTTCTCAAAAAAAGATTCATAACCATTCGCCCAGCTCCCAGAGAAAACTTTTTGAAAAAAGTTTCCTCCGGACCTCCATCCCAAAACTTTTGAATCGGGGGACCGACCGGGGACCGTGGGGTAATTGGGGACCGACCGGGAGTATGGGGACCGTCAGAGGAAACCACGCTTTTTTAGAAAAAGCAGGTTTTCCTCCGAACCTCCTTCCTTGAAAAACAGGAGTGTCGGGCGAATTGCGAAAGTGATTTTTAACTGATTCAGTAGTGTTGAGGAGGGACGAATCCACCCGTTATTATTGCGGATATTCCGGCAGAATGGTATAAGCTGGTAATCAAACAATAATTTTTGTGAAAAATAAGATTTTAAGAGGAACCAAAAAATGGGAAAAGTTGAAATCGATATAAGAAACGCACAAACAGACAACTTTCCGAAAGTCTGTATGGTTTGCGCAGAAAAACCATCGGAAAGTGTCATTGATACAAAATTCTACTACTACCCGCCCTGGACATATTTTTCACTGATATTCTTCCTGTTTCCCTTTTTACTGGTAGCTCTGTTCTTTCAGAAAGAACAGAATGTTAATGTTCAGGTCTGCAATAGCTGTAAAACAAAGCTTCAGACACTCCCCGTACTCGGCTGCCTCATTGCCATAATCGAGCTTGTTCTTATAGTTGCTTTAGGAGTATTTGCGTGTGATAAAAACGCTGTTGCAGCCTGGCTGTGTTTTTTAATGATACCGGGCATCCCCATCATTTACACAATAGCTTACAACAATAAAGTTTCTGTCAGATGCGCGGAAATCAGGGATTTTTTAATCACCCTGAATGTCCCCAATGACAAATATCCCGCAATTTATGAGGCTTATATCAGGGAGCACCCCCTGCCTATGAAAAAATATCTGAGTCGCTCAACAGCTCCCGTCAACTGCCCCCATTGCGGAAATATCAACATGGCCGGCGCTAAATACTGCGAAAAATGCGGACAGCATATTTCCCCAGATCCGGCACCGCCTTCGGGAGTTTAAACAGGAGTATAACAATGGACAAATAATGTCTTTTGCATAGGTAAATTTTTAACTCTGTGGAATTATCCCTGAATGGTTTACATTTATTCCCCATTTCCGGGATAGAAACCACTCCCCCGCTGACAAACTGATTTGAAAGGAAAATACTATGGCTTCAATCGATATAGAAGTATGGGATGTTACCGGCAACAAAAAACGAATCGTTGAAGTGCCTGATGATGAGCAGGTAAACAGAATCATAGTGGTTCTCATAGAAAAAATGAATCTGCCCAGATACAGCCCGGACGGCAGACTAATGAGCTATAAATTCCATCATAAACGTCTTGGAAGGCAGATACCCGATGAAGAAACCCTTTTTCAGGCAGAAGTGAAAAGCGGCGACATACTCAGGCTTCAGCCCGAAATTACCGCAGGCGGAGGCGTTTGCCTTGGGTGATGAACGAATCGAAATATCAAGAGATGATGTAGCTGGAGAAGACCGCTTCCACCGTTTCAGACTCATTGGCTGGTGGAATCAGGAAAAACTGGCAAATGCAAGGGTTTTTGTTGCCGGAGCAGGAGCTTTGGGCAACGAAATAATCAAAAACCTTGCTCTCCTTGGTGTTGGCAATATACTAATTGCAGATATGGATAATATCGAAAATTCCAATCTTTCCCGCTCGGTCCTTTACAGAGCTTCAGACAACGGAAGATCCAAAGCGGAAGCTGCAGCAGAAGGAGCGAAGGAAATTTTCCCGGACACAAAAGCTAAAAGCTTTCATGGAAATATAGTGTATGACCTCGGAATGGGCGTTTATCGCTGGGCAGATGCCGTTCTGGCAGGTATGGACAACAGGGAAGCCAGACTTTATATAAACAGGTGCTGCTGGAAAACGAACAAACCCTTTTTTGACGGAGCAATCGAAGCAATAAACGGCGTGGCAAGGGTTTTTATCCCCCCGGACAGTTCCTGCTACGAATGCACAATGAATGATACCGACTGGAAAGAACTTCAGGCGAGAAGATCCTGCAACCTTCTCACACGACAGGAAATGGAAGGCGGAAAAGTTCCAACCACCCCAACCATTTCATCAATTATCTCCGCTGTTCAGTGCCAGGAACTGGTAAAATATCTCCACGGAATGGAAACACTGAGCGGAGCAGGTTTTGTTTTCAACGGAGTAAGTCTTGATTCTTACACGGTCACCTATCCCAGAAAAGAAGACTGTATGAGCCACGATGTGTTCGATGAAGTTCTGGAAACCGACTTCAGCGGCGAAACAACAACTCTTGCGGAAATTCATAACTTCGCAGTGGAAAAACTGGGACAGGGTGCTGTTATCGAACTCAACAATGATATTCTGATCGGATTTTCCTGCGGAGAATGCGGAGATACGGAATATGTATTCAAATCGCTTGGGAAATCAAGCCTGAAAGAATCCATGTGTCCCAAGTGCGGCAAATACAGAGATCCGGAAATGACACACACCATTACGGGACAGGAGAATTATCTCCAAAGAACCCTGAAGGAAACAGGGATTCCATTATTTGATATATTAACTGCAAGATCCGGTATGAACGAAATATTCTTCGAACTTACCGGAGACAGGGATAAAGTGTTAGGAGAACTTCTATGAGCGGGCAGGAAGGGAATAAAAACAATAGTCTTGTAAGGGAAAAAGAGAGTCTGAGGATTCTTGAAGCATATAAAGCTGATTTTGGCGAACCGGGAGAAAAAAACTTCCCCGGAGGCGACATAAAGCCCTTTGCCAACGAATTCAGAGTCTATATCGAAAAGAAAGTTTATAAGGACATAATAGATCATTCCTTTGAGAATGATAAAATCGAGCTAGGCGGAGTTCTCATCGGCGATGTAAAAAAAGACGAACACGGCGCATATCTCCACATCACCGCCAATATCCGGGGGAAATACGCCAACAGCACCATTTCACAGATTACATTCACTCAGGATACATGGACACATATAAATAATATCAAAGACAAGGATTATCCCAACGAAAAAGTTGTGGGCTGGTATCATACCCATCCCGGCTTTGGGGTTTTTCTATCTGAAATGGACATGTTCATTCACGAAAACTTCTTCGGAAACCCCTATCAGGTAGCTTTTGTAGTAGATCCCAAGGATGAATCCGAAGGCCTCTTCATAAAACGGGATGATAAGATTATTATGCTGGAACGATTCTGGGTAAAAAAGGATGAACATAAGTGCACCCAGACCCAGACTGAAAAAGAAGCTCTTCACGAACGGTTTGATAAACTGGAAAAGCGGCTGAAGGAATTGACCGAGGCTCTGCCGGGTCTTGAGGAAGCTAAAGGAGGCGGCCTTTCCCTTTTTGGAATGATGGGCTGGATGCTTGCCATAGCAATGATGGTTCTTCTTCTGCTTCAGGGAATGGGCATTGTAGGCGGAAAGAAAGCTATGGTATCAACTGTGGAAAATCCAATCCGCAACAATGAGGTTCTCATTTACAGTGAAAATGATCCAAGACGGGGCGTAACAGTGAGGGTTTATGCAGCTCCTCTCACCGAAGACAATGTTATTCTGCCCAGACATGCGGAAAAAGGAAGCCTCCCGGCACTTAACCCCGGAGAAAATACGAAACCAACGGGAAAACCTGATTCCGGCAATATGAATTGGACTCTTCCCGTTACAACTCCGGAAAAAGGAGTAAACCCGTCAGAACCTTCCCCCGCCCCAATTTCAGGAAGCGGCTCAGGTTTACTGCAACCATCGGCAACGCCCCTGGACCAGATAAAAACCACTCCCGAAAAGACAATATCAATACCCCTGGACAAGCAAACATCAACATCCCCGGAAAAACCAAAAACAACGGAACCAAACTTCACAAAACCTCCGGAAGGCTCCCCAGTGCCAGTGGAAAAAGGGAAGTAAGGTGGTGTAAACCCGGTATCGGAAATATTTCAGAGGCGTGATCAATACCCCTGAATTAGTAAAATTCACTCAAATCCCTAAGCCCAATACACTTGTTTTTCAAGGAGGGAGGTTCGGAGGGTAACCTCGCTTTTTTAAAAAAGCGTGGTTCCCTCTGACGGTCTCCAAACCCCACGGTCCCCGGTCGGTCCCCAATTCCAAAGTTTTGGGATGGAGGTCCGGAGGAAACTTTTTTCAAAAAAGTTTTCTCTGGGAGCTTGGCAAACCGCTACAATGCTCGTGATCAATCAGATAAATCCATGCCTTAATTCATGGGCATTGTCCGCAGGGTGGGCGTGTGGAAACTTTTTTGAAAGTTTTCTCCGGGAGTTGGGCAAGATGGTATGATTCCTGAAGAGGAGAGAAAAGAATGGAATAGAATAGAGTAGAAGGGGAGGGGATAAAGATATTTTCTCAATCAAATACATTGAATAAAACATAAGCTGGAATTGCAGATATTCCGGAAAATGGTGTCAGGCTTGCAAGCCTGCAAGTTTCTATGGTTCGATTTTTTATATAAATTTTCAATAAAGACATACAAATATTAAGCGGGGGATACTATGAGTCAAAGAATTGACAATGCCAACCGTCATAGCTGGCTGGTATATCTGGTTAATTATTTTTCACTTTTTGTAACGGTTATCTGGATAATTGCCGTCATAATCTATTTCAAACCATCCCAGATTCAATGGGTAAATGCAACCTTAAGCCTGTTGTGGGATTTTCTTTCAAAGATTTCTCTTTTCTCATTCAGGATTTGTGACTTAATAGCTTTAACTGTGTTGCTTGTTTCAGGAGCAACCTTATTAGCTGGAATTTGTCTTAGGGATGATCTCTACAAAAAAATCTTTTCCAAACAGATTGAACAACCCAATTGTAATTTTCTAAGCTTTATCCCTTATTTCTCTCAAGGTATTATCTATCTTAAAACTGCTCTTTACCTGATCATTCTTTTTGTTTTGCTGCTTCTTTTTCTTTGTTTTTTTGGGGTGTTTTCGGTTTTATTGTCAATGATCATTGGCTGGATATTAACTCTTCAATTGAGTTATGTGCAGTTTTATTTTTATTTATTTGTTGTTTTGTGTTTAATTTCTCTGCCTGCTTTCAGCAGAGTAATACTATCTTTTAGTTTTTCCGATTGTAACCTGAAGAAATCCCTGTCGAAGATAATTACATTTTTTGCCT
>JAJTBE010000145.1 GCA_021287065.1 Bacillota bacterium
CAACAGAGGAGAAATCGGAAAGTATCTTGTTACTTTTATTGGTAATCATGACAAATTCTGGCAGGGATCCCGCTTTGGAAAAGACGCTCATGATGAACAGATAATAGGAGCAATGGGATATCTGCTTTGTTCATTAGGAACAGCCTGTATTTATTATGGAGATGAACAGGGGTTTTATGGTAGCGGAGAAGATAATGATATTCGCGAAGCTATGTTTGATAAAGATGAAACCGGTAAAAACCTGATGAACACAGAAAGCAGGATTTATAAGGGTATTTCCGGCATTGCCAAAGTGTGTAGAAACAATCCTGAACTTCGTTTTGGACGGATGTATTTCAGAGAAATCTCAGGAAATGATGCACCTGCAGAATTTGGCTTGCCGTTTGGTTCAGATTATACTCTGGCATTTTCAAGACTTCTTTATGGTAGTGAAGTTCTCGTTGCATATAATGTTTCCGGTGAGGAAAGAAATGACCGGGTCCTTGTTGATGCTTCCCTTCATCCTGCAGGTTCCACGATGGAATATAAGTATGGAGATAATGGTAATGTCACCGTTTATGAGCAGGATGGAATCCATTATGTCAGACTTCCTCTGAGACCATATCAGTTTGTAATTCTGAAGTAAGAATACCTGCTAATGATTATATCCTGTAAATTTGCTGGGCGTAATCAGTCAGGTTGTAAATAAATCAAAAAGGTGGAATACCTGTTATTTATGTATTCCACCTTTATTTATTTCATCCGGTAATCCGGTTTAAACCGGAACTGAGCTTTTGTTCATATATATCAGGATCATGGATACATCCGTCGGGGTTACTCCTGATATTCTTGTTGCCTGGCCTATGGACAGGGGGCGGATGGTTTCCAGTTTTTCTCTGGCTTCGTTTGACAGGTTTTTTACATCTGCATAGTCTATGTCATCAGGAATCCTGATCTCTTCCATACGGCGGAATTTCTGAATCTGTTCTTCCTGCCGGGAAATATATCCCTCGTATTTTACCTTGATTTCAGTCTCTTCAGCTTCTTCATCATTGATGGGTATTTCAGCCGGATAGAATTCTGCCAGATGTTTATATGTTACTTCAGGCCTTTTCAGAAGATCAAAAAGAGTTGTTCCGGTGGCAATAGAGGTTTTGAAATACTCTGACAACTGTGGGCTTTCCTTGCTTTTTACCCTTCTTTGTCTGAGCCTTTCGATTTCTTCCGAAATATTATGCATTTTGGTGCTGAATTTTTCCCATCTGCCTTGAGAAATAAGCCCAAGTTTGTAACCGATGGGGGTAAGCCTCTCGTCTGCGTTGTCCTGACGGAGGGTTAGTCTGTATTCGCAGCGGGAAGTGAGCATTCTGTAAGGCTCCTCTGTTCCGAGGGTTACGAGATCGTCCGCAAGAACGCCCAGATATGCCTGATCCCTTGTCAGAATGAACGGTTCTTTTCCGTCCAGTTTCAGAACAGCGTTTACCGCTGCATAAAGTCCCTGCGCCGCAGCTTCCTCATATCCTGATGTACCGTTGATCTGGCCTGCAAGGAAAAGGTTTGCAATTTTTCTTGTTTCAAACCAGGGGTAAAGCTGGGTGGGGTTGACATAATCGTATTCAATAGCGTAGCCGGGCCTCATTATTTCAGCTTTTTCGAGGCCCGTAACCGTGCGGATGTAATCTCTCTGCACATCTACGGGAAGGCTTGTTGAAAGGCCCTGAACATAAATTTCAAGTGTGTTTTTGCCTTCCGGCTCAAGAAAGACCTGATGCTGGTCTTTGTCTGAAAACCGCATGATCTTTGTCTCGATGGAAGGACAATACCGGGGACCTGTGCCGGTGATTTTCGGAGTTTCGCTGTAAAGAGGCGAACGATCAAGGTTTTCCAGAATAATTTCTTTGGTTCTTTTTGTGGTATAGGTAAGGTAGCAGGGAACCTGATCAGGTTTTACAACCCGGGGAGATTCAAAAGAAAATGTCAGTGGATCTTCTGACGGCTCCTGAGGCGTTGTTACCGAATAATCTATGGTTCTTCTGTCAACTCTGGGAACTGTTCCTGTTTTCAGTCTTCCGATCTCCAGACCATGCTTTGCAAGTGAAACGGAAAGGTCGTTTGATGGGAATTCTCCCATTCTTCCTGCGGGATACACCACATCGCCGATATAAACCAGACCCTTTAGGAAAGTGCCGGTGGTTATGATTACGGAACGGCCCATATATTCCCAGCCATGGCTTGTTTCCACACCTGCTACGGCGCCGTTTTCAACGATGATTCCGGTAACCAGTTCCTGTTTGATGTCAAGATTAGTCTGGTTTTCCATAATCCACTTCATACCAAACTGGTAGTCCCTTCTGTCGGACTGCGCCCTGAGAGCCTGAACAGCAGGGCCTTTTCCCGTATTGAGCATGCGTATGTGAATATGGGTCTGATCTGCCAGTTTTCCCATTTCTCCGCCAAGCGCGTCAATTTCCCTGACAAGATGACCTTTGGCGGGTCCTCCCACAGATGGGTTGCACGGCATTAATGAAATTGTATCAAGATTAATTGTTAGACACAGGGTCTGCGCTCCCATACGGGCCGCAGCAAGAGCAGCTTCAGCCCCTGCATGTCCTGCGCCTACTACTATTACATCGTATTTTTTTGAATATTGCATATAATCACCTGAGAAGTTGAATTTAATAAAATAACCTGAAACCCTTTTTTGAAGACCTTTTTCAGGGAGAGCTTCGTTGGGGGGGGGCTGTTGGAGGAAACTTATTTTTGAAGACCTTTTTTGGGTGGCAACTTTCTGAAAAAAAGGGTGATTTCCTCTGAGGTGCTTATCCGGGAAAGTTTAGATGCCGATTTATGTTGACGCCTTGGGAAACCCGCTTTTTGAAAAAAGCTCGTTTCCCAAACCCTTCCGGCATGGATATTAACCGCAAATTCACCGAATCGCAGGCGCCGCCTGCTCCTGGGTTATACTACGCCACCATCGTATTTACAAAAAAAAATGGCTCAAATTCCCCAGCCCAATACTCTTGTTCTTCAAGGAAGGGGGGCGGAGGGAATGCCCCTGAATTAGTAAAAATCACTCCAATCCCAAGCCCCAATACTCTTGTTTTTCAAGGGAGGAGGTTCGGAGGAGACCTCGCTTTTCCAAAAAAGCGTGGTCTCCTCTGACGGTCCCTAAACTCCTACGGTCCCCGGTCGGTCCTCAATTCAAAAGTTTTGGGATGGAGGTCCGGAGGAAACTTTTTTCAAAAAAGTTTTCTCCGGGAACTGGGCGAATGGTTATAATTCTTGTGAGCGTTCAAACAAATTCATACCTGCATTCGATTAATTTTATTTTTTCTGCCGAGTGTCCTCATCTACGATTCTTTTTTGGGAAACCCGCTTTTTGAAAAAAGCTCGTTTCCCAAACCCTTCCGGCAAAAACTTTCATTGTATCATTTTTTATATAGCTCCAATTCTGTTTTCTGAATAACAATTTTAATAATCATTCTTATTTCGAATTTAGTGTAAGTATGGCAATTAAGAATACTTAATCCGGGCAAGAAGAAGTTTTTGATTATCATGATGATTCTGATCTTGTGGATGATTAATAATCCCTCTGACAATCATCATTATGTAAAAAGGTTTTTCAGTATTGAAATATAATTTACTCTGATTAATTAAGGTATCGGAGTTTTTTTATGCTGAAAATTTTATCAAGAGCTGCAGCAGCGGTTTTATTGATTACAATGCTTTATCTGGGTGCATCCTGCACACCGAAACAGAAAGTAAGCGATGAGGATTATGTTAACCTTCGCATAGGTAACGAATGGAAATATCAGATTTCATCCTTAGGTGAAACAAGGTCGGACAGCGGTCAGATTATTAAACATGGCGACAAACCTGCGGTTATTACCTATAAAGTTACCGGACAGGAAGATGTGGATGGCAAAAAATGTGTCGTCAGGGAAAATATGGTTGGCGAAAAATTCAACCCCAGGGAATATTATGAAGTGGATCCCGCTGTTGGCGTCCAGCTTCGCAAACAGGGATTCCGGCTGATGGATCCGAAAATCGGCAAAACACAGTATATTCAGGTCGGCTTCAATCCACCCCAGCTTATGCTTAAATTCCCACTTACACAGGGGCAGAACTGGACAAGAAAAATCAACAGGGGAAATGCCTTTGATACAGCCATGTTTGTGGTTAAAGGCGTTGAAAAAGTGGAAACACCTGCTGGAAAATATGATGCCCTGAAAATCGAATCCTCAGGCCAATCCTCACAGGGCGGCGAATTTACAGCGCAGCAGTGGTACGCTCCCAATGTGGGACTCGTGAAGGAAACAGTGCAGGCAAAAACCGCCGACGGCACAGTTGTATCAGAAACCATACTTCAGGAATACAAGGGAAATCAGGAAGCAGCCGGTAAAAAGTAGGTTGTTGTTATGATTGATGAAATAGCCTCTGCTTGAGATGTTTCTGTTTATTTATATTTTATTTTATTTTGTTTTGTTCTGTTCTGTTCTGTTCTGTTTTCGGGAAAAGGGATGGGGTAATAGAGATTGTGTAAAAACAATTCCTGCCACAAATCAAAACCTATACATTTGGACATAACCCAGGAGCAGGCGGCGCCTGCGATTCGGTGAGATTTGCGATTTATTCCCAAACTGTGGGGGTTTGGGGGATACTTCCCCCGTTTGCCAACCTTTTTGAAAACTGCGCAGCAGATTTCAAAAAAGTATGAATAAAGAAAAGTAATAAAAATCGATATGCAAAAAGCAGAATTAAAGAGAACAGAAAAATGATGCACTGAAAGTTTTTGCCGGAAGGGTTTGGGAAACGAGCTTTTTTCAAAAAGCGGGTTTCCCAAGAAAAGAATTGCAGATGAGTCCACTCGGCGGAAAAATTAAATTAACCGAATGCAGGCATGAATTAGTTTGAACGCTCACGAGAGTCGTAACCGTTTGCCCAGCTCCCGGAGGAAACTTTTTGAAAAAAGTTTCCCCGCGCCCACCCTGCGGGCAGGACGGGGATGAATAAATGGTGGAAGCGGCAGTTTTAAAAAGATTCCTGAAATCGGAAGTGTTGATATTCAACAGGAAAAGACTGTCCGATGTTTAAATGATTCATTCCGGAAAAAACTTGATCCGTTAAGTGAAAAATCTGTATTCAGGCGGAGGTTTAACATGAACAGGAAAATATTCAGACTTGTATTAATGAGCTTTTTTCTTGCTATTCAGGGAATATGGGCGGGGTTCTGTGCTGATTACAATTATTCCGCCTCCGAGTGCAATTCGGATCCGGTTAAATGTGCAAAGCAGTATTATATTTTTATAAATGACCATAAATACAGAGATGCCTACAATCTCCGCAGCGAGAAAGCAAATAAGGAAGTTCCTTATGAACGTTGGATTATCAACTGGCATAACAACAGAAGCATTGGTTTCTTCGGAAATATGGAAACAAAGGAGAAATCAGCAAATAAAGTAGTTCTGAGATACACCGCAGGTTCTGAAGATCTGCTCCCCAATAAAAAAATTCAGTACGGCAACTATACAATTACCGCAACACTAATAAAAAGCAATGCAGGCTGGCGTATTGATAAATTTGATGTTAAGACGGACCATACCGAAACAGGGGAGATTTTCGAGAAAGTGCTTGATAATGTAAAGCCTGAGAAACTTTTTGAAGGCGTGCCTGTTTATCCCGGTTTTAACATGAAGGATCCTGTGGTGATAAGCGATGTTTCTGACAAAAAAGGCTTTTCAGTCATGAAAGCTTCTGCAAGGGTGAGAGGACTGGATCCTGAAAAAGTGTTCAGGTATTATGAGTCAAAACTGAAACCTCTTGGCTGGACGACGATGGGTCCTGCAGGCGGAAGCTCGAATATCGGCGGATTATTCAAAAAGAAAAACATGGAAGTTTATATCTCAGTTCGTACCGCAACATGGGACGGCACTGAAGCACCGATCGATCCAAGGGGCACGCTGCTTATAATAAAATATCGTACGGTGAAATAAATGGGTTTGCTAACAAATTATTAACAAATTGTAAAATTTGAAATCGGATGAAACAAAAATCTGCAAATCCCGTCATTTAAGGAATAATCGAATGGTGATCGACGCCGGAACTTTGATTCCTGCTGGTTTTGGGGCGCAAATGTTAACAAAAAATTAACATTTTTGAAATACTATGTCAATGAGTCTTCCCTATAATGAGTGTGAGGGATAACGGTTATTCGGCGGAATTTCAGGGGTTTTCACCGAATGGAATCACAGGAATCGGCAAAGATTTAACATGTAAACATGTTAAATTCAAGAGATTCAAACCGTATAATCATCGAAAGGAAGTAGTCGTCCTATGATGGGAATGTCCGGAATGACATCGGGCGTCAGCTCAGTCGGTGCAGCGCCGGCTGCCGGAGTTACCCGTCAGACAACGCAGAACGGCGCTTCTCAGGCTCCTCTTCCGGGGCAGCCTGCAACAACCGGCGAGGCAGGTCTTTTAAGACAGGTTATGCAGCCCGGGCTTCCGGCTCAGGCAGCACCTTCAGGACAGGCAGGAACGCCGGGCCAGACTAACCTTCCGGGGCAGCCCGGACAAGGAGGGCAGGCTGGCCAGACGGGACAGACAGGAACCCAGGGGCAGACCGGGAAACCGGGAATGGCTCAGGGGCAGACACCCGCAACAGGAACTGATACAGGACAGGCATTTTTCAAGGTTAGTCTTCCCAAGGGATTTACACCGGCTCAGGGACAGACGATGTGGGGAACAGTGTCCAACAGGCAGGGAGGGTTTGTAACCCTTCAGTTCGGCAAATTCAGCATGATGGCTCAAACCAATATGCCTCTTGCCGAGGGCCAGAGGATACAGGTTGCTTTCAGGGGAATCAACGGCGGGCAGGCGGAACTTTCGCTCCTTAAAACAGCGATGTTCAGCAGAATGAGTGAATCGGACATAGCCCACACTCTTTCTCAGATGAATGTGCCCCCCGACGGAAAAAATATGACTGTAGCCAAAGGTATGCTGGAATTCGGCATAGCCCTTAATCCCAGAAACTTTGGCGAAATCACAAAAGCCCTTGCACAGCTCCCTGCAGCTCCGACTATGACTGATATGGCTTCCTGCAGTTTTCTGAGAATGTGCAATATTCCCCTTACAGCCGGCAATGTGATGATTATATCAAGGTTTATCGCCCATAACCCAATGCTCGGCGCACAACTTTTCGAACTACAGGCCGCCTACGACAAGGATTTGAAAAAAGGCAAAAGCAACATCAGTAACGAATTAATGCAGCATCTGGAAGAACTGCCCGGAGTGCTCGGCAACTATATGGTTGACCCTTCGAAGCAGAACAAACAGAAAATGCAGAAAAATATCGAGAACCTTGCCCGTGATTCAGGAATCGAAAGAACTGAGTACCGGGGCGGTTCACGGGATAATGAAGATGAATGGGAGCTTCTGGCTCTGACCCGCAAGATACAGCAGGCAGATCCTGAGGCACTGGGTGAGAGAGGAACCACTCTTCGCAGAGTAGTTGAAATTGTTGAGCGGATGGAACATAACCTTCAGGCTCAGCAGCTTATCAACACCGGAAAGCCCGGCGGAGAAATGGCTTACTACTACCTGCAGGTGCCTGTAAGACTGGATAACGAAACTGTTACTGCAGAGGTGCGGGTAAAGTATTATGACGAGGAGGACGGCCGGGTGGTCGATCCCGATGATACCAGGATCGAATTCGATGTTACGACGGACCGTTTGGGGGTAATGCATTTTACTCTCAATGTGAGCAATGGGGTTATAGACCTGGATGTGGGAAGCTGCAGGGATGAAATTACAACATTTGTTGATAGGTTTATCCCGGCGTTGAAGTATAACCTGACTAAAATCGGTTATGCCATAGGCAGATTCAGATCCATGACCCTTGACCAAATCGAGAGGCCGTCACTGGTAAAACGGGAATCTCTTGAGACCATCGAAAGAGTCAATGTCCAGGCATGATCCTAACGACCCAAAAGGTATGCATAATCCGAGCCAGGAGGAAATCTCCAGGTGGTGGGATCACTTTGAAACAGAAGATGATCTCTTCAAAGAGGAGCAACTGAAGGATAAATACGCTTTCGCTCTTAGCCTCGATGACAGGACGGGGCTGCCGAGAGTAACCGCAATGGGGCGGGGCCTCTTCGCCACAAGGATCGAACAGCGGGCGCAGGAGTCGGGGCTCCAGGTTGAAAAAGACCCGGATATGGTAAAACGACTGTTCAAACCCACGGATGAAAACGCCATTCATCCGAGGATATACGGGGTGATAGCCGAAATCCTGACATTCGTCTATCAGATAAATGAAAAGGCAACCCGGGAAGGTCTTGAAGCCGGGGAAGGGGAGTATCTTCCGGAAGAACTCGTGGATGAGACGGAAGAAACAGGGGAAGAGTTTATGGAAGCCGGAGAAAGCTGTGAGGAAGAAACAGCGGAGGAGTATCCGGATGAAGATGAGTTTGAAGAGGAACTAATCCTCGAAGATTATGAGGAAATTAATTAATAGAAGAAAATTCTGTGGAGGTGCATGAAATGTTAGAGGGAATGAGAATGGCAACTCAGGGAATGATGTCCATGCAGGAGCAGCAGGAAATCATCTCCAACAACCTTGCTAACGTGGGAACAACCGGTTATCGCAAAGAAGTTATGGATGTTCAGTCCTTCTCGGCTGTTATCGAACAGCAGATGAAGAAGGTCGGCAATGTCGAACTTCCCAATCTTCCCGGAAGAGAGAAGACAGGCGGCTTTATGCAGGTCGGCAACAGCATCGAGATGCAGGGAGGTCTTTACACTTCCAGCCGTACCAGCCACTCACAGGGCGCCCTGAAGATGACCGGCAGCCAGTTTGATCTGGCACTGGATGACAATGGCAAAGGTTTCTTCACCATTCAGTCAAAAGACGGAATAAAGTTCTCCCGGAGCGGTTCGTTCAGACTTGGTACTGACGGCTGCCTCGTGACCCAGGATGGTTCAAAAGTTCTCGGACAGAAAGGCCCCATCAAACTTAGCGGTACAGATTTCACAGTAACCAATGAAGGCGTTGTCAAAGTTGGCGAAAAGGAAATTGACAAACTGCTTATCACTGAATTCACCGACAAATCAGCTATGAAAAAAGCAGGGGACAACAATTTCAGCGCTGATTCAGGATTTAAGGTATCAGGCAACTTCCAGGTTAAACAGGGTTATCTCGAAACCGCAAACGTCAATGCAGTTAAGGAAATGGTTGATATGATGAAGACCATGAGAGCCTTCGAAGCCAACCAGAAAGTTCTGCAGACCGAAGATCAGGCCTGGAGAAAATCAGCCAACGAAATTGGCAAAGCCCAGTAATTAAAAATTCCAGAGTTAATATAATTAATAAGGAGGCTGAATCGCTATGATGCGAGGACTTTACACCTCAGCCACAGGTATGATGGCTCAGCAGGTAAATATCGACAATATCTCCAACAATCTGGCAAACGCCCAGACCAATGCTTTCAAACAGTCAAGAACCGACTTTCAGGATCTGCTCTATTCGCACAGTCAGGATCCCAACACTGAAGCAACTTCAGGAACCCAGATCGGTATGGGTGTGAGAGCATCATCAACACAGACCGTATTCACACAGGGTACACTTGCCAACACCGGAGTAAAATCCGATGTCGCTATTCAGGGCGATGGTTTCTTCAAAGTAACCACTCCCAACGGCGAACCCGCCTACACCCGTGACGGCGCATTCAGACTGGACAAAGACGGATTCCTCTGCACCCAGTCAGGATATCGCACAGAGGTTCAGATTCCCAAGGATATGACCGACTTCGAAATCCGTCCCAACGGCGAAGTCTGGGCACAGGGCATCAATGACACCGAGAAGAAAAAAATCGGCGCATTCCATGTAACCCGGTTCCTTAATCCCGCAGGCCTTCAGGCAATCGGCGGAAACCTCTATAAAGCAACCAGCGTTGCCGGAGCTTCAACCAGCGGCGTTCCCGGCGAAAACGGCCTCGGCGTTCTCGCACAGGGACACATCGAGAAATCCAACATCAATGTTGTTCTCGAGATGATGAACATCGTTCAGGCACAGCGCGCTTATGAAATGGCTCAGAAGGGCGTTCAGGCTGCCGACGAAATGACCCGTATGGCTAACCAGCTCAACAAAGGCTAATTAACCGTTAAAACTGTGCAGGGGCTGAAAAGATTCAACCCCTGCCTTTCGAATAAGCTGCGGCTGGTTTGTAAAGCTGCTGCAGAGTATTCATCAAAACTCGGAGGGTATTTCAATGCGTATAGAAGGTGTAGATCCCAGGATGCTCAGCACCTCCGCCAAGGAGCTGCCTTCAGTTGCCGGCGAGGACAAGCGCCTGAAAGACGCCTGTAAGCAGTACGAATCCGTTTTCCTCAACCAGCTTATGAGTGAAATGAGAAAAACCATTCCCAAAAGCGGTCTGATGGGCGGAGAAGGAGAAGAAGGCGGAGAAGGTGGAGAATCCAACGAGAAGGAAATGTACGATTCCATGATGGACACCGAAATGGCAAATGCCTGGGCAAGTTCAGAGGGAGTCGGCCTTGCCAATATTCTCTATCAGCAGATGAAACAGAGCAGATAGTTTCTGCAAAGAACTTTTATGATATAAAGTGTGGGGAACAAAAGTTCTCCACATTTTTAATTTTGTGAGTGTTTCAGGCAGGGGAATTGACTTTGTGGATTAATTTTGAAAAGAATCGTGAAGGGTGTGGATCTGTTGATTTTTTGACCCGCGCATGATATATTCAATCAGATATTAAACCAAAAACCTATGGAGATTATAAATGAGCGCCGAAGAGAGTAAAAAGCCGCAGAAAGAAGAAAATGGCGATCCTTATTGGTCGCGTATTCTTATATTCACAATCATCGTTGTCTGGGTGGCACTGGTAGCCGGCAACTGGGTTGGCCATTATATGGTGAAGGCAGGTATCTTTGCAAAGAAGACATCTGCTGACGGAAACGAATTCCGTATTATGCCGCCGTCAAAGCCAATGCCCTGGAAGCAGCCTGCAAAGCCCGCCAATCCTTCAGGTGATAAGGGTTCTGAAGAGACTCCGGTGAAGGTGGATGAAAACTCTGATATTTCGAAGCCTGAAGAGACTGCTGCACCTGAACCTTCTCCCGATTCAACGGCAAAGAAGCTTCAGACAAAGCCTGCTCCTGAAAAGACGGAAGAACCGGTGGATGTGTCGTCGCCTGCTCCTGAACCGTCGGAAAAGCCGACAGTTAAACCGGCAGTTAAGCCCGCACCAAAGCCGGCGCCCACACCTGCAGAGGCTCCCTCACCGAAGCCTGCTGCTCCGGCTGCGAAACCCACTCCTAAACCTGAAGTTAAGCCGTCGCCTAAGCCTGAGGTGAAACCTTCACCCAAGCCGGCGCCTGCACCGAAGCCTACACAAGCTTCAAAACCGGCAGTTAAGCCCGATGAGCCTGCCTCTGAAAATGGCAGTTATTCGATTCAGGTAGGAAATTACAAGGAAAACAAATACGCCCAGGAGATGGCTGAACAGCTCAGATCCAAGGGATATGAACCGATAATTACCAAAACCGGTGATACCTTCAAGGTTGTGGTTGGAAATTATCGTGATAAGAAGAAAGCTCAGGATACTGAAGCTAAAATAAAAGGCGACGGTATAGACGCTTTCATAATAAATGAAAGATAAGGCAGTATTGCGGAGTTGTCCGGAAAAATTTACGGACAGCTCCGCTGTTATGTAACTATGAAAGTTGTATATCTGAACGATCAATTTGAATTACAGGGTAACTCCGTTCTGGCTCTGGGTTTCTTTGACGGAATCCACAGGGGGCACAGAAAAATCCTTGAACTGGCAAGAGATCTGGCTAAGGAAAAGGGATGCTCCAGCGGAATACTTACCTTTCCGAGGCATCCTGTTGAGACACTCAGGCCCGAGGTTGGTTTCCACTACATAACCACATTTGAAGAGCGTGAAAGAATCGTAGCCACCCTTGGCCTCGACTATTTCTTCCTGTTGCAGTTTGATAAGGTAACTGCCAATATGCCTGCTGAAGATTTTGTTAATAATATTCTGATTAAAAAGCTGAAAATAAAAGCTGCGGTGATTGGAAGAGATTATCGTTTTGGGTATCAGGCCCGGGGAAACAAGGAAATGCTCAAAGAGATGCTTGAAGCAGTTGGCGGTGAGGTTCATGTTGTTGAAGAAATCAGGGAAAACAACACCAAAGTAGGCTCCACAGCTATCAGAGAAGACCTGATGAACGGATATATAGAAGCGGCAAACTACAGCCTCGGCAGATGGTATTCACTTGAGGGAGTTGTTCAGTCAGGCAAGCAGAGGGGCAGGGAACTGGGAGTCCCCACTGCAAATCTGGATCTTCCCGTTTACAAGATCATTCCGCCTGAAGGTGTTTACTGTTTCTTTGCCCTTTTTAACGGCAAGCTTTTCAAAGCTCTTGGCAGTGTTGGCGGAAGACCTACCTTCGGCGAGTATCATCCTAATATTGAAATTCATCTTTTCGATTTTCATGGAAATCTCTACGGTAAAAAGCTCAGAGTGTTCTTTGTGCATAAGATGAGGGATATTGTAAGATTTAACAGCACTGACGAGCTTGTGGAGCAGATTAATAAGGATAAAGACGCTGCAAGAGAGTATATGGATGCAATACCTGAAAGCGAAATTGAGAGAAATCTTGCCTGTTGTCCTTATGCCCATCCTGAGCCTTCGGATTTCTATGTTCTGTAAAGACCCGGGAGAACGGTTTTCCGGGATCAGATATACAAATCAGTTCGGAAGAAGCGTTTTTTATATTTATCCTGAAAAGTTGATATGAATAAAGGAGATAAAAGTGGCGCAAAAGTCAGTTCATGTAATCGTCAGGGGTATAGTTCAGGGAGTTGGGTACCGACATTTTACTTACAAACGGGGTATTGCATCTGGTCTCAGAGGATGGGTGCGAAATTGTCATGATGGAAGTGTTGAAGTTTATGCTGAAGGTGAAGATCATATTTTAGCTGATTTTTTAAGGGAACTGGAAAGAGGACCCTGGTCTTCGCAAGTTGATGAACTTGAAGTCAATTGGGGAGAGAACTCAGGCTTTCACCATAGCTTTGAAGTGAGATTCTGAAAAATTACTCTTCAGTTTCTTCTTCCTCTTCACCTGCGTTCAGAAGTTCCAGCATCAGATTAAGAGCTTCCTCTGATGCGCTGTTTTTCACTGCAAGTCTGTCACCGCTGAAGTAGAACTCTTTTATAACTTCCTTATCGCCAAATGATCCGCCGATAAAAACAAGTCCTACTGGTTTTGCTGTTGTTCCGCCTGTGGGACCGCAGATGCCGGTAATCCCTATTCCAAGATCCGTGTCAAACAGTTTTCTTGCTCCGTTTGCCATCGCAAGAGCTGTTCTGCCGCTCACCGCTCCATAAGTATAGATGATGTCGAATGGAACTCTGAGAATGTTGATTTTAATGTCGTTGTTGTAAGCTACAACCCCACCCATGAAAAACTCAGATGAACCGGGTACATCTGTCAGACGGCTTGAAAGAAGTCCTCCTGTGCACGATTCGGCCAACGCTACGGTATATCCATTTTTTGAACAAAAATCTTTGATTTGTCTTTCTTTCAAAGTAGTGATCTCCTTTCCTTCAAAACCATAAGACTTATATTCCAAACATCATGGAAAAAACCCTTGTTAGTTTAAATCTTTATAAAAGAAAAAACGCTCCCAAAGGAGCGCTTTTTTGAGTAATATTTTAAAGCTCAGAAAACTTATGCAAGTTTTTTGTGTGCTTTATCTGCTCTTACAAATCCTGAACCCTGGTCAAGTTTGCCGTACTGGCTGCCCATATTGTCGGCTGTGCCCATAAGAGCATCCTTAACCTGATCCGGAGATGCTGCGGGGTGTCCCTGACGCAGATCTGCAACGATACCTGCTACTTCAGGTGAAGCAAATGATGTGCCGGGTCCTGCCAGTGTTTCCGGTGTGGGTTTATACATCGGAGGCAGGTGGGTTTTTGTAATCAACTCAACATTTGTATCATCATTTTTAAGCAGATCCTTGGGAAGTCCCAGTGCCTTAATAAGATCAGGCTTAGCTGTGAAGAGTTTTCTCAGCTGATCCGGGCTCATTCTGCGAAGTGTATCAACTGTTGTAGCGATTTT
Source organism: Bacillota bacterium (assembly GCA_021287065.1). GTDB lineage: Bacteria > Vulcanimicrobiota > JAJTBE01 > JAJTBE01 > JAJTBE01 > JAJTBE01. The sequence continues at coordinate 14,135 of JAJTBE010000145.1, forward strand.
ATCAAGCTGGGAGTTTGGAACTGCCCATGAAGTGATAAATTCACCGGGAGCAACAATGTCCGGTTTTGACATATTGTCATCCGTCGGTCCGCGGCTTGAGAAGTCGCTGACTGTTGTGGGATTGAGAGCTGCACCGATGCTGAATGCCTTGGGATCATCAGCCGGTGAACCGATTGTGTGCTGCTCGGGTCCTGAGTTTCCGGCTGCTGCCACTACTGAAATTCCACTTTCCACAGCTTTTTCCACTGCTTTGTTGATGGGATCCATATAGTAGGGCACTCCGTCGGGTGCTCCGCCCAATGACATGTTGATAACGCTGATGTTGTATTTTTCCTTGTTCTGAATTGCCCACTGAACACCTTTAACGATGTCTGAAGGTCTGCCTGAACCCTGAGCGTTCATAACTCTGATTCCGACCAGATCCGCATCGGGAGCCATTTTCATAGCGTCGCCGGCGACATGTGTTCCGTGTCCGTTAGGATCAAAAGGCTTATCACTGCCTTCCACCACATCTTTCCACGCTACGAGGGGCTTTGCAGGATGTTCATAGCCTGAATCGATAATAGCTATGACCTGACCTTTACCGGTAAGACCCTGTTTGTGGAGTTCTGATGTGCCTGTCCAGTTTACATCGTCAATTTTGGGCATATCCCAGGGTTTTCCCCCGGGGTCGCGATTGACCAATCTGGGGACGCTGGGGAGAAGGCTGCGGGGTGAGTTATCGTAAACCTGATAACCCTGTTCCTTGAGGTTCTCGATTGATTTCTGATCCAGTTTGGCTGTTACGCCGTTGAGAACATCCAGTTTCTCCTCAACTTCAACGCCTTTGCCCTGAAGGAAATTGGCGACTGAATCGGAATCGATTTCCTTAAAGCTTTTCATCAGTCCGTTTCCGGGAAGAATCATAACATCCTGTGATTCTGCTCCACCCAGATTTACCTGATCGCTAACCAGAGCGTTGGCTCTAATTGATGGCGCTTCCGGAGCTTTATTTCCTTCGAAAGCATCAACAATTTTGTTGAGCTGTGAAAAGCTGAAGTATTCCGGAGTTCTTCCTATTGTACCACCCATGTGATCACTCTCCTTTGAAAAATTAAAACCCTTGCGGGTGTAACTTCCCCTTTTATATAATTATACACGGAATGGCAAAAATGGAAATAATAGTCATGTAAATTTTATGTTAACAAACTCCCCGAAATTAAAAACTGAGGCGCCTGGATTCGAACCAGGGATGGCGGCTCCAAAGGCCGCTGCCTTACCGCTTGGCGACGCCTCAATTTAGCAATCTAATTATAGAGGTTAAAAGGCATGATGTCAATATTAATCCGGTGAAACCGCTTCAGACTCGATTTTCCGAATGGATTAATCTCCGGAATCTGCCCATTTACGCCTGATAATGCTGATTTCATCCTGATCTGTGGTCCAAATTGCATAAATTGCTATTCCTTTGAAATTTTTACTTATCATGTCTTTATCTTTAACCTGATTCAAACCCAATACCACTCCATCGATTCCCGATTTTACATTCTCTGATTTTGCATTGTGGGATATGGTGCGCTCCTCATAGGAAGGAATACCCATCAGTAATCTGCAGTCAGAACCATTCAGGGTTTGAAGAGCTAAATTGAGCTGGTCTGCCATAAACTTCGTGTAGGAAGCTTCAGTCGGCTCGCCTGAGTCGTAAGCCATAATGATAATATCATCGCATCTATCCGCAGCTTTTCTGAAATAAGCGATGCTCCAGGGATAAAACTGAGTGCCGCCAATGCCTGATGTAAGATTTCTTATAACTGCGGAATCAAGAATCCGGGGAGTCGATATGGAAAGTGTTTTTGAACCAATCTCCTTCCTCGTCAGATCCAGCAGAAGCAGAAAACCCTCATCATTATCAGGCACAGGCTCTATATCATAATGAACTCCGTCAAACTTAAAACCGCCGGTCATCTCTCCCGCCCGCTTAGCTATGGTTTCAATAAGAACCCTGTTTTTCATATCAAGGGTGTCGTCAGCTTTTCCATAGCTGATTTCATTAATTCCACCAAGCCATGCTTCAAACTTCAGCCCAGGCAGTTTCTTCAGAAGCTTCTCTCTGTTTGAAAGCCACGCTTCTTTGCTGGGAGCAGGGATGTTTCCCTTTGCATCCAGAGGTCCCGTATGTATGTAAAGTATGCTCAGATTCATATCTTTAAGCATCTTTGCCATTTCGTCAATCTCTTTGTCGGTCTTTATGGTTGAAAACCAGTTGTGGCGCATCCATCCCGCATTTATTGCCGAAATCTTCTCCGGTTTTTCCGGAATCACAGGCTTTTTGAAAAATCTCATGTAAATAAAGACTCCACCTGAAATCACCAGCAATAAAAAAAGAAAAACAAAAATTCTCTTTGTTTTTCCTGTTTTTCTGATTTCTGTCTCCACCCTGCCACCTCTGTCCGTCATTTATTCTTTTTCAAGCATTACCGCCATGCTTAGCGCTATCTGTGGTGAGAAAAGAACTTTGAACCCTCTCTGTTCAAAAGCTTCTACGGTCCCGTCAAAATCAGCCTGTTTAACATGTCCCTTTGGTTCAGCCAGCAGAATTTTTCCCCCGGGTTTTATAAGATCGCTCACTTCATCAAAAAACCTGTGCTTATCCGGGACCTCATGAGCTACGGCAAAAATCAGTGCAAAATCAATTTCACCGTTGCATTGTTTCAGATCAAGGGAATTCTGACTGCATTTGTGAAGGGTAAGCCTCGATTCCACTCCCGCTTTTGCCGCCCGTTTCCGCAAAGCTTCGAGCATCTCTTCCTGCAGGTCCACACAGATAACATTCCCCTTCTCTCCTGCAATCTCCGCCATGGGAATACTGAAAAATCCCATAGCCGAACCAATATCAACAGCTTTCGCCCCCTGCTTAACATAGGGAAAAAGAATCTTCCACGGATTATGTATCAGCTTTCTCAAAGGATTTGCCAGAAAATGCCCTATCCACACCGGACAAACAGAATGATTCATATTAACCTCCGGAACTTTCATATATAAATGTCGAAAGACAAAAACCGGATATTCCCCCGGAATGTTGTCTCTTGCTGTATTTTATACCGAGATTATGAAGGTCGTATGGGGAAATGTGAAGAGATTGTAAAGATGAACCGTTATTTTTTTAGGATGATAAAGGTAAGAACATAATTTTACCCGGGAAACCGGATTTTGTTTCGGATCTCCCGGGTTTATGATGTAAATTAATTGGTCCCGACATTATCAGATCAGGAGTTTCGGTGGAAACGCCTTTTGCTGAAAGCGCCGTTTGATTATTTATAAATCAGGAAAGGTTCCCTTTCCTTTGCAAAAGCTTCTTCGTCTGCTTCCATTTTTGCGAAAAGTTCGTTCAGGTTTCCCTGTTTTTCCACTATTTCCCGCAGCATTGGGCTTCCCCAGAGTATGTCGATTGGCATTCTGTCGTATTCATATTCATAAGGCGGGCTTTTCCATGAGAAAAATCCGGGGTAGATTTTTTCTGTGAGGTATATGAACAGGGCAAATGCTTTTACCGAGCGGACCGCTTCACGGTCGGTGATATGCATCTGGAAGCCTCCGCAGAGTGATCCCTGATGTTTGCTGAATGTGGGCTGGAAGTACATGGGTCTGAGGAAAAGCCCGGGCAACTCGTGATTGTTCATTTCTTCGGTAATCCGGTGAGCGTTTATATATGGCGCACCCATAATTTCGAATGGTCTGCAGGTTCCTCTGCCTTCTGAGATATTGGTAGCTTCGAGAAGGCATCCTCCGGGATAAACAGTGGCGGATTCGATTGTGGGCATATTGGGGGAGGGGATTACCCATGGCAGATCGAGATCATCAGCCCACTGGTTTCGCTTCCAGCCTTCGGTTTTGATTATTTCAAGTTTGCAGCCGATTTCTTCTTTTTCGTTGATAAAAACGAGAAGTTCGCCTATGGTCATGCCATGTCTTACGGGAATGGCGGAAAGTCCCACAAAAGATCTGTAGAAAAGCTGAAGGGTAGGTCCTTCGATTATTTCTCCGCCTATGGGGTTGGGCCTGTCGAGGACGACGACTCTGATTCCCTTTTCCGCACATGCTTCCATAACCAGTTTGGCGCTCCAGAGGAATGTATAGTATCTCGTACCGATGTCGGGAAGGTCTATCAACATTGTGTCAATGCCTTCAAGCATTCTGTCCGTGGGTTTTCTTACTTCTCCGTAGAGTGAGTAAACGGGCAGGTTGGTTCTTTTATCCTCGAAGCCTGTCCATTCGATCATATTATCCTGAGTGTGGCCGTAAATGCCGTGCTGGGGGCCGAAAAGAGCTTTCAGCTCAAATCCTTTTCCTCTGCGGATAATATCAACATCGTGTTCGATTTTTCTGTTGACTGAAGCTGGGTTGACGAGAAGGCCCACTTTGGAACCCTGAAGAGCTGCGAAGCCTGATTCCTCAAGGATGTCAATACCGGTTTTTATATTGGTGTTTATCACTTTTTGTTTTGCGTAAGTATTCAAGATGCCACCTTTTCGTTATTTGGTTTTCTTTTCTGCAAGTATAACCTGAATGTTATCACCTGTTACCTCGTAAGGCAACTGGGGAAACATGACGGATTTTTCCCTGTCGATGTTATGGTTGTTCAATACCCATTCGAGAATGGTGCGCTTTTTGTCGATCACCTGATCCCCTGCAAAAATCCACCAGATTCGTTTTGATTCTGCAATATCCCTTTCAGCCGCTCCCATTGTGGCGGGTGTGAGCTGAAGAACAGGCGTTGTGCCTCTGTAATAATACATAAAGGGATAAGCCTGATATTCAGGGACAATGGCGATTTTATCTCCGGGCTGGGTTTGGGACGAAACATAACTGACAAGCGCCCGGAAATTCTGTTTCTGGCAGAATGGGCTTGTATACCACAAAAACAGTGAAGCAAGATTGAAATAAAGAAATGCTATAACCACGACCGGAATTATCAATCTTTGGAGCTTTCCCGTTTCCATTGTTACTGCCGCAAGAAGACACATAAAAACAGGGGAGAGGAATATAATATGATGGACGCTGAAAATTCTTGCCTTAAACAGCGAATAGCAGATCATACCTGCAAGGGAGAGGAAAAACAGGGCGGGAAACAGAGTTTTTCCCGTATCTTTGCTTTTAAAAATAATGAAGGTGCCCCAGGCAAGAACTGCAAGAATCGCAAATGCCAGAATATTGATAAGACCCTGTTCGAGGGGCAGAACATTTCCGGCAAAGAGTGAAAATATTGATTTGAAGAATTTTGGTCCATCCGGAGGTCCGAAGAACAGAGCCATACTTGAACCGCCGCCCTGAGGTCCGGACTGGTGCAGAATAATGGGGATCAAAGGAACTGAACCTGCTACAATGGCTGCTGCTGAGATAAGCATCGTTTTCAGGCGAAGTCCGAATTCCCTGATGTTGATAAAATACCAGACTGTCATTGCAATAAGTATGAAAATCACTCTGTAGTCGGTATAAAGTGCAAGAAGTGCGGTTATTACAAAAAAGAAGCAGTTAACAAATCTTCCTGTTCTGAGTGCTCTGATAAAATGATAAATACACAGGGATGAAAACAGAAGGAGGAAAGGATACATTCTTGCTTCCTGACAGAATAGAATCTCAAAACATGAAAATGATGAGAATGCTGCTGCCAGAAGAGCAGTTCTATGCCCTGCGGATTCACGGGCCATCAGGTAAACGGCGTAAATTCCCGCCACACCTGCAACAACCGATGGAATCCTTATGATAAACTCCGTAGTGCCCAGTTTCAGCCAGAAATGCATAAACAGATAGTAAAGGGGAGGGTGGAGTTCATAAGTATTTACAAAGGGGATTATTTCCCCCAGAGGTTTCAGACCAATCCAGAGCATATGTCCTTCATCAAGCCATAGCGAAGGGTTTGAGAGTTTATAAAACCGCAGGACCGCTCCGATAATCAGAATGATAGTCATCGGAACCAGCGGACGATCCCAGAAGGAATCCTCCTCTGCACCCCTGTTGACAGGTTTTTCGCTGCTTTCAGCCTGCTGAAGCTTTTCGTTCCGTTCTTCCATCAAATATCTCCATCGGAATTACTTGTATTTATCATGATTTTTACTGGCTTACCAAAACATCCGGAAGTTTTTCAACCCTCCGGATGTCTCTTTTATATAATCTTTGTTAAATATCCTTCGAAACCCGTTAAGCTTAGTTCTTTTTTCTTGCCTTTCCTGTCTGATCTGCCGCTTTCAGGGCGTCCATTACCATGCGGGGTTCGATTCTCATGGGTTCATTACTCATTGATTCAGTATCGGCGCACGCTGCCTGTGCAACTTCCATAAGCTGTTCGTCGGTGATTTTTATAATTCCCAAGTCTGCAAAGGTGGTTGGAAGTCCAACCGATTCACAGAAAGAATAAACCCTGTCAATCATCTCAGCGGAATGTCCATTCATATGCAATGAAGCGAGTGTTCCGAATGCTACCTTCTCTCCGTGATAGCATCCCGCAGTTTCCCGGATTTTTGTCAGGCCGTTGTGTATCGAATGAGCCGCTGCAAGCCCTCCGCTTTCAAACCCCAAACCGCTGAGGAGTGTATTTGCCTCCACTATCCTCTCAAAAGCCGGTATTACAGCTTTTCTCTCTGCCGCCAGTTTCGCAGTTTCCCCATACTCCATCAGCGTATCAAAACAAAGCTTCGCCAGGGCGTAAGCGGTCATTGTGCCTTTTCCCCCTGCTGTGTTTGTGGCAAATGAAGCTCTGCACGATTCCGCTTCAAACCATGTTGATAACGCATCCCCCATACCGGATACAAGAAATCTGACAGGGGCATTTATGATAATCTCCGTATCAACAAGAACAACATTGGGATTATGAGTGTAAAGTTCAACCCGGCTGAAAACTCCCTCAGGAGTGTATATTACGGAAAGAGCGCTGCATGGTGCATCAGTTGAAGCTATGGTGGGAACCATAATAGAGGGAATTCCGAATCTGTCTGCCACTGCCTTTGCCAGATCAAGGGTTTTTCCGCCTCCAAATCCCACAATCAAATCACTTTTTCTTTCCCTCACAATGGCAGAAACTCTTGTAATTTCATCATCACAGCATTCTCTTCCGAATTTCTCAAAATCCGCTTTTATTTTCGATAAAATCCCCTCTTTTAAACCCGGCAGAACCTTATCATAAATAGAAGGAGAACAAATAACCAGAGCATTGCTTCCAAGAATAGCCATTTCTGACGCCAACTGCCCGGCAGCTCCGAAACCCTGAATATATTTTCCCGGAAAAATCGCAGTAGTAATCATAAATCCACCTCGTTATCAGATTTTGTAATTATATTCAAATATCAGAAGAGAAACCATTTTTCTCAGTGGGAACTTTTTTGAATTGGGTGAGTTCGTTAGGGGTGTGTGGACCGTTGGAGGTAATTTTTTTGGGAAACCCCGCTTTTCCAAAAAAGCGTAGTTCCCTCTGACTGTCCCAAATCCTTCCGGTCCTCAAATCCCCCCCGGTCGGTCCCCCAATTCAAAAGTTTTGGGAAGGAGGTCCGGAGGAAACTTTTTTCAAAAAGTTTTCTCTGGGAGCTGGGCATGCGGTTATAATCCTCGTGAGCGATCGGATAAATCTATGCTTGTATTCGGTTGAATTGTAGCTTCTGCCGAGTGGTATCATCTACGATTCTTTTTTTTGGGAAACCCGCTTTTTGAAAAAAGCTCGTTTCCCAAACCCTTCCGGCAAAAACTTTCATTGCATCATTTTTATGCTCTTTGTAATTTTGCTTTCTGCATATCGATTTATATTGCTGTTTCTTGTTCTTACTTTTTTGAAATCTGCTTCGCAGTTTTCAAAAAGGTTGGCAAACGGGGGAAGAATCCCCCAAACCCCCTCGGCA
>JAJTBE010000020.1 GCA_021287065.1 Bacillota bacterium
TTCAGACTACATCAAAAAAGCTGGTCCGATACTGTTGATATCAGACCAGCCTGTAATGACCCGGAAGGTGTGTTTATCCCATCTGGTTTTGGAGTTCTGTCAGATACTCTTTGACTTCCTCTTTTTGGTTATACATTACGAAATCGGAAAGACTGTTGATGCCGATGACTTGAAGTGTCGGGGTATAAAGATTCTTCATGTTGGCGCCACGGTCGATTATAAATTCCAGAAAATCTTTGTTGCCCATCAACACAGGTGTCAGAATGCTTTTTGTAAACAATTCTTCTTGTTCCTCGTTGGCACATTCAAAAGAAGCTCCGTACGATATCAGTAAATCAACCATCTCCTTACTCTGGCATTCCACAGCAACATCCAGCCTGAGAGTCAATTCATCAACACTAAACTCACAAGATTTAACAATTCCGTATAAACATTCATCCAAACAATACCTGTTAAACTCGTATCTCATTCCATCATCGCTATATTCCAGGCTATCATCCAGTATTAGTTCAGCAATATTATCATCTGAATCATCACGATGGAATCGCATCGATAACTGACGTGACATGATCATCGAATTCAGGTTATCCTGAATCATATCTATTGTGTCATTTCCTACCAGCCTTTTATTGTGGGCATTAATAACTGCCTCTTTGCAATTATCATCAAGAAGAAACCATAATACTCCGCGATTTTTCTTGCTGTCAAGCAAATATTTGATCAACCGGAACCTGTCATGAAAATCATCTTTCTCATAAGCAAAACAATTACGAATACTCAGCCAGAATTTCTGACTTCTGTATGTCTCAATCAACAACTTCACCATCCCGACATTGCCCATTTTAATTGCAACACCAACAAGTGGTTTGTATTTGATAGGAACCTTCTTCGGATGATGTCTGAGAATATTTTCATCCTCTACAATCGCTCTGACCATATCGATGTTATTGTTTATGATAGCTTGATCTATCATAAAATTTATATCATAATCACAGTTTTTAAAAAACTTGCTCAAAACCCGGAATAAACGAAGGTTGTCATCAAAGACAGCTTGTTTGAGTAATCTGGAACTTTCCGGGTAATCTTCAGGCTGAATCCGGAATCTGCCTGACTGCACCATCTCTATAGCCACCTCATCCAATTTCGATTTAACAGCAATATCCAATGGAGTTACTCCAATAAATGCTTCACATTTTTTACAAAGATGACAGTTTGCAAATGTTTTATATCGCATAAGACTATCAAAATTCACTTCGTTGCAGCCACCGTTTTTTGAATCATTATCGCAGCAAGCTTGAAGAGGTTGGTGTTGTCTGAGTTTGCAGGCATTGTATACCTTTTTTAATGGGGCAGAAGGATCAGCTCCATGAGCAATCAACACCTTAATACATTCTACCTTTCCTTTTCCAACTGCCTCGTGCAAAAGTGTTTCACTTATCCCATTACTCCTCAGATCAACAAGATTTGGTTCCATCTTCAGCATTTCACTCAGAGCTTGAGCATCCCCCTTTGCAATAGCTGTGAAAGCTGATTCAAATAGTATGTTGCCGTTTACGTCCATGTTCGGCTTCCTAAAATAATTATATGCAGAAACATGACAGGATTGCATAATGAGATTTAGTAACTATTCACCCCCCAAAAAAAACATAAAATATTTTTCTAAAAAAAACATGGAATTAAAAAGATGTGTCGAATCATTATCTTATGAGAAAACCATTAGATATTGAAAAAGTTAAAGAGGTCTTGGCTTCTGAGGAAATC
>JAJTBE010000046.1 GCA_021287065.1 Bacillota bacterium
CCCCCGGGTCCCCAAAACCAACGCCAACCGCCAGCAAACCCATAACCACAAGCCCGGCCAACAAATGCCGGATCGCAGGCGTCCCCGCCTGTCCCCCGGGTCCCAAAAACCACCGCCAACCGCCAACAACCCTCAACAACCACAAGCCCGGCCAACAAATGCCGGATCGCAGGCGTCCCCGCCTGCCCCCGGGTCCCCAAAACCACCGCCAACCCCCAGCAAACCCCAACAACCACAAGCCCGGCCAACCCCTGCCGGATCGCAGGCGTCCCCGCCTGTCCCCTGGGTCCCCAAAACCACCGCCAACCGCCAGCAAACCCAATAACCACAAGCCCAGCCAACCCCTGCCGGATCGCAGGCATCCCGCCTGTCCCCCGGGTCCCCAAAACCACCGCCAACCGCCGGCAAACCCAATAACCACAAGCCCGGCCAACAAATGCCGGATCGCAGGCGTCCCGCCTGTCCCCCGGGTCCCCAAAACCACCGCCAACCGCCAGCAAACCCCATATCCACAAGCCCGGCCAACCCCTGCCGGATCGCAGGCGTCCCCGCCTGCCCCCGGGTCCCCAAAACCAACGCCAACCGCCAGCAAACCCCATAACCACAAGCCCGGCCAACAAATGCCGGATCGCAGGCGTCCCGCCTGTCCCCCGGGTCCCCAAAACCAACGCCAACCGCCAGCAAACCCATAACCACAAGCCCGGCCAACAAATGCCGGATCGCAGGCGTCCCCGCCTGCCCCCGGGTCCCCAAAAGCCACCGCCAACCGCCAGCAAACCCAACAACCACAAGCCCAGCCAACCCCTGCCGGATCGCAGGCGTCCCGCCTGTCCCCCGGGTCCCCAAAACCACTGCCAACCGCCAGCAAACCCCAATAACCACAAGCCCAGCCAACCCCTGCCGGATCGCAGGCATCCCGCCTTTTATTAACCTTTTTATGTTGACTGGAGGTTTTTGCGGGCAGGAGCAGGCAGCGCCTGCGATTCGGAAAATTTGCGATTATTTCCCAGCCGAGGGGGGGTGGGGGCAATGCCACTGAATTAGCAAAATTCACTCAAATCCCCCAGCCCAATACTCTTGTTTTTCAAGGAGGGAGGTTCGGAGGGTAACCTCGCTTTTTTAAAAAAGCGTGGTTCCCTCTGACGGTCTCCAAACCCCGGTCGGTCCTACCCCCTCCAACGGTCCCCAAAGCGATGTTCCCTCCGGCAGTCCCGATTCACTCCCGAAAAAAAAGAAAGGGCTTTCGCCCCTTCTTTAATTACCGGTTTTATATTACTGAACAACGAACTTGGTAAGGAATGTATACCATGCGTTGTCTTTACCAAATGAGAGTGCTTCATAGCTGGTATCGAATGTGTTGAAGAACGCAGCATTGGGCAGCCATATTGAAAGTCCGCCGCTGGTTGCTGACATTGCTGAACCATTCCAGTAGTATGAAGTTGCGCTTGCCTGAGCATCGATTACAGCATTAGCTGATGATGACAGGGTCGGGCAATTCTGTGTAACCTGATACATGAAATCACGAAGGTCCTTGAAATCTGAGTAGCTTGTGCTGTCAGCTTTCTGTGTTGCATCAAATGCAGTTTTCAGACCAGCTGCTTCTGCGTCGATATTTTCAACAGCCAGTGTTGAGAAATCATTAACAGCGGTAGCAAGATCAGCAATTCCTGAAAGTTTCAGGGCTACGATTGATGAATTCGGACCGTAATCCGAGCTGCCTTCATAAAATGTTTTGAAGTTGGTTACTGCTGATGATGCAAGATTTTTGCCGCTGAAGCTGGGATCTGCAACGAGGTCAGCCAGTACCAGGTGGTAAGGCCATCCATAAGCACTAATGCTTACTTCGGATCCTACCAGATATTTTCCATAGTCTTTCATATCATAAGCAACTTCGAGCATACCCATAAGACAGGCGTCCATACCTATGAACTCGATCTTTTTGCCGTATGATTCATTGATTTTACCAAATGCATATTTCAGCTCGTTTTCGGTGATATAGTCATTTGATGTATCGTCATAACAGATTCCTTTGTGGAGAGCTGCAACATCTTTTCCTCTCCAGCCTGAACCGTGGTTCCAGACGATGACTGCATATTTGTTGGCGGGATAGTTTTTCATACCCCATTCGACAAAATCAACGAGTGTGTCGGGATCGCCTGAGTTTACATTGCCAAGTTTTTCAACCTGAGGTGACTTGAATGTTGTCCAGGGTGCTGTTGGATCAGCAGTGCTGGGGTTACGGGTAATAACATATCTTCCGCAGCCTTTTCCGTTGGGAGCGGGTGCGAGACCTGAGCGGTCAAACTGTACAATTACATTTACTGAATCTGAGGTTCCGACCTGTTCCATCTCATTGAGATCGAGCCAGCCGGCAGCTTCGAGATCGTTATCCCCAGCCATATAGACCATAAATGTCCATGATTTTACTGTTACAGGATCATCCTGTGTGGTGCTATCGCCTGAAGTTCCGGCGTTACAACCGGAAACATAAAGCACGAGGCCCAACAGTACCGGAATAAGATAGAGTAGGTGAATAGGACTGAATTTTTTCCTTTTCAAAATGAAGACTCCTTTCATATTTATATTAACTAAAAAACAACGGTATAATACCCATTATATATCTGTTTCTCCGTTATGGAGAATTTCCCTTTGTATTTATTTACATGATGAAGTCAGAAAACCGAAGATATTTATTCGAATTCCGGCAAATAAATCCTTCATGCCAAACCGGATAAGGTATTTTTACTTAATTACCCAACAAACAACTATACCCGATTTTACAATAACAAGGGCGATAATTTTTCAAAAAAATAATTCTTTTCCTGTTCTTTTATTCTGTATTTTCCGAAAGTAAAAGAGGACCTGTAAAACAGATCCTCTTCCATATATCAATACACTGGTTATTTCTCTTTGAGTGAAACTGCTGCCTTTACGGGGTCAACTTTGATGCCGGGGCCCATTGTCGAACATACGGTGATGCTCTTCAGATAGGTTCCCTTTGCAGTTGTGGGTTTCGCTCTGATTACTGCATCCAGAAGGGTTTTGATATTCTGTTTGATCTGATCAGCTTCAAATGAAGCTTTTCCGATAGGTGTGTGAACGATACCGGTTTTGTCAGCTCTATACTGAACTTTACCTGATTTGAGTTCCTTAACTATCGTTACGATATCCATTCCTACTGTGCCTGCTTTGGGGCTGGGCATTTTGGGTCCGAGGACTCTACCGAGGTGTTTACCTACATTAGCCATTGCATCGGGTGTTGCGCAGGCGATGTCCCAGTCCATCCAGCCTTCTTTAATCTTTTCAATAAGATCTTCATCTCCGGCAAAATCGGCGCCTGCATCAAGAGCTGTCTGTATTTTGTCAGCTTTTGTAAAGACGATTACTTTGGGTGTTTTGCCAGTGCCGTGAGGCAGAACTACTGTTCCTCTCACATTCTGGTCTGATCTTCTGGGGTCGATACCCAGTTTAATATGCATTTCGACTGTTTCGTTGAACTTTTTGCTGGCGCAATCTTTCATAAGACTGATAGCTTCATCGAGTTCATACATTTTTGTGCGGTCGACTTTTGCCAGTTTTTCCTTATAATTTTTTCCTCTGAAAGGCATTTCATTTCCTCCTTGTGGTTTTATCGAGAGCCAACCTCTCTCCCACTTTCCGCCGGTATCGCGGAAAATAGAATCAGGCTTCTTCCGGGATTTAGTCCATTATGACCTGCAGGCCCATTGATCTGGCTGTACCGGCAATAATATTTACTGCTCCGTCCATATCAACTGCGTTGAGGTCTTTCATCTTTGTGGCGGCAATCTTTTCCAGATCTTTACGGGTAAGTTTGCCAACCTTCACTTTGTTGGGTTCTGAAGATCCCTTTTCGATGCCTGCTGCTTTAATAAGCAGATCGGAAGCGGGCGGGGTCTTGGTAACGAATGTGAATGTACGATCTTCATAAACGGTGATTTCAACCGGAATGATCATTCCGACATCGTTTTTTGTAGATTCGTTGTACTGGCGGCAGAATTCCATAATGTTAACGCCATGTTGTCCCAGGGCGGGGCCTACAGGCGGAGCCGGATTTGCCTTACCGGCAGAAATCTGCAGCTTTACCATGGCTTTTACTTTTTTTGCCATTTTACTCGCTCCTTACTACATTTTCTCCACTTGGCCGAAGTCCAGTTCTACCGGCGTTTCTCTTCCGAGGAAGGAGATCAGGACTCTGACCTTTTCCCTGTCGGCGTTGACTTCGTCAATTATTCCATGGAAATCTTTGAAGGGTCCATGTATGACCCTTACGGTCTCACCGATTCCCAGATCCAGTTTCACCTTAATAGGTGCTTCCATACCCATCATTCTGAGGATTTTCTTAACTTCATCATCAGGGAGGGGTACCGGTTTTACTCCCGGACCTACGAATCCTGTTACTCCTGATGTGTTTCTTACAACATACCAGGAATCATCAGTCATAATCATTGAAACCAGAACGTACCCGGGATATACTTTCCGCTGTACGGTCTTCTTCTTGCCATCTTTGAATTCGATCTCTTCCTCAGTGGGAACCAGCACCTGAAATATCTTATCCTGCATATTCAGCGATGCGATTCTTCTCTGAAGATTGACCTTAACCTTGTTTTCGTAACCTGAATAAGTATGAACTACATACCATTTAACTCTGGGATCTTTTTCATCGATCCTGAGTTCTCCGGCTACAGGCTCTTCTTCGCTGGCATAAAGGTCTGATTCCGGTTCCATTTCTGTAATGCCTTCTTCCGGCACTAACTCTTCCAAATCTTTCTCTACCAAGGGGTACAACCTCCTAAACGTCGGTGCGGACAATAAACCATTATTTTGCAGTCTGTAGAAAAAAAATAACGCGGTTTATTGCGTTATGAGCCTGTCGATCCAGAACCTGCGAAGTCTTCACTTTCTGATTAACTCGAACACTTTTGCCAGAACACTGTCGCAAGCCCAAAGGTAAACGGTTACAGCAACAAGAGTCAAAAGAACAATTACTGTTGATGACTTAAGCTCCTGTTTTGAAGGCCATGAAACTCTCTTCAGCTCAGTTTGAACGCTCTTGAGATACTTTGCTACTCCGGCGTAAATGCTTTTAAGTTTATCCATCTGTCATTCCTCTTATCCCGGGTTAGCGGGTTTCTTTATGAAGGGTGTGCTTCATATCCCAGGGGCAATACTTGTTCAGTTCGAGACGGGCCTGAGTCTTAATACGATTCTTTGATGTCGTATAGTTTCTGCGTTTGCATTCCTGACAGGCAAGGGTGATGATTATACGATTTTCTTTTTTCTTCGCCATTTTGGGGCTCCTTCATAATCATGCATGTCCCCGGAGAACTTCCCCGGGGACTACATGTATGTTTATGTGAAATTACTCAATAATCTCGGTTACGGCGCCGGCGCCTACGGTTCTGCCGCCTTCACGGATTGCGAAGCGGAGTCCCTTTTCGATGGCGATAGGCTGAATCAGCTGAACTTCCATCGTTACATTGTCGCCAGGCATAATCATTTCGACGCCATCGGGCAGCTTAATTGAGCCGGTTACGTCGGTTGTTCTGAAATAGAACTGGGGTCTGTAGCCATTGAAGAACGGGGTGTGTCTTCCGCCTTCTTCTCTTGAAAGCACATAAACCTCAGCTTTGAAATGGGTGTGCGGTTTAATTGAACCGGGTTTCGCAAGAACCTGACCTCTCATGATGTCGGTCTTGTTGACGCCTCTGAGAAGCAGTCCGACGTTGTCGCCAGCGCGTCCTTCGTCGAGGAGCTTTCTGAACATTTCAACACCGGTTACGACGGTTTTGCGGACGCCTTCGACGATACCGATAAGTTCAACTTCTTCGCCGACTTTTACGATACCGCGTTCGATTCTTCCTGTGCCTACTGTGCCACGACCGGTGATGCTGAATACGTCTTCAACCGGCATAAGGAAGGGCATGTCAACGGGTCTCTGAGGCTCGGGAATATAGCTGTCCAGAGCGTCGCAGAGGTCGAGGACTGATTTGACATCGGGATTGCCTGAATCCATCGGATCAGCTTCGAATGCTTTAAGGGCTGAACCTCTGATGATCGGAATCTCGTCGCCGGGGAATTTGTAGGTTGAAAGAAGGTCGCGGACTTCGAGTTCTACGAGCTCGATGAGTTCCGGATCGTCTACCAGGTCGGTTTTGTTGAGATAAACAATGATGAAGGGCACGTTTACCTGACGGGCGAGCAGGATGTGCTCACGGGTCTGGGGCATCGGGCCGTCAGCGGCTGATACTACCAGAACAGCTCCGTCCATCTGGGCAGCGCCGGTGATCATGTTTTTGATATAGTCAGCGTGACCGGGGCAATCCACATGGGCGTAGTGGCGTTTTTCGGTCTCGTACTCGGCGTGGTAAATCTGAATGGTGATGCCGCGTTCTTTTTCTTCGGGTGCTTTATCGATTTCGTCCACTGAAAGGACCTGTGCCAGACCTCTGGCAGCAAGAATCTTTGACATTGCTGCGGTAAGGGTTGTCTTGCCGTGGTCAACGTGGCCGATTGTACCCACGTTTACGTGGGGTTTAGTTCTTTCAAATTTTTTCTTTGCCATGTTCTCCTCCTCGTGCTCGGCTGAGCAGATGTTTCGAATTTCACAGGGGATTTTCTGCTCCCGATATGCAAATTCGCTTGATTTGTATCCTGCTTTGGGGATACTGTAACGCGCCCGGTAGGAATCGAACCTACAACCTTGAGCTTAGGAGTCTCCTGCTCTATCCATTGAGCTACGGGCGCATAAACTCATATTATAAAAAAGACCCCTATAAGAGGTTTAATTGGAGCTGGGGAGCAGGATTGAACTGCCGACCTCATCCTTACCAAGGATGTGCTCTACCTACTGAGCTACCCCAGCTCTTTATGATGGAGCGGGAGACGAGGCTCGAACTCGCAACCCCCAGCTTGGAAGGCTAGTGCTCTGCCAATTGAGCTACTCCCGCCCGTATCTCCCTGAACCATTAAACCATCAACCAAGAGGTTTTTAGCTTCACACTAAAAACCCCCGTCAAGGGGTTCAAAGCGTTATTATAATAACTCATGCACCTTAGTTTGTCAAGAGTATTTTCCGGATTTTCCCAACATGTTTTTAAGCCCTTCAAACCCCCGACACACAAGGCTTCAAACATTTTCATATTTTTCAACAAGGGAAATTTCACAGTTTTTTCGAATCAAAAAATCATGATTAAAACACTCAGCAAAATACAAAACCTTGCACTGAAGTACAGGCTCGAAATTATTCTCGCCTGTTCAACAACTTTCATAATAGCAGGCCTTTACACCGAAAAATATCTGCCGATGTACCTGGTAAGCAATCAGGAGCTTTTCTACAAATATCTGCCCTGGGCCGGAGCTTTCAAATCAGGTTTCTTCATCAGGGGAATCCCCGATTCCGTCCTCCCCGTTCTTCAGGGAATCTGCTCCGACATTTCAGGAATGTGGATAATACGGTTTTCTTCGATACCCCTTCCCCAGATAGTTTTTTTCTTTCTGCTTCCGTTGATTTCATTATTCGTTCTGAAAATCGATCCGGTTGCCTATGGATTCAGAATCGGCAACTTCAGACAGGGCATTATTTACACCGCCATCTGCCTTGCAGTAATGGCGCCGTTCCTTTGGTGGGCGGCCCGGATGCCTTCCTTTATAAAATATTATTCCTCAGTAAACTCAGGGGGATTCTGGACGGTAGTCATCCAGTACGGATTCTATCTTTTCTGCTGGGAATATCTTTACAGAGGATATCTCTATTTTTCTCTTGAAGAAAGGACCGGAAACCTTGCCATATGGATTCAGTCCATACCATTTGCCATAACCCATCTCGGAAAACCACCCGCAGAAGCACTCACCTGCTATTTCGGGGGCCTTATCCTGGGATATATAGCTATGAAAACAAGATCATTCAGCTATGCATTTCTTATCCACTGGGGAATTTATGTTATACTCACATTCTGCGTTTTCAGCAGAATTGGCTATTTTACAAAATAAAGAAGGAGTAATTCAGCCGGCAGAACAAAAATTGTAATGATATGTTCAAAAAGGATGAAGACAAACATAAACCGGGCGACCTTTTAAACAACAGATATGTCATAATCAGCCGCGTCGGAGGCGGAGGACAGTCTGTTGTATTTCTTGCAGAAGATAAAGAAAACAATAATAACAAGGTGATTATTAAAACCCTTGTATTTCAGTCATTTTCCAGAAAACACAGGGAAGAGGAATTAAGACTTTTCTCAAGGGAAGCGGAAATTCTCGAAAAGATAAAACACCCCCTGCTTCCGGAACTCTATGATTTTTTTGAGGAGAACGGAACCCACAGCATAGCGGAACAATATATTGAAGGAAAATCCCTCGAAAAATGCCTCCACTCCACGGAAAGCCCTTTCGACTCAAAGCAGGTTCTTGAATTTCTCAGAGATATGCTTTCGCTCCTCGAAGTCTTTCACAACCAGACGCCGCCTGTCATCATCCGGGACATTAAACCCGGCAATATTATAATTGATCCTGAAAACAAACCTCATATCGTCGATTTTTCCATTTCCAGAGAGCACAAACCCGGAAAAGGCGATACAATCAGAATGGGATCCCCGGGGTACGCCCCGCCGGAGCAGTATAAAGGCATGACAGACCCCCGGTCGGATATTTACGCCCTCGGCGCCACCGCATACCAGATGATTACAAGATTCGACCCCGCTCAAAAACCTTTCTCCCTCCCTGATATAAAGGACCTCAACCCCGATGCCTCAAACGGACTTGCGGAAATTATCAGAAAAGCCATCGCTATGGATCCCGAAAACAGATACCAGACTGTTGTTGAAATGAAAAATGATGTGGAAAAGCTGCTTACCCCTGAAAAATCCGCTTCAAAAATCAAATCGGCAGGTAAAAAAGCTGAAGGTGCCAAAGCTGGAGCAAAAGCGGAAAAAACAGGACAGGTATCAGCAAAGACATTCCTCAAGGTAGCTGTATGCGTTGGCCTTATGCTTCTCGGATGGACAGTATTCAGACTTATCGAAAGAAACAGGGAAGCCAAAAAGATGCAGATGCAGGCTGTCCTGACATGCACTTCAAACCTTTTTGAAATAAGTATTGCCCTTGAAAATTATGCAAAAAACAACAACGGGGAATACCCTTCAAATCTCAGGGAACTTGTTCCCTCTTATCTTACACAGATGCCTGCATGCCCCGCAGCGGAAAAGGATACATATTCTGAAAGCTATGAACTAAAAGATGCGGAAAAACAATCCGACGAGGAAAAAAACAGAAGCAAATCCGGTAAAACTTACAAAATATACTGCCGGGGCCATTATCATCAGCAGGCAGGCATAGATCAGGACAGGCCCATGCTCGAAAAGGGCAAGGGAATCAGATAATTTATTCAGTCTTGAATTTGATTGTATGTTCTGTTATAATCAGAAAGTGTCAGGAATTACCGTTATTTCGGAACTCGCCTTATAACAGGCGCTGTTCAGCGGAGGTATTTATGAAGAAATTCAAACTGTTCATGCAGAAAATGATGTCCAATGCTTTATTCTGGATATTCAGCATATTTGCATCTCTCGTTGGCTTTATTGCTATTTTTGAGAGATTTGCCCAATTCTCGGTAGATAAAATTTACATGCTATTTTAGGTAATGAGATAATGAAATACTTTCCGGGTCGTTTTGGGCTTACCGCCAAAAACCATATTTTTGTGACAATTTTCTTAGTGGCTCTGACAGCAGCCATATTTTTTTTATTCACGGGCATAGGTTTTGCTCAACAGACAAACCAGCCGCCCCAGAAAAGCGAATCAACGGACAAATTCAACTCAGCTCCGCCACCTGCAGGACCTGACAAAGCAGCACCCGGCAATATGCCGGAATCAGGAGCGGCAAAAGCTGAAAACAGTAAACCGCAAAATCAGGTTATGCCTCAGGGTTCACCGATACCACAGGGTTCTCCCGCACCACAGGGAGCAAACCCCCAGTCGGGACAGCCGGGACAGTCAGGAAATGTCCCTCCCCCTCCCGGACCAGGCATACCGGAAGCTCAGACAACTTCAGAAAAAACAGCAGATTCAGGCAGCCCGGTTCTGCAGATTCTGTTTATACTTTTTGCTATAGCAGTCAGTATTTTTCTCGGTTACTTTTATTTCTTCAGCTATAAGCTGAACCTGAGAATCCAGCGCCTTGAAACACTGATGGAAAAACTCACGCCTTCGCCGGTTTCCGCAGGCGAACCTTCCCTTTTCTCCTGGCAGGAAGCACTCAGGGGATTCGACAGAGGCTGGATGCTTTTTTCACCCTCCCTTAAAATCAACACCCCCGGTATAGTAGGCATTGAATGTAAAAATCAGGATACAAGCCTGAGCCTGTCGGCAAATATTATATACAATACCGTAAATGAAATGAACCAGTCCGTAATTTTCCTTTCAAAAACAAGAGGCGAGGATGAAATCGGCAAAGCTCTCCTTGCTGTCGAAAGCGGAAAAAATCCTGACGCCCTCGACTCTTCGCAGAAAGAAGAACTCATCGGCAGATTTTCAATCGAAATGACAAAATATGAGACCGGACTCTTCATTTTCAGGGATTACAATATTAAACCCGAAGACCTTTACGAACAGGTTACATCAATTGCCGCAGGTTACGAAACCGGATGCATATTGATAGAAAAAACAGATGTGCTTGAAAAAGCTGAAACACCGCAGCTCCTCAGCCAACTCAGGCTTCTCTCGGTCAAAACCCATATTCCTGTGGTTCTAATCGACGATTTCGCAGGTATGGAGCCTGATAAAATGAGCGAAGCTGTATCGGATAATTTCATAGCCCTTCTTTCAGTAAAACAGTCCGATAAAACAGATGAAATTATGATAAAATATCATAAATTCAACGGAGAAAAACCTGCGGAAAACCTTCCGCTTAACAAAGACACACGGAAGATAGGTTAAACTCAATGAGTGATGAAAAGAAAGCAACTCCTGAAGTAAAAGGGGAAAGCACCACTTCAAAACCCGTAACTTTCTGGAAAAAGCACCCTGTTCTCACAGCTTTTATTCAGGGCATTGTTTTTTTTGCCGTATTTTTTACCGCCGGCGAGCTTCTTATGCGGTATCAGGTTGCAAAATCAGCTTCAACCCCAAGAAGCGAAGGGGGCGTTGAGTTTAAACCCGATCCGGAGGTTTTCTGGAAATTAAGGCCCAACCTCAACATGGTTATGAATATGCCCAAAGGCGGCGAATTCACGGTTCAGACCAATTCAAAAGGAATCAGGAATCCTGAAATACCATTCGCCAAACCTGCAAACGGATTCAGAATAGAATGCTACGGCGATTCAATCACATACGGACATGGAGTCAATTCGGAATACACTTACGAAATGCAGCTCCTGAAACTTCTTGATGCGAAACACGCCGCAAGCAAAAAAATAGATGTTATCAACTTCGGATGTCCCGGTTATACCAGCCATCAGGGATGGTATCTTTTCAACCGCCTCGGAGTTAAGTATGATCCCAACATCTGCATTCTCGCATTCAACTATGCCGACCCTTCAGCCGAGGAAATGAGCGATGAAGACAGAGTTCCCAAAAATCCGGCATTTCTGACAATGGAAAAAATGCTTTACGGCAGCGAACTCTATCTCGCACTCCGCCAGCAGAAAATTCAGGTGGATAAATACGGCAAACAGAAAGACTATTATTTGACCTCCGTAAGAATCCCCATCGAACGGTATAAACAGATTATGCGGGACTGGGCGTCTGCAATGAAGGCAAGAAACGGCCATGTCATATACCTCAGCCTTGCAATGACAACGCCGGATCCATTCCCCTACTATGCCGATTATCGTAAAGCCTGCGAGGAAACGGCAAAAGAAACCGGTAATTATTTCATTGATATGAACGCTGCTTTCAAAGACAGCGGACAGGATTTAAAATCCCTCTTCCTTCTCAGCGTTGCTGAAAATGAAGATGTGGACAGAATCCACCCCAACGAAAAAGGCTTCGCCATTATGGCGAAAACCATTTACGATCTTATCGAGAAAGAAAACCTGATTAAATAAAAGTATGCCCGGGAGAAGAACAGTAAAAACAGCTCTTTTAACAGCAGCAATCATATTTATGGTGCTGTCTGTTTTCAATATCTGCCTTGCACAGGCTCCCCGGAATGTTCCCGATCGCTCCAATGCTTTCAAAAACCCTGACGGCGTTCCCAACTATATCAATGTGCCCAACGAAAAGGGCAAATTCGCCAATCCCCAGAAAGCCCCCAGAATGCAGGGAAGGCTTATGGAACCAAGCGAAACCTACCCCCCGCCGGGTGTTAAAAGAATGCTTGCCATCCTGTTTGTCATTGGCCTCCTTTTCTTCTATCTGATTTTCCTCAGAGGTAAAATGAGAGCCATCATCGGTTTTATTACAAGCTTCACAAACAAAACCGCTTCTGATACAAAATCCGATGGAAAGAAAAAACTGACGGCAAAACCTGATGAGTCCGTTTTCAGCGTTGTATGTGAAAAAGCAAGCAATGAGAGCATCCTCAGGGATATGTATTTCAGCCTCGAAAACGAACAGAAAGCAAAAAGCGAACAATTCGGCCACTTCTCCCTGCGCAGCGCCTTCACCGGTTTTTCTTCAGAAACCATCCCCGGCTTAGGCACAGGCAGCAAGGGAATAGTAATATTCGAATCCGACTCCCCCGCCCTTTCAAAGGCAATGATTTTCAACCTTATAACAGGTGCTTCAAAACTTAACACCAGACCAATTCTCTTCAGTTTCAGACTTTCGTCCGGAGAAATTGCTGAAGCAATCATAAACGAAGAGATGAAAAAGAACTGGAACCAGCTTGAGGAATCGGAAAAATACAGACTCCAGAGATTATCAGAGGAGTTTATGGATAAGTACGAAGCAATGCCCGTTTACCGGGATGTTCCAATCACCTTCGAACAGTGGACACATCTGGCAGGCAGTATAAAAAGAAAACACAGAATTTCCGCTGTTATTCTCGACAATCCCCCCTGTAAAGAAAACAGCTCCGTTTTATTCGAAAATCTTAGCATAATTTCTTCAAAAGAAAATATCCCTGTATTCGTTATACTTGATGAAGCTGACGAATCAGGCAGCGCATGCTGGAAAAACTGCCGGACTGCAGGAACATTCAGGCTTGAAAAGTCGGCTGACAACAGAATCAGTATCGTAAACCCGAAAAACGGAACGCTTATCAGAAAACTGGAGATGTCAGCATCTTCAGAATCCACCGGATCAGATAAAAGTGCCGCAAAATGAAGAGCTTTGATAAAATAGCTGTAAAAAGACTGAAAGTAATCAGAACGATAACAGTTCTGGCGCTTATACTTATTTTCCCGTTTATGGCGGAATTCACATTCAGAGCCTTCAGCAAAAATTCCGATGATCTGATAAAGCCTCATCCGTTTCTGTTGTGGAAATTTGCTCCCGATATGTCTGACAGGGAACTGAAATTCGGCTCTTCCACCTGCAGAATAGATACAAATTCCGAAGGACTCAGAAACGAAAAAGTAGATTCCGCAAGAAACGAAAGGTCATTCAGAATTCTGTGCGTAGGCGATGAAACAACCCTTGGCGCCGGTGTGAAACAATCCGACACCTGGGCGAAGCTTCTCCAGAATCTTATCAGAACAAGATTCCACTTCTTCATTACGGAAGTGATAAACGCAGGCGGCATAGGCTATTCTTCCCTTCAGGGGGTCGAACTGGTGAAGGAATACTGCGCCAGATATAAACCCGAAATCATCGTGGTTGCATTTTTGCATAACGATTATGCACTTGAACTGAAACCCGACTCCGGGAGAATCCCCGAAACCCCTTCTGCAAGACGGATAGCAGGAATATTGTATAATTCACGGATATACCTCTATCTGAGAAATCTGTTTTATGGCAGCATCGGTTCACCGGGAAACCTTTCGGATGAATACAGGGTAAACGCCAGAGTATCACCGGGACAGTTCAGGGAGAACCTCGAAAAAATAGCGTCAATAGCCCGCAGCAACGGTGCAGCTGTAATTTATCTTAATCTCCAGCCGAGATTGGCCGATAAAGAACCTGCAGTGTATCGAAAGATACTCAGGGATGTTGCGGAAAAAAACGGTCTTTTTCTTGATGTAAGCCAGGATTTTGCAAAAAACCAGCAGCTTTATCTTCCGGGCGGAATAATTCCAAATGAAGAGGGGCATAAACTAATTGCAGGCAGAATGTTCGAACTGGTATCTTACGCAAACCTTATGCCACGGCAGAAAAATATGCCACAGGGACAGATGCAAAACCGGTTTCCACCAGATGCTGACAATGCCAATAAACCAAACGCGGAAAAACAATCTGGAGTTCCTGAAGGAAAGAGCGCAGGAGGTGTAGAAACTAAACCCCGGGAAAAGGGGATACAGCAGAAATCTGACGAACCAGGCAAACCTGGAAACCCTCCCGGATCTGATGATTTCTACTTCTAATAAGCGCTTAGCAATTAGTTGAGAAATTTTTCACAATTAGTTTATTGTCATAATAGTAAAAGACTGCTATATTCGGCATGTAAAGATGTTTCTTTTTTAGAAGCTGATTGCATGGGCAGTTCTCCAATTATCCGAAAGTGTGAAAAAAATGAGCGATACAAAAGAGAAAATTTTAATAGTGGATGATGAGGATTTTATCCGTAAACTGGTTAAAAAAATCCTTACCACTGGCGGATATGAAATTTTGATGGCGGAAAACGGCACGAACGCTATTGAAACCTATAAAACCCACTGCCCTGACATTGCAATGGTGATTCTTGATATTCATATGCCCGATATGTCAGGTTTTCAGGTTTACAGAAACCTGATTAGAAAAAACAAAAAAGTAAAAGTACTGCTTTGCAGCGGATACCTTGAAGATATCGTGATGGAAAAACAAAGAGCATTCTTTATCCAGAAACCATTCACTCTCAAAGGTTTCCTTGATGCTGTCAAAGATGTCCTCTCGAAAAGCGACGAAGAAGTAATCGACAAAAATATGTATTTTTACAGAACCGGAGAGACTTATGACGATCTTTAAATCAAAAAGACCAAAGTTTTTAAGCCTTTGCTTAGCAGGGCTTTTTTTATTTTGCCTCAGCATGACGGTTTTCAACCTCTCAGGCTGCGGAGACTCCAAAAAAGACGAACTTAACCTCGGATATAAGGTATATATCCCCAACCTCAGCGAACAGACCATCACTGTTCTGCCCAAAGAGAAAAGCGATGAATCATACATCATCGATCTCGACCACACTCCCCTTTTCATACAGAAACTCCCCGGCAGCAAAAAAATCTATGTCCTGCAGGAATCAACCAATGAGATAGCTTTAATCGATACGGATTCAGACACTGTGGAAGATACATTCACATTCGAAGTCGGCTCATCATCATCCCAGATCAACTACAGGCTCAAATTCCTCCCCGACGGAAGCAAAGGCTTCATAACCACAAGCTATTCCCCTGCCGGTGTTGCCTGCATCGACCCTTCCGACAACAGCTTTGCCGGTGGATGCAATGTGTATTCAACCACCATCGACAATATGTTCTTCAACACCACAGGCAACAGGTTGTACGCTATGGATTCCACCAATCAGAAAATCCATAACATAAACACCCAGACAATGGTCTCCGTTGACACCATCAAAGTGCCGGAGGAGTTTTCAGTATCACTGTTCAACGCCGACAAAAACATATTCTATATGGCAGAGTCCGGCACAGACGGAGCAGTAAAAATCTATGATCTGGAAGCTGATGAATTCACCGACCGTATCGAAGCTGTAACCAGTAACATAGTCAAATTTTTGCTCTCTGAAGACGGAAGCCTCCTTTATGTCCTCGGCTCTAATCAGATAGTAACGATTAAATTAAGCGACTTCACCATCGACGACACCATCGATCTGGATTACAAAGAACCCAGTGATCTCAGATTCCTGTCCGACTCAGGCTACTTCCTGGCTCCATCAAAAGCATCAAGTATGGTTATGGTTCTCAAAGGAGATCTCTCCACCGAAGACAGCTTAGCCACAGGCTCAGGCCCCGGCGAAATGGTGGTTACAAAGTAAATAAAACAACAAATCAGAGATATAAACAAAGAGCGGGCAAACACCCGCTCTTTTGAATTTACCCACTACCCGCAAATCAAACCTGCTCTCCCATCAAACCGCATAACCACAAGCTTCGCAACGATCGTAGGAGGGCTTTGCAACCCCGACGCGGACCCGCAGGTCCGCCTTCACCGCAAACCTGCGCCACCTGCAAACTATAAAAACAGAAACAAAACGCAAACTGTAGGGGAGAGCCAATGTGCTCTCCCGCAACAACCTCCCGCCAACCGCCAGTAATCCTCATAACCATAAGCTTCGCCAGCGATCCCCTGCCAAACCTGTGGTTATAGGGTTTACTAACGGTTTGTTTGCTGTA
>JAJTBE010000061.1 GCA_021287065.1 Bacillota bacterium
GAAGTATCATTGGAATCGAATATATTAACAGCTGTTTTCTGTCCCTTTTTCCAGACATATTCTCCGTTTTTCAAAACCCTGATAATACCTTTGATTTTCACAGTCTGCCCGGGTCTGTAAACGGGTCTGTCCGTATAAATATAAGCTTTAAACTGCAGTTCCTGATTATTTGTAAGATAAGCATAATTTTCATCTTCACCCTTGCTTACTATAACCACAAGGGAATTGTCATCTTTTCTGCTTTTCAGTTGTTTCAGGCTCACTTCAGCCAAACCATCCCCATTGGTGATACCCCTGTAATAAACCTGTGTATCCCCAAAGCCGCCCTCATTTGCTTCCGAATAGGAACATCCGATTTTAACAGTTGCATCAGCTATAGGCTCCCCGGAAACCACATCCTGTGCAAAAATCAGGATTTTGCTCCTATCTTTTTTAGCTAAGACTCCAATTTTGGAAACAATAATATCATTGTATGCAACAGCATCATCACAAACTGCAGTAATCCGGTAAGTACCCGGCGGTAAGGGATCGATAGTGAATTCAACATGCGCTCTCCGATATCTATCAAATTTTATATTTTTTTTGTATTGCCTATATATATCACTTGAAGAAGATGTTATCGGGAATGATTCGTTATCAAAATAATGCCCTATTTTAAATTCCTGCCAGGATTTGTATTGACTGATTCTATATACATCGAAACTTACTTTCTTTTCTAAATTAGTTTTTACATTTTCTTTCAAACTAAAATGAGAACTCACAAAGATTTTCTGGTCAGGAAGATAAAGAAATTTTGGAGAACTATAATTATTGTCAAAATCAATTCTTATGTGGCCGACATCTCCGGCGAAGCTTCTGCCTGATAGGCAGGCTGCCATAATGAACAAAAAGCAGGTAATTCTGATAACTGTTTTCATTCTGTCCCCTCCATATATTTATGAATGTTTAATACTGTTTTGAATTGAGAAATGAGGTTCTGTTTTGCTTCTTTACTTTGCCGGGGAGCTTTTTACAATCATTTTTACATGTTAAATCTTTATCTACCCGGCATATTTGGGATAAACCCGATTTGGCATGATCTTTCAGAAATTATCCCGAATTTTTTCATTCTTCTGCCACATTGTGTTCAATCATCCACTTAATGCTGTATTTATCTGTGAGCATACCAAAATATGATCCCCAGAAGGCATAATGCATCGGCATTACCGACAATCCGCCGTCTTCGAGGTTGTGATAATATTCATCGGCCTGATCTTTGGTTTCTGTTTCGATTACAAGTGTTATGTTGTTGCCATTTTTCAGCATGGGTCCCGTTGATTCGATACTGTCGGCTCCCATAATGAGAATACCGTTTTTCAGTTCGAGACAGATATGCATGATTTTTTCCCTGTCCGATTCGGGCAGCTTTTCAGAGCCGGGCATTTCAGCCCATCTCATAAGCCTCTTTATTTCGCCGCCAAGGGATTTTCCATAAAATTCAAAAGCTTCTTCGGCGTTTCCCGGGAAACTGAGGTGTGGTATTAACATTTTCATAATAATCCCCTTTATCAAAAATTAAGTAATAGCTTTACAGCAAATTATTCAGGATGAAATCCGGTAAAGATTCAGTGGATTTAAGTTTATCAAAAAAACAGTCAAAAACAGTAACAATATCGTAAAAAGCAGTATAAACAGTAAAACATTTTATAAACCCATTTTCAGGATTCATATTCAATGCAGAAGTTGAAAAGTTTTAAAAGTAAATATATTCTGATACGATAATTTTTTATCATTATCAAAAACCCTGCATTTTTTATACAACAAAAAAACCTGCTGATACCGGTTCAATGCCAGAGCTGACAAAGTCTGCGGTATTCGGGCAGGATTTTTTACTGGTAAATTATTGTCTCAATATATCTGCAGATTGAGGCATCAGCCGCTAATCTGTTTATTTTTCAGCACTGGTTTTTGTTTCCTTAGGTTCGTAGAAAATAACCGTGCGTTTCTTTGTATCGATTGCCCATTTTGCGTCAGGAGTAAAAGGAGCTTCCTGTTTTGTCAGTTCTTTAAGGCTGGTTACGCCTACCAGATCACAGGAATCGACGGTAATTTTGTATAGCATGGATCCGCCGTATTTAAGCCTTGACAGTCCGAAATCTCCAATGGAATCCTGTGTGATTACTTCAGTTTCGTGAGCTTTTGCAAACTCTCTGATTTTATCATAGGGAGCCTGAATAAACTGAGGTTCAACACATTCTGTTTCGTAAGAAGTGTGAGTGCCGAGAAATCCCTTATATTTTGTAGTGTAATCTCCAACACCATTATTGTTGAGGTCGATGGTGTCCGTCGGCAGTTCGTTTATATATTCCCTTACGATTTTGGCTTCTTTGAATATTCTGTTATTCGCCCTGAAATCTTCTGATGATATTTTCGGCAGATTGATTCTGTCCATAATCATCCCTCCTATATCATACGGTTTGACCGTTTTTTTTTATATTACCATATTTATCCATAAAATATATTTATAAAATGTAAATTTCCTATTAACTATTTCAGCGCAAGGATATAATTCAGCTTGTCACAACAACATTTCTCCCTGTATTTAAAAAGGAGAACTTTTTCCGGAAATGTCAATATGCTGTGTATATTTTCAGGATTCCAGCATCCCGGAATAATTATTCCAGCCAGTTATCACCTATTCTCTCTTCGTTATGGAGCCAAATGGGCAATTATATCGGATACTTCTCCGCAAATAGTGAAAACAGTTATTATCGGACTCATTTTCTCTGATATAAATTACAAATCTGTTAACATTTTTTTAATAATTGTACCATTGCATGAAACAAATGTATTTAATACAATAACTATATTGGTAGTAAAAATGTGGTAAATAATTTCTTTAGACAGACACAGGAATTGCCTTTCCTAATGCAATAAAAACAACGGCTAAAATCCGGTATTTTTATTTCATTCGGAATGATAGCTATACTCCCTCCCAATAAGCGAAAGGGGCAGCAATAATGGATAAAATTGGATCACAACCATCACTTGGCAGCCAGTTTATACAGAGCGCGGCAAAGCAGACTCTGGAACAGATGGATGCAAAGCCGGCGCCTATGTATCACATAACCCGGAGCGAACAGTCAGCCTGGGAAGTTTTCTCAAAAGCAGTCGATGAAAAAGGCACTGATTCTGAGAGAAAACTTATGGAATATGCAAACAAGGCATCAGCAAACCCCGCTAATGCATCCAACAGATATGGCGGCACCGACAGCCTCAGCGAATTTGCCAGAAAAGGCGTTTATGTGGCAACATTACAGAACATGGCCGCAGGCCTTTCAGGCACCCTCTCAAAATGCATTGCCCAGGTAGCTCTGGATTCGTATAAAAATGCCAGCGCTTGCGGACATGGCGAAATCAACAAGGTTTTTTCACAGGGAATCATTGAGACAGGCACACCTTCTGAAAAAGCAGCAATGAGCGTCCTAAACTCAGCTTATGACAAAGAAAGCGATTTGGAGAAATCAAGCAACGCAGTGAACAGCGTTCAGCTTTCCTTTATGAAAGATGTAACAACCGGCGCTGTGGAAAAACCCCTGAAAGAATATCTCCTTGAAAAAGCGACTTCAAACGATGAAGCAAATCATATTCTCGGACAGGCAGTAGCTGAAAAGCTTGCCACAGTTACATCAGGCAGTGAAAAAGCAGTTCTGGAAACCGCACAGAAAAGCTTTGAAGGCAATAAACTGGGAAAACCCTACGGCTACACAGCCAAACTCATTGAATATATAACAATGAAGGATGTTAAAGAGTCTAAAGAGACAGATGCCAGCAAAAGGCTTGCATCTCTCGGCGGAACGGTTCTTAATGACGCAGCGGTTGACAACTACTATTTCAACGGATTTGTCGCCGATGAAGCTTATCTCGGAAAAGGACTTGCCAGTAAAGGAGACATGGGAGCAAGAATGCAGGGCCTCACAGCAGCGCCTGCATACATGGCAAGTATTGCTGAAAACTCCTCAAACACAAAGGAAAAGGTTCTTGCCAAAGCATTAACCGATACTTTCAATATTGCTCAGAATCAGGACATAAAACAATCACGGGCATTTCTGAATTCAAGCTGGGAAACATTTGATTATGGTTTCAAAACCATTGAAAACGGAACCAACGGTCCCATCGAAAATCATCTTGCAGCCTGCGGTGCGGCATTTATGGGTGGAGCACGCCAGGCAGCGCCCAAAATGGCTGTGGAAATAGCCCAGCCTCTCCTTCAGGCTATTGCAAATAATGCAGACAACCCGAAAAACGCAGCAATAGCAAAGGAAGCTCTCAGCATCGAAACATCAGTTGGCAAAGCCATAAAGAGCACATTCTTCATTGGCGAATCCAATAAAGAATACAAGATCAGACAGTACACCGAAGCATTCAAAAAGATTCTGGAAAATGTGGATTCTGATAACCTCGGAACCCCCAATGGAACGAATCAGACAGATGTTTCACTAAGAGCAAAACTCATAAACAACACTGTACCTAAATAAAACCAATAGTTTTATATAAACTCAAAAAGCTTCGCCCACCAATGAGCGAAGCTTTTTTTGTTATCTGCATTTTTTACATTGTATAATTCTCTAACAAAGAGAACAAACAAAGATGACCAATGCAGAAAAGCCCCGCATCTTAAGATACGAGGCTTATAAATCAACTATTGGCGCGCCCGGGAGGACTTGAACCCCCAACATACAGATCCGAAGTCTGTTGCTCTATCCATTTGAGCTACGAGCGCCCGTTCCTGATATTAGCCCTTTTTCCATTTATCAACGATGGCGCTGACTTCCGGATCAGGTTTAACTTCGCTGGTCAGAACGGGATAGAGGGTTGAAGTGATCTTTGTAACCTGTTTGCTCTTGGGATCAACTTCCACTCTGAGATTGCCCACCATATATCCGTGTGAGCCGGCTTCCACAAGGGGAACGCTCTTTCCGGTGGGGTCTTTCACTTCGATGGGGGTACCCACTGTCTGGTGATCGTGGGCGCCGACGACTACATCGATTCCGGGGGTGTTTCTGATAAATGCCTGATTGTTGTTGAGGTTGTCATGTGCCAGAACAACAATTACATCAGCACCTTCAGCTTTCATTTTGGGAATCATTTCCTTCAGTGTTTCCGACTGGTCTTTAATCTTCCAGTTTTCGCCTACCTGAGGATGTGCGTCTGTAGCCATTTTGCGGTTGACAACTCCGACTACGCCTACATTGACATTGCCGACTTTTTTGATGATGTAGGGTTTAAGGAAGTCGGGCTGTTTTCCGGTATCTGCCATTACGGCATTGGCGCAAATTACAGGGAACTTGAGATCTTTTGCAAGTTCTCTCATATTATCGGTAAGATTTTTGTTGGGATTGCCGTCTGGTCCGCCGTATTTTCCGGCTTCCCACTGGAATTCGTGGTTTCCGGCACCAAGTACGTCATATCCGATATCGTTCATAATATCAACCATGGGGTTGAAACGATTGTTATCCGAGTAAGGGGGATTATATGCAATATCACCGGCATCAACGAGGATGAAATCGGGATCCTGCTGTCTGAGCTGATCGATTTTTCCGGCTACATAAGCCATACCGCTCTTGCCATCTTTAGGGGCAAGTTTGCCATGAAGGTCATTGGTATGAATAATGTTGATTACATTGGGGTCATTATTTCCCTCTTTGCCTTCTTTGCCTCTTACGCTCTTGAAGATGCTGAACTCGGTTACGATCGGTTTTGTAGCATTCTTTACGAAATCCGATACATAAGCGCTGTCATCTTCTTCACGGGTGAAGGCAGCTTGCTCTGAAGCAGCAGGCATAACAGGTCTTTTCAGATTTTCAGTGGTTCTGGTTTCCCCAGGGGAGAAACTATCTGCCTGAGGTTTCACTTCAGCTCCTGCATCGCTTTTAACTGCAGGTGAAACTGATGATTTATGGGTTACCGGTATATGGGGCTGTACGGAGCCGTAATTTCTAATCACATTATCTCCAGACATGGTGCCTCCTGAAAAATTTTTAAAATCGGAATTCTCAATCCGTGGAGGTAATCAGCGAACTACATCCCTGTTACGCTATTTCTTATATTTAGTGTGTTGATAATATCATACTACAATTATCCTGAATAGTCTGTTACAAATTTGTAAACATATTTACAAAATCAGGTTATTTTACATGCTATTACCATTATCTCATATTCGTCCGGATCTATACCACGCCTGCCCCAGTTGCCTGCTGTTCCGCCCCAGATATGTTCTGTTTCAAATCCGGACATTTTCAACATGATTGCAAGTTCGGAAGGGACAAATCCCTTTTCCACACCCCTGAACTGCTTTTTGCCTTCAGGAGTGTCAAATTCCATCATGAATTTTTCCGTTATGTTTACTGGGTCGAAAAGACCATTGTCAATACCTTCTTTAGAAAAATTCCTGATTTTTTTCATGCCGTTTAAACATGTAAGAATAAGCCTGCCTCCGGGTTTCAGGGCTTCGTTGATGTTTTTGAGGATACTCACAGGCTGCATCACCGGATCATCTTCCGACGACAACAAACCAAAGGCTCCTTCACAGAGACACAATGCCGCGTCCCATTTTCTGTCGAACTTAAAATCCCGGGCATTTGCCTGTATAAATTCGACTTCAACGCCTTCCGCCTCAGCAGCCCGCTCTGCTTCCTTCAGCATTCCTTCGGATATGTCAAGCCCAGTCATTTTATAGCCCATCTTAGCAAGGGCAACGGAATGCCTGCCGGTGCCGCATCCCACATCAAGTATAGCTGCTCCGGGTTCAGGCTGAAGAAGGCTGCGGATAAACGCAGCCTCTTCGTCGGTATTTTTAGTAAAAATATTGTTCATATAGTCAGGAGCATGATTGTCAAAAAACTCCTGCCATTCATTATGAGACATTATTTCAGCTTCTTTCTGTTCTGGACTTTCTCGATATTTGTCTCATATTTAATGAGGCGTTTGATATGCTCAATAACTTCTCCCATATCTTTGTTGAGAGTATTAATCTCAGAATCAAATTTATCGAGTTTGCTTTTTCCGGGTATGCCGTCTGTTGTCATTTCGATAAGATCATCATAGCAGGCTGAGACCTGATCCTTTATATCGATAATCTTTTTGAAATCAGCAGTGGTTCTGAACTTTTTCATATCCGGGAACATTTCAGTCTGGAAATAGAATCCGTCTATTATAGAAGATAAATAATCTATCTTCGAACAAATAAGTGAGAATTTATTTAACTGTTTGATTATTCCGTTAAAAACTTCATGTCCGAGTGCTGTGAGACAAACTTTGTCGGGGAAGTTTCTTCTGGATTTGAATTCAAGCAGACCGAAAAATTCAAGCATTTTTCCAAAAGTAGCGCTGAATCCGTCAATAAGGAAACGCATAGCTTCCAGATCATCCGGGTATGAATCGCTATCGTATGTTACAAGCAGATCAAATCTGACAAAATCATCTATACAGGCAAGCAAAGGTAAAAATGATTCTTCGGTTGTCGTCCATTCCTGACTAATTCTGCTGAGGGCATAGATAAAATTATGAGGCATTCCGTCAGGTGTGATTTCCACATCTTCAACCTCTTCGTGTTCAAGAGAAACCAGAGGTGGGAAGAATAAAAATTCAAGAACCATTCTGAAAAATGCATCCTCAATTTCTTTACCTTCCAGAGCATTTTTTCCTGATGCTGTCAGGGAAATACCTTTTTTGCTTAAATTAACAAGATCCGATTTTATTATTACGGTCAGGAGAATATCCAGATAACTGATTTTGCCGTTTCGATCTGTGATAATAAAATCTTTTGCAGGTGAATCAGCAATACATTTGCTTAATTCGTTAAAAGCGCTCTCTTCAAGCTGTCCGAACCGATTAACTTCAAGCTTCGCAGTTCCCTGTGAATTAATTATTCTGAGTAATGAA
Organism: Bacillota bacterium; assembly: GCA_021287065.1. Lineage (GTDB taxonomy): Bacteria > Vulcanimicrobiota > JAJTBE01 > JAJTBE01 > JAJTBE01 > JAJTBE01. Next base: position 7,924 of record JAJTBE010000061.1, read on the forward strand.
AGCAGATCTTTTACAACAACCGTATTTGATATAGCTTTGAAGAAATGTGTCAGCTTAACCGGTTTACCTTTGATTTTCGGATAATCTTTCGCCGCCTTCTCAGCAGCTTTCTCATAGATTTCCTGCATATCATCGGTATAATCCAGAAGGTCTTCTATTTGTGAATAATCCAGGTCTTCGAGATCTCCGAACAGCTCACCATCATCATCTTCATCATCAATTTCTTCGTCAGCTTCAATTTCAGCTTTTTTCATTCGGGCAGCTTTTTTTCTGTTATTCATTTTCTCAACAGCAAACCCAAGCTGCTCTCCTAATTTCTGAATTCCGGAAAAATCTACTCCCGGCACTTCCGAACTACAGATTATTATATACTCGGCTGCTTCTTCCGCCTGCTGGGGATCATTTGTCATTTCCGCATTAGTCATCAACTGCTGCAGCACAACAAGAGGATCCTTATACTCCACAACCAACTGCCGTATTCTTCTTTTCATAAATTCTGAAAGCAATTCTGATTCCTCCGGTTTCAAGGTTATTTTAAAATTGTATAGAATTACGGATTAATAATCTTAATATTATTCCATTTTGTCCATCTTCCTTTTTTAAAGGGGAAGTGAATAAAAAAATCAATTCAGGCACTTTAATTATATGACAGAAAACAAACAATCAAATCTTGTTAATTCGGCATTTCTGAAAAAGCTCGAAACCCTCAGACTTCTCTCCCGTAAAATCATCAAAGGCTCCATCAAGGGTGAACGCAGAAGTATGAAAAAAGGGAGATCTGTTGAGTTTGCCGATTATCGTGACTATGTTTTCGGGGATGAAATCAGAACAATCGACTGGAATGTATATGGCCGCCTCGACAGACTTTTTGTTAAACTTTTCGTTGAAGAGGAAGAGCTGATACTGTATCTGATGATTGATAAATCCCTTTCAATGGGGTTTGGAAACCCGGAAAAGCTTGATATTGCAAGAAAAATTGCGGCATCTCTTTCCTATATCGCTCTTTCCGACTTCGACAGGGTTTCTTTTGCTATAATTGATGAAGCACTTGCACGGTATAATGCACCCATTAGGGGAAAACAGCAGATTTTCAGGGTTTTTGAAATTCTTGACGGAATTAAACCATCGGGAAAAACTTCCCTGAACAATTCCATAATGAACTTTATATCCAGAAAAGTTAAACCCGGCATGGTTGTTGTAATTTCAGATTTTCTCGATGAAGAGGATTTTTTCAGATCCCTGAAATTCCTTACCCTGCAAAAACATGATGTTTTCCTTATTCAGGTTCTCGATGATTTCGAACTCAACCCGGGCATAGGCGGCGATGTGAAGCTTGTGGACATGGAAACCGGCGAGAGTAAAGATGTTACGGTTACCGACAGACTTCTCGAAATGTACCTCGAAGCTGTGAATAATCACTGTAAAAAAATACATGATTTCAGTCATTCCATAGGCGCAGGATATATTCTGGCGCCTACGGGAGTGCCTTTTGAAGACCTTGTTCTGGATTATCTGCGGAAAGGAGCACTGATAAAATAATTGAACTGGCTTAATCCCCAGGCTCTGTATTTTCTTCTGCTTATTCCCCCTGTAATTCTGCTCTATTTTATGAAACTCAGAAGAAAGGAACTGATAATAACAGGCTCCTTCCTCTGGAAAAAAGTAATGCAGGATGCCAGGGTTGATTCCTTTTTCCAGAAATTAAAAGTCAATATTTTACTTATTATACAGATTCTGATCATTCTGTTTATTGTTGCAGCTCTGGTCAGGCCCTATTTCCAGTCACTGGGGACCCTTTCATCGGAAACCATCATAATTCTTGATACTTCCGCTGGTATGAAAGCGCAGGAAGGTAAAACAACCAGATTCAGACTGGCAAAGGACAGGATTTTCACAATGCTTCAGGAAGCCAGATCAGGAAGTGCATTTATGCTGATTGGCGTATCGGACAAACCGGTAATTCTCTCAGGATTCACCACAGACAGGGAAAAACTGAGAAATATTCTCAACAATACGGAACCTTACGACACGCCTTCGGATATAAAACCTGCGGTAATGCTTGCCGCTTCCCTGCTGAAATCACATACGGATGCTGAAATATTTCTCATTGGAGATAAACTGCCGAAAGATAAGGATTTTAAGATTGAGGATCTGCCCTCATTCCACTTTATCCCCACAGGAACAGGCAGGAATAATGCGGGTATTACGGTTTTTGATATTTCCCGCTCTGCAGCATCGAAAAAAACCGAACTTTATGTGAAAGCAGAAAACTTTTCACCTTCACCGATCAATACATTCCTCGAAATTTCACTTGAAGGAAGGCTCATTGAAGCGAGGGAGCTCAAACTTGAAGCCGGCGGCTCACAGGGTTTTGTCTTTACCATTCCCAACAGTTTTTCAGGTATTGTTCAGGCTGAACTATCCGTAAAGGATGATCTGGCTTCCGACAACATAGCAAGGGCGTGGATTGGAAGCACAAGGGATGTTAAGGTGCTGATGGTTACCAAAGGCAATCCATTCCTTCAGAAACTTCTTTCGATTATCCCCGGTGTAAAACCGGAACAGATATCAGCAACGGATCTCAAACAGGAAAACCTGAAAAAATACGATGTTGTTATCTGGGAAAACTGCAATGTCCCCCAAATCAACACGGGAAACCACCTGTTTCTCAACTGCAGATTCAAAAACAATTCAATAATGGAAAAAGGAGTAACCGAAGCTCCCAAAGTTATGTCCTGGGAAAACAGCCATCCCCTTTTCAGATTTATTGATATATCGGACTTAAATATAGCCCAGAGCAGCGAAGTCGTTCTTCCCGATGGAGCAAAGCCTGTTGTTCAGGGTGATAAAGCACCTCTGATGTTCACTTATGAAAAGAAAAACTTCAGAGGTATCTATGTTCTTTTTGACCTGTATAAAAGCGACTGGCAGCTTCTCCCATCCTTCCCTATTTTTATGGCAAATGTAATTGAATATTTCAGCAGGCAAAGCGAAGTTTCCGGCATAGAAAACCACAGAACGGGAGAAAACCTCGCCCTTAATTTTGTTACACCCGGACAGAAAGTGGAAATCAAGACTCCCACAGGCACAAAAAATGACACCCCTGCCTCGTCCGGGGAAATAATTTCCCTTCCCCTCGAATATACCGGAATCTACAAAGTTTCCACAGGCGATATGGAAAGAATTTATCCGGCAAACCTGCTGAGCGCCGCAGAATCTGATATTACTCCTGATCCGCCCATAGCAAACAAACAGAATAAAACCCAGTCGGGAAAAACTTTCCCCCTTATCAGGGAAATCTGGAGGGAGCTGGCAATGGCGGCTCTGCTTTTCCTTCTCCTCGAATGGTATATATTTAACAGAAGGAGGGTCTGACAGGGATAAATGACATATTTTGATTTTACATATCCTTTAGGGCTTCTTTTCCTTCTGCTTCTTATTCCCGTTGTTTTGTGGTACAAAAAAAGCATCGCCGATATGCCCGAATTCAGAAAAAAAGCTGTATTTGTGCTGCGGATTTTAATCATAATCCTCCTGTGTTTTGCCATCTCAGGTTTCAGGCTCAAACTGCCAAGGCAGGAGCTTATGGTTCTGTTTGTTGTGGATGCCTCATTATCGGTTTCCCCTGACAATCTCGACTGGGCAAAAAAATATATGGAGGAAAACCTTGCCCGCATGCCTGCAGGCGACAGCGCCGGCGTTATTATATTCGGCAAGGATGCCTACCTTGAGGAAAACCCGGGCAGAAGCGCTCAGTTAAACAGGTTTTCCACAATTATCGACAATCAGCATACTAATATTTCTAATGCTATTCAGCTTGCAACTGCTGTTTTTCCTGAAAGTTCCATTAAAAAAATCGTTCTAATCACCGACGGCAATGAGAATATGGGAGAAGCCGAAAAACAGGCGATTCTGGCTTCAAACAGAAATGTGGAAATCCACTGCCTTGCCTACCCAAAATCAAAAATCAGGGAAACGCTGATCAGCAATTTTGAAGCTCCCCCCACCATATCGAGGGGTGAACCTTTTACAGTCAGGGCGGAAGTGGAAAGCACCGTAAATACAAAAGGCATTCTCAACATCTACCGGAACGGAAAACTTCTCGCAAGGGAAAATGTGGATATTGCAGAGGGCAAAAATCTTTATGTGGTATCACAGAATGTTGACGTACCCGGAAATTACCAGTATTCAGCCATTCTTGAAACCAATGACGACAAATACCCCCAGAATAACAAATCCGAAACTATAACAAAGGTGGAAGGCTATCCGAGAATTCTTTATCTGACCAGCGATTCGAAACAGAATTCATCAATTCCGTCAATTCTGGCAGAACATAAGTTTGTGGTTGACACCGGCGACCTGAGATCCCTTCCTTCAGGTTTGCCGGAAATGGCAACTTACCAAACCGTCATTTTTGACAATGTAAACGGACTATCCATGTCTGCGGACCAGATGCAGATGATCGAAAATTATGTAAGGGATCTCGGCGGCGGTTTTATAATGATCGGCGGGGATAAAAGCTTCGGCGCCGGCGGCTATTATAACAGCCCGGTGGAAAGAATCCTTCCGGTGGATCTTGATATAAGGAAAAAGAAGAACCTTCCTTCCATAGCAATGGTCCTGTGCATCGATAAATCAGGAAGTATGGGCGATGAATCGGGAGGAGTCGAAAAACTTCGTCTTGCAAGGGAAGCAGCCATTGCAACAGCTCAGCTTCTCGGAGAAAATGATTTTCTCGGAGTAGTGGATTTCGACGACCACGCAAAGTGGGTGGTTCCCATCCAGTATATGACCAATAAGGATAAAGTAGTGGGTCTTATAGCATCCATCAGAGTTGGCGGCGGCACATCAATGTATCCTGCACTAAACGCAGCCTATCAGGAGCTGAAGGGTACAAAGGCTATGGTCAAGCATATCATAGCTCTGACAGACGGCCGTTCTGCCCCTGCTGATTTTGAAAACCTCGTAAAGAAAATGGCAAAGGACGGAATAACAGTCTCAGCAGTGGGTGTTGGTGAAGACTCTGACACCCAGTTCCTTGAAAACATAGCAAAATGGGGACAGGGACGATTTTACTACACAGATGTTGCTTCCTACCTGCCCCGGATTTTTGTCCGTGAATCAATTCTTGCAGGCAGATCAGCCCTTATAGAGGAAACATTTAAGCCTTCCCAGACAGGGAATGCGGATTTTCTCAAAGGTATTAATGTATCAGGAATGCCGAATCTTCATGGCTATGTGGCTACAGTACCCAAAGACGGCGCCCAGCTTATCTTTCAAACCCACCAGAAAGATCCCCTGATGGCAAGCTGGCGAATAGGCCTCGGCAAATCAGTGGCTTTTACATCTGATGATGGATACCGCTGGGCTAAAGACTGGGTTTCGTGGGATCAATACGGAAGCTTCTGGTCACAGACAGTCCGCTGGTGCCTCCCTGCGTTCAAATCGGAACAATACAGTGTCAATCTCAAAACCGAAGGCAGCCAGGGCAAACTCACAGTTGAAGCTATGACAAAAGACGGAAACCTCCTTAATTTCCTTCAGCTTCAGGCAAGAGTAATATCCCCCGGAGGAGAAACTTCCGATGTTACCCTCAGACAGACGGCATCCGGCAGATACGAGGCAGACTTCGAAACCAAAGGGACAGGAACATATTTTGTGAATATCCTCGAAGGTTCGGGAGAGAATAAACAGACCGGCAAAATTCAGGCTTTCTCCATCCCCTACTCTCCGGAATTCAAAAAATTCGGAACCAATGATTATCTTCTGGAAAAAATTTCCACTATCACCGGCGGCAAAAGAATAAGCTCAACTGACAATATTTTTGAAAAAAGCGGGAAAGTTGCATACTATCCGCGCCCTGCCTGGCTCGAACTGCTAATAATAGCATTAATGCTGTTCCCCCTTGATGTTGCGCTGAGAAGAGTCTATCTGCCGGAAAACGCCTTTGCTAAAGTCAAAGCTTTCCTTGCAGGTTCACATAAAACATCGGTAAAAGAAGATGTTCAGAGTGTAACCGCACTTAAAAAGGTAAAAACCGAACTCAGGGAAAAATACTCTTCCCCTTCCTTTCAGAATATAAAGAAAATCAAGGATAATAAAGCAGAAAGGCAAACCGGACACGAACAGATGTTTGATTCCAAACCTGCGGAAAAAACACGGTTTATTCCGGAAAGACCTGTTGCAGGACCTGCCCTGGAGAAGATGGAAAAATCCCCTGAACCGAAGGCGGAAACAGAACGGAACGACACCATCGGCAGGCTGAAAAAAGTAAAAAAGGATATAAATAAATAGCCAATCTGGAATTTTATGTATTTTTTATTGTATAATTGTATAGTAAACAAAACGGGAGGTCAGGTATGCTGAGGCCATCTTACGGGTTTATTATTGCCCCCCCAAGGAAAACAATAAAATGGAATTCACTGTGCAACATGTTTCTTGTTGTATTAATTTTACATGCCGGATTACTTATCTTATTCGGAAAATTCATCCCCGGTTCACAACCGGATAAACTTGCCCTGTTTGATGTGGCACTTGTCAAAGATGTCAAACTTGGTGACGACAAAACCGTAAAAACGGAAAAAGTCGAAAATGACAACAAAGGCAAGTATAATTATTATTCACGCAGAACAGATCCGGGCAAACCGGGACCCAAGCGCAATAACGATCTGCCTCCGGGACCCAAAAAACCCAATCCCCCTTCTGATGCAAAGCCTCCAGTGGGCGATAATGCCGCTCCTAATGTACCCCTCAAGATGGATATGCATAAGAGCAATTATCCCACATACGATCAGAATTCAAACAATGTAGCATATAAAACCCTCGACAACGCACATAAAGACGGCGCTCCTTCGGGTCAGCCCGACGGCATACTCGGCAGCAAAGGCACCGACGGCGATGTATTCGGAATCGGCGGCGGAGACGGCAATAAAGCCGGCGGCGGCGGAGGAGGCGGCGGCGGCGGCGGAATGTCCAATGATTACGCTCTCCCCCACCTTATGTGGGATGCCGATATCAATGTAGGCAGCGGCGCCAGTGAAGAGGAAATAAGAAACTCCTATTTCAAATCATACGATACAACCGTTTATTTATCTGATCCCTCAGGCACAAAAGACGAAAGAAAAATGATGGGCTTGTCGGGCTGGGTCAGTTTTCAGATAACAATAAAAGGAACCAACGAAGTTCCTTACAGAGGAGTTCACCCATCCGGTGTTTATGTAATCGACTCCCATTCTGAAAATAAAAACGATGTGGAAAGACTGAAAACAGTGGCATACGAAATTGCCACCAATTCAGGCTGGTATCCCGCAAAGAAAAGCGGAAAACCCATTGATTCCACCTTCAAACTGACGATTCGCTTTACGGGAGAATGGAAAAAGGGACTTAACCGGTAAAATTCTCTTCAATTTCAGCAGGATAAATTTACTATGTGTAAAAAAAAATTATGTCACTTGTTATCTTATTTTGTATTTGTAAATTAATTTTTACCGGAAAAATACAGATAGGTAATGATTGAGTTTTTTAGGGAGAAATAGATGGGGACTGCTTATACGAGACAACCAGGATACTCAGATACGCAGCTTCTTTATATCTCCCAATCCAAATAAAGGGAGGTAATAAGCCACAATGAAGAAAAGCGTATGGTTTTTGGCAATAGCGCTCGTCATCGTAATGATGGCTCCCGCTTTTGCAGCCCCGCTGTTCCCGGATGTTCCCGAACAGCATTGGGCCAGAGACGCCGTGGCAAATCTCGCCGCAAAAGGTATCTTTGAAGGATATCCCGATGGCACATTCAAGGGCGACAGAGCAGCCACCCGCTGGGAAATGGCAATGGCTCTCCAGCGTTTTCTTGCAAAGATGGAAGCTGAACACTCCAAATTTGCAACCAAAACAGATCTGGAAGCACTCAGAGCCCTCGTGAACAACCTGAAAGATGAACTGGACGCTCTCGGTGTCAGAGTGAAAAATCTCGAAGACAACGTATCAGGTCTGGACAAGAGAGTTACTGAACTGGAAAGAATCACCTTCGAAGGCGACTTCACAACCAGATTCGTAACAATCGGCATCAAAAATTCAGGCAGAACAGGCACATCATGGAATACCGATGTGGGCGGAATCAACGGCGTAAGCCCTGCCAGCGCGCACAAAATCGGAACTGTTGATCTCTTCAGCGGTCGTCCCTTCATCAACGGAGCAGGATTCACCGCAAGAGCAAGACTTGGCGTTAAAATTAAAGTCAATGCCGACATGGATGCAGGAATCCGCTTTGCAGCTTTCACATCACTCGGCGACCGTTATATTGACGCCTACTGGGGAGTTTCAGCTCCTTACCTGTCAAATGTATTCTGCGGCAACACCAAAGGTTCAGCCCAGAACATCAGCAACAGCCCCTGGACCCGCATGACCCTCGATAATTTCTGGATTGAACACAAACCCAGCAAAATCAGCTTCATCGCAGGTTCAATCAAAAAGACCAACATGGATGATTTCGTACTCCAGAGAGTTCCCAACCCGGGAATCGACGGTAGAGACGTAACAAAGTATGCCGAGATGGAAACCGGCGAAGTGAAAAAAGGCAGAGTCACAACCCTGAAATACTGGGAAGACGACGACACCTACCTTCCCTTCTACGGCCTTCAGGTTTCAGGCAAAACCAGACTCTGGTCGGATATGACCTGGGAAGTTATATTCTCAAAACTCCCCGATGATCCCACAGGAGTAAACAGAATATTCTCAGCTCTGGCAAACCTTAACCAGACAACAGCATACGACAACAATACATATCCTTATCTCCTCGGTCTCAATATGGACTGGAAGCTCAAAGAACAGGGCAATGTAAAAGTCAATTTCATGAGAGTTTCCGAAAACTACAACAATGGCCAGTCAACATACTGGTTCACCGGTTTACCCAACTATGACACAGCCGGAAACCTGGTTTATATGAACGGCAGAGGAAACCTCTGGGGTTGGTCGGATCCTTACGAATACCGTAACGACAACCTCAACAAGAGACCTATGCGCTCAAACCCCACAGGCGCTTATGCCACAAATGTATATCCTTTTATCAGCCAGCAGGGCCAGACCTCATTTGGTATCAGCATCAACTACAGATTTGACCCCAGCAACATCCGTGTTGCAGCAGGCTATGCAGGATCACAGTATAAGCCCAATCAGGAATCCAGATACACCGCAAACGGAAACCACTTCCGCCTCGGTGCCGGCTGGACCGATAAGAAAAACACTCTGGATCTCGACCTGGAATACATTTCCACAGATCCTTACTATGATGCAATGCAGCTTTATTATCCCAATGTCGGCAGCATGGTCGAAGGCGGGCTTCCTAACTGTATCGCTCTTTATAACAGCTATGACGCTTCACTCAGACTTCCCGTGTCATTTGCTCCTATGTCGGGCAATTCTTATCCCAGCATCGGATACCAGCTTCATGACAGCTCACTGTATCCCAACAACCGCAACGGAATAAGATTCGGCGGCGAGTATCGCTTCTCCAACAACAACGGCAGAGTCAACCTCAGACTGGAGTTCCTGGAGCAGAATACCACCTCCACCCCTCAGCGTAATGTCACAGGTCTGATCGGCGGAATGAAACCCGGATTTATCGATCCTATGTTCGGCGAACTCTACACCAACGGCACAGTAGTTCCCGAAGCCCCCAGAGGACGCCAGCAGCACCTCGGCGGCGGAATCGAGTATAAATTCAGACCCAGCGCTCTGCGTGGAAATGTCCAGTATGACTACTTCCAGTATCGCAGAGATTCAGGCTACGACAACACTACAGTCATCGCAAAGATGAATGAAGTGGATCTTACCTACTCAGTGTTCAAACTCGGAGTTGCCTATGCATTCTCCAAAAAGTTTGTCCTCAATGCAGGATACGATGTAGCCCGCATGAAAGGTTATCATCCCGTATTTGCATGGGATTCAGCCACTACAGCCGGTGGAATCAGAGCGAATGCCGGTTCAACCGTTGTTGATACATACCAGTCAATTCCCCATCTCGGATTTGACTATTCACTCAACAAAGACGTGCTGTGGAAATTCGATGCAAGATTCATCGACACAACAGACAAACTCGGACGCGACTATGGTCTCGGTCTTTCACCGCAGTCCTACAACGGAATGCAGCTTATGACACAGGTCAATGTCAAATTCTAAGTTTGCCGATTAACAGCAGAATCAAGCCCCCCGCCTTAAACGGGGGGCTTTTCTATGAAGGAGGATAAAATGGAAATCAAAAAACAGATTACATCAAAAGAAGCACCTGCAGCTATAGGTCCATATAGTCAGGCAATTAAAACAGGAAATATGCTCTTCATATCAGGCCAGCTTCCCATGGATGCCGCCACAGGCCAGCTTATCGAAGGCTCAATAGCCGATAAAACAAAAAAAGCACTCGAAAATGTAGGCGCAATTTTAAAAGAAGCAGGCATGGATTTCGAAAACCTCGTTAAAGTAACAATTTTCGTTACTGATATGGGCAATTTCGCAGAAATCAACGAAGAATACAAAAAATACTTCCCGGGCATTCCTCCTGCAAGAGCAGTTGTCGGCGTAGCATCACTCCCCAGAAACGCAGAACTGGAAATCGAGGGAGTAGCCGCCTGCTGATATCAATTCAACAGAAATGCTGCTATTTGGTATAAAGAATCATATTAAAAAAGAGGCCTCCTGTGAAAGGGAAACCTCTTTTTTTAATTTTTATGATCAATTGATTATGAACAGCTGTTAACTTTTCCTGATATTATCAGGATACTGTTTTTCGTCAAATTCCGGGTCCACTGTTTCGGGAGCTGATTTCTCAGCAATCTCAGAATGTTCTCCGGCAGATATGTTTTCAGCCTGAACCGGCTCGGCAGCTTTGGTTTCATTTGCCGGTTTTTCTGTAGAAACAGCTTCCCCTGCCTCAGCAGGTGCATTTCCGGGGTCCAGAGCTGCAAGGGCGGCGGGATCCGGCGATTCGGTCAGTTTTTCAGGAATCTCCAGTTTGTTTTCATCTTTGCTTTCCTCAGCAGTAAGCATTGCTTCGAGATTCATGTCTGAGAACTTTCTGAGTTCTTTCATTCCTGAGCCAATCAATCTGCCGATTTCCGGCATTTTTTTCGGTCCGAAAAGAATGAGAACCAGAAACATTATCACCACTATTTCACTGAATCCAAGCCAAGCCAATTTTTTCACCTACAGAATATATTCTAAACCAACAACAAAACCGGTTAATTCCCGCACTTTTCTGATAGCCAGCATCACGCCGGGCATAAAACTCTCTCTTGTGATGGTATCATGTCTGATTTTCAGAACTTCTCCAAGACCGCCAAAGTTGACTTCCTGATGAGCAAGCATACCCTGAAGCCTGACTGAGTGGATTCGGACACCTTTGTAAACTCCGCCTCGCACTCCGGAGACTTTTTCAGTTTCACCCTCGGGAGAAAGGAAAACTCCTCCATTTTCCGCCATCATTTCTGCGGTTTTCATTGCCGTTCCTGACGGAGCGTCAACTTTTCTTTCATGATGGAATTCGATAATCTCAGACCACTGAAAATATTTTGCAGCTTCCGCAGCAAATTTCATCATCAGAACAGCACCCAGAGAGAAATTGGGAGCTACAAGAACCGGCACTCCGGTTTCTTCTGATACCTGTCGTATTTTTTCATTATCTTCTTCTGAAATGCCCGTTGTTCCCACAACGCATGCACATCCCGCTTTCAGACATGTTATTATATTTGAAGGGGCAATCCAGCCCTTGGTAAAATCAACCATCACCTGAGGTTTTGTTTCTGCAAGCACCTTTTCAAGATTATCGCTGACTATTACATGAGTAGTTCCACCGATAAGAACTTCAAGATCTTTGCCTGCATTCTGAGGGGCATCCAGAGCGCCCACCAGTTCCATATCATTTTCTGCCAGAACGCTTTTAACGGTCTGAAGCCCCATACTTCCAACAGCGCCGCAGACTATAACCTTAATTTTTTCCAACTGCTTCTTCCTCCGCTATTGACACTGTCCATTCTCCAGGTATATCCGACAGAGTCTCCTTGATGGGACCGAGAACCGTAGCTGAAAATTTCCTTCTGTCCAGCAGGTCTTTAGCCAGATTATTAACATCTTCCAGAGTAACAGCATCAACTTTTTTGATAACTTCTTCGATAGGTATAAGCCTTCCATAATACATTTCAGACTTATTGAGGCGGATCATTCTGTTGGATGTGGATTCCAGAGCAAGGGAAATTCCGCCTTTAATATGTTCTTTCGAACGAATTACTTCTTTCTCAGTTACGCCGTTTTCGCATATATCATCGAGAATTCCATTACTGAGCTTAACAACTTCGTTAAGGTTTTCAACGCTTGTGCAGGCATAAATACCAAACTGAGCTGTATCCACATAAGAATTTGTGAATGTGGAAACAGTATAAACCAGCCCGCGTTTTTCCCGGATTTCCTGGAAAAGTCTTGATGACATGGATCCGCCAAGTATAGCATCGAGAACATAAAATACATACTTATTTTCATCCATCTGGGGCAGACCTTTGCTGCCCATACAGATGTAAGCCTGTTCGCAGTCTTTATATCTGAGTTTGTTACGGCTGTAGAACTCAGGCAGAGTTGTCCGGGGAAGATTTACTTTTCCCTGAAGCTTGCCGAAATTCTGTTCAGCCAGAGCAACTATATCTTCATGTTTGAGATGACCGGCAGCAGCGACATAAACATTATCAGGAGTGTATGTATCTTTCATATACTCCATAAAATCATCACGGCTCATTTTTGAAATAATATCTATAGTCCCCAATGTCGGGCAGGCAAGGGGATGATCAGCCCAGAGAGTGCGGTTGAATTCTTCAAAAACCACATCATCGGGAGCATCTTCATACATACGGATCTCTTCCAGAATAACTCCCCGTTCTCTCTCGATCTCTTTTGGATCGAAAAGTGAATTCATAAACATGTCCGCAAGCATATTCAGGGACATGTCAATATGTTTATCCATAACCCTTACATAGAAGCAGGTCTGTTCTTTTTCCGTAAAGGCGTTCATATGTCCGCCCACTGAATCCATTATTTCAGCGATTTCAAAAGCGGAATGGTTGGTGGTTCCCTTAAAAAGCATATGCTCTATAAAATGGGACACACCCATGTTCCGGGCTGTTTCGTATTTTGGTCCGGTATGAACCCAGACGCCTATGCTGGCAGATTTAAATTCATTGATTTCTTCTGTCAGAACCTTGATTCCATTGGGCAGTACAGTCTTTTTGTACATAAACGGGAATTCTCCATTCAAAACTTTATCATAAATTCTACATTATACAATTCGGTTAACCGGATGATCTGAGAAGCGATTCGGAAAGACTTCTTGTTTCCTCTGTCGCTTCAAGCCCGGCAAGCATCCGCATGATTTCTTCCACCCGGTCATTTCCTTCAACAGCAGTAACTCCGGTTTTTGTTTCCGTTCCATCAGTCTGTTTTCTTATAAGAAAATGGCAGTCTGCAAGCGCCGCTATTGTGGCCTGGTGAGTAATACACAGGATTTGCCTGTGCGATGTAATCTCCCGCAGCTTTTTACCAACCGCCGCAGCAGAAACACCACCAAGCCCCATGTCGATTTCATCAAGTACAAGGGTTGAAAATCCCCTGAAACGGGAAAAAATATTTCTCAGAGCAAGCATTACCCTTGAAAGCTCCCCGCCTGACGCCACTGACGACAAAGACTTTACAGCCACTCCCGCATTAAGGCTTATCAGAAATTCAACTTCATCAAGCCCCCAGGGAGTTACCCGCAAAGCTTCTTCCTTTTCCGCTTCAGAAGTGTTAATTCCTTCTGCACCGGTTATTTTCACCGAAAAATCCACACTCCCGAAGCCGAGGGTTGACAATTCTTCTTCTATCGAATTTTCAAGGGACAAAGCTGTCTTTTGCCGGAGAGCAGTCATTTCAACGGATTTCTGAATCCACTGTTTTGCCAGAACTTCCAGATCTTTCTGCAGACTTTCCGCAAGCTCCGACGACTGCTCAAGCAAAGCAAGCTTTTTAACCATATTTTCCCTGTATTTATGAATCTCTTCTATGGAAAAGCCATATTTACCCTTTAATCTGTCTATCATATGCAGCCTTGAAATTACACTGTCGAGTGCTTCCTGACTAAACTCTGCAGCTTCGCCTTTTTCCATACAAATATAGGACATTTCCTGAACCTGTTCAAGAATGCTTTCAGCCATTTGGGCTGCCTTTTCCATTTCCCTGTCAAATCTCGTCCAGCGCAAAAGCTCCTTCGAAACTCTGCCAAGCTTATCCACAACCCCATTTTCACCTGATAGATTTACATATATAAAGGATGTTGCTTCTGCGATTTTTTCCGCATTTTCAAGAACAGTCTTTTTTCTTTCAAGTTCTTCGTCTTCACCTGCTTCAAGTTTTGCATCTTCAATTTCCTGAACTTCAAACCTCACCCAGTCTATTTCCCTGTTTCTTTCTCTCTCTCTTGCTTTAAGTTCTTCCAGCTCATGCTGAATTTTACGGTAATTGCTGCAAATATCAGCGATTTCTCCCAGTAATTTTTCAGATTCCTCTCCCCCAAGCAAATCGAGCAAAGTTCTCTGATGGGATGAATTAAGCAGTTGAAGGGTATCTCTCTGGCCATGAATATCCACAAGGTTTTCGCACACAGAACGATAAGTTTTCAGTGGAACCATTTCACCATTTATATGGTAAATATTTTTCCCTGATGCCTGAAGTTTTCTGGTCAGAATAAGCTCTCTGCCATTGTCGTCAATAATACCCGACGCCTGCAGAGGAACCAGAAAATCAGGAAGGCTGGCTTCCTGAAGTTCAAACCTTGCCTGAACCTGAATGGTTTTTCCATTCTCAAGCCTGTCGTTTTTCACCCGTTCGCCAAGCACAAAATTAAGAGAATCCACTATCAGGGATTTTCCTGCGCCGCTCTCACCGGTAAGAACATTAAACCCGGGGCTGAAACAGATATCAAGCTTGTCAATAATTGCAAAATTCTCTATTCGTAAATCCGTAAGCACTTTTACCTCATTCAAACCATTTCAGCTTTTCTTTTATTGTCTGATAGAATTTCTTTCCCAGATGAACAAAGTGTGCTCTGTTCTGAGATCTTTTAATCTTAACCACATCATCGGGCATTACGGAAAAAATCGTGTGTCCGTCAAGACAGACAAGACAGGTTTTGCCCGATCTTTCCTTCACCTGAATATTATCTTCAGGCGAAATCACAAGAGGCCTTGCTGACAGAGTATGGGGACAGATGGCAGTTACAATTATGCATTCCACATTCGGGTTTACAATAGGGCCACCCGCAGAAAGGGAATAAGCTGTTGAACCTGTGGGGGTGGAAACCACAACTCCGTCTGCAGAATATATACCAGCAGAATTGCCGCTGATGTTGAGGGAAATTTTCAGAAGCTGAAGATCCCCTCCATGATGAACAACTACTTCATTCAGGGCGAAACCGGAAAAAACCGAATGCCCATCCCTGACAACCTGACAGTCAAGCATCATGCGGTTTTCAAGGGTGAAATCCCCGGATAAGGTTCTTTCGAGGGCGTTTTCCCAGTCAGAAACGGATATTTCAGTTAAAAATCCAAGCTGCCCCAGGTTTATCCCGAGAACCGGTATTTCAGTTCCGGCGACAATACGGCATGCGTGAAGAAGAGTTCCATCTCCGCCAAGACTGAGCATAAGCTGAGATTCGGTCCTGATCTCTTCATATGAAGCTTCAAGCTCCTGACGGTTAATCAGACTCCCTCTCCCCGATGGGAGAATGACCCTTATCTGTTTTTCTTCAAGCCACTTGATTATTTTAAGAGCGTCTTCGCCTGCATTTTTTCTGGACGAAGGCAAAACTGCAACATTGCTGATTTTATACTTCAAACACTACCACCTTGTTGCCGCCACCAGCTTTAGCCTGCTGTAAAGCTTTTGCGGACTCTGCAATCAGAGGATCCATATCCCCCACATTGTCCGTTTCAAAGGCAGATACTCCAATGGCAGATGTAATCCTTGTCTTTTCAGGAATTCCATAGAACAGATGTCTTTCGATTATCTTGCGTATTTTTTCACCAAAAACCGCTGAACCCTCATGCCCCGTCTGGGGAAGAATAACCGCAAACACATCATCCTGAAACCTCGTAACAATATCTATCGCTCTGATGTTGCGTTTCATTATTTCGCCGATTTGCTTTATTATAGAATCTCCCCTTGCCCGGCTGTATGTTTTTCTTATCATATCAAAACCGTCTGCGGAAATCAGAGCAAGGGAAATGGGATAATTATACCTTTTTGCACGGGCAAGTTCTTCCTGAAGGCGTTCCTCGAGATATCTGCGATTGTAAAAACCTGTGAGTTCGTCAATAATAGTCTGTGCTTTTAATGCTGCAGTTTCCTGAATGAGCTTTTCCTTTTCTTCTTTATGTCGGATGGCGTTTCTGATTCTCGCCTTCAGCTCTTCCGGATGGAAAGGCTTCGCCACATAATCATGTGCACCTACATCAAGTCCTTCGATTCTGTCAAAAATTTCACCCTTGGCTGTCAGAAAAATCACCGGTATTCCTGCTGTTTCAGGATTAATTTTAAGAGCACGGCACACTTCATATCCTGTGAGGTCAGGCATCATTACATCAAGAAGCACCAAATCAGGCTTGCTTTCCTGTGCAACTTTCAGAGCCTGCAGCCCCTTATAAGCCACAAAAGCTTCATATCCCCAGTCCGAAACCGTCTTTTTAAGATATTCCACATTTACTGCCATGTCATCTACGATAAGAATTTTTTCTGATTTTTTTGCCATATCCGACGCCTTCCTCTCAGATCACATCATTTTCCTGTAACATACACTCCAGTTCAAGTTCTGCTGCTATTTTTTTAAGTGAATTGATTACTTTCTGATGAAGCGGAATGCCTTCTTTATTATACTTTAACGAACATTCATGTTCTTTCTCCCCGTGAATGTATATTCTTTCCCGGCCTTCCGCTTTCCTTGAATCTTTCATCTTTCTGATGAGTATATCCATGTCATTTTTAAATTCCGCTAAATCACGGAAACAATCAATACGAAGAGCACCGAAGAAATGCCCCAGTTGAGCGGGAAGAGGATTTCCCTTTTCATCTCTGGGATATACCTGATCGCTGAAATTTGCCCCTGCCATAACCCCCGATAATATTTCCACAAGCATAGCAAGCCCGTATCCTTTGTGACCGGAAAAAAGCTCGCCTTCGCCTCCCAAAGGAAGAATGCCGCCGCCGATTCTGCCGGAAATATTTTTCAGCGTTCTGGCTGCATCTGTTGTTGAAAGCCCCTTTTCATCAGTAGCCCATCCCACAGGCATTTCTTTTTCAAGCCTATCGTAAACTTCAAGCTTGCCACGGGGAACAACGCTGGTTGCCATATCAAGGACAAATGGATTTTCCTCACCTGCAGGCACTGCCACGGCAATAGGGTTTGTTCCCAGAAGAGAATCCCTTCCGAAGGTAGGAACAACAATCACACCTGTGTTAGTAAGGGAAATACCGATCATATCATGCCCGATTGCCATCATAGCATAATAACCGGCAATGCCATAATGGTTGCTGTTATTAACCGTTGCAAAAGCTACGCCGGAAACACCGGCTTTTTCAATGACTTTTTCCATTGCCATTTTTGAAACAGGCTGTCCGAGTCCCCCTCCGGCATCTATTACTATGGAAACAGGACTCTCCCTGACAATTTTTATATCTGGCCTGGCAATCATCTGACCGGTTTTCAGACCATCCACATAGATTTTGAGCCTCGCCACTCCATGGGATGAAATCCCCCTCAAATCCGCAGTTACAAGATTATCAGCAGCAACGCAGGCGTCATCATAATCCACCCCGAATTTAAGAAAAGCTTTAACGCATAATTCTCTGAGAATATCTGCTTTTACAATCTGATAAACCTCTGCAGACATAAATCCCCTCCATACCGGGTTTAATAATAGTTTCGTATTTTCTGTGCAATCTGATTTGTTCCTTTTTATAAGGGATAAAAGATGGAAGGGAAATACCCTTTTTTGTCAAAGTATCGGCTATGGATAAGATAGCCCCTTCTGTCGCTATATATGTAAACATGACAAAAGCAAAGGCTCCTGCTGCGAGGCGCTTTGCCTGAAGCGATGCAGGTTCACGGCTTTCAGGAAAACAGACGGTGGAAATATCTATTCCTGACTTGTTTTCGGCAGCCAAATAGAGGAAAATAAGAAAAACATAATCGTTTTTTTCTGACCCCAAAAAAGGTTTCATCCTCTTTATGAGGCATTTATAAAAGAAGGAGCCGTTTCAGCGGCTTCTGCATTTCCGGGACGATTTTATCAGCAAACCCTGATGTAATCAAACTCCTGCTTAATGCGGATTTCAGGATATCCCTGCAGGCAGCTTTACGGCTACAGGTTAAGTTTGTTTATAACAGTAGTTTTTAAGCTGTAAAAATGCAATCTCCCATTCTGGTTTGAGGTGATTTTATGTATTCAGCAGTTCTCCTCGGAGACGCACTTGTTCGGAAAAGTCTCTGGCAGATTATCAAATTCAAGGGAAAACCCATTCTGCTTCACGCTATCGAAGCTCTGCAGAATTCAAAAGTTGATGAGATAATCCTCGTGGTAGGCAAAGATTACCACCAGATTCTGAACAAGGTAAAATTTGAACCCCGCAAGGTTCGCATTGTTATGAACCGTCGCTATGACAGAGGCATGTCCTCCTATGTAAGGGCCGGAATCAATATGATTTCCCCTGCCAGCGAAGGCGTTCTCGTTGTCAGAGGAGAGTTTCCCCTGATAAAAAGCAGTCTGATAGACAGACTCATAGATTTTTTCAAAGAAGATGAAGCCCATATTCTGGTTCCCACTTATGAAAGTCAGCAGGGCCAGCCTGTGATTTATGATAAGAGTTTCTTCCATCATATCAAAAGAATAGTCGGAAATGACATCGGCGGCTCGATTCTTACCAAGTACAAAAGAGAAGTTAAATTTCTCGAAGTAAAGAATCCCGGCGTTATTAAAGGCATCGAAGCCCTTGACATTCTCGAAGGATTTGATACGGACGAAATCGACAGGGAAGAAAAGGAAGCAGGATTTAAAGATACTCCGGTTACTCCTGCAAGCAGGGAAACAGTTGAACTCAGAATGGAAGAGAAACCCACAATCCGGGTTGAAGCTGACTTTCTGGAAAAACAGCTTTTCAGAGGCCAGATCACTACAGAGATTCAGCCGGAAACACCGGAACCTGAACCGGAACCTCAGCAGGAAGTAATCGAAAAATCAAAACCTGCGGAAATGACTATCGAGCAGGCTATTGCAGAGGAAAATGCAAGAAATGCCGCTCAGGCACACGCTCCGGCTCCTGAACTTTCACTAAAGATGCTCAACGATCTGCTGAGCCAGAAAGGGAAGAAGCCTGATCTTCAGCAAATTAAGGGACAGGCATATAAAAATGCCCCCCAGAAGCCTAATGGCAAGAATTTCAAATAAGGAAGGAGAAACAAACTTGACCCGTTCAAGAATTATTACTTTTGCGGTACTGTTTCTTTTTGCAGCATTTGTGCTTGGCGTAAGCGCAGCTCCCCAGGTGTTTGCTCAACAGACATCCTGCCCCGGCTGCACAGATAAAAACGCCGTTAAAGACAGTAAACCAGCTTCAACAACTACAGATAATAAATGCTCCATAGGTAAAGACGGTAAAACTCCCTGTGGTAAAGACGCCCAGTGCAAAGCCTGTAAAGAGGGCAAAGGTGCCTGCGGCACAACAGCAAAAGATTCAGCATGCAAATGCGGCAAAGACTGCAAATGCCCCGGCTGCAAAGACGGCAAATGTGTTTGCGGAGCAGACTGCAAATGCAAAAATGCACAGAATACAGTAGCTAAACTCGTCATTCTTCACACCAACGATTTCCACGGAAATCTGAAACCCCTGAAAGACAAGAAGCTTGATCCCGAGGGAGAAGTCGGCGGTTCAGCCTACATAGCTCCTATGATAGCTAAAGTAAGAGCCGAGAACAAAGGCAATGTCCTTCTTCTCGACGCTGGCGACATAGCTCAGGGAACACCCGTATCAAACTATTTCAAAGGCGTGCCCGTTGTCGAAGTTATGAACTATCTGAAATATGATGCCATGACCATCGGCAACCACGAATTTGATTGGCGCCTCCCCGCCCTTCAGGCTATGGCAAAAACAGCCAAATTCCCTATACTCTGTGCCAACATAGTTTATGAAAAAACCCCTGCCAAGGCTATTTTCGATCTGAAACCCTATATGATCAAAAAAGTCGGCGGACTCAAAGTTGGTATCATTGGTCTTACAACCCCTGAAACACCCAAAGTAACCAAAGTTGAAAATGTCAAAGGCGTAAAATTCCTTGATCCCGTAGCCACAGCCAACAAATACATCCCCCAGATGAAAAAGGAAGGCGCTGACATTATCGTAGCCCTCACCCACCTCGGTGTGGATGATGATAAGGTTCTTGCTGAAAAAGCAAAGGGAATCGATATCATCGTAGGCGGACACTCACACACAGAACTTATGACCCCCGTAAAAGTCGGAAACACAGTCATCCTTCAGACCAAAAGCTACGGAAGATTCCTTGGCAAAATGGAACTGACCTATGACAAAAAAGCAAAAAAGATTGTTACAATCACCGAGCAGAACGAGCTTATCCCCACCCTTCATAAGGATATCACTCCTGACCCGGCAGTAGTTGCAATCATCGAAAAATACAACAAACAGATTGCCCCCGTAATGGAAAAAGAAGTCGGCGAAGCCAAAATTGATCTCGTCCGCACAACAGGAAAAGATCACGCTGATTCAGTAATGGCAGACCTCATTTGTGATTCAATGAAAGCCAACACAAATGCCGATGTATGCATCTACAACCCCGGTGGAGTAAGATCAGACATCGTAAAAGGCATTATCAAAATGGAAGACATTTTCAAAGTTCTTCCTTTTGACAACTGGCTCGTTACATTCAACCTCACCGGCGCAGACATCCTGAAAGTTCTGGAACACGGAGCCAAAGGACATGGTTCAGCTCAGGTAGCAGGAATGACCTTTACAATAGATTACTCGAAGCCTGAGGGCAGCAGAGTTTCTGAGGTAATGGTAGCCGGCAAACCCCTGGATCCCGCTGCAACATACAGAGTAGCCACCATCGACTTCCTCTACACCGGCGGCGACGGTTTTGATTTCAAAAAAGCCACTGATGTTAAATACGGCGATTTTGCAAGAGATGTACTCGCTGAGTATGTAAAAGAACATTCACCCATCAGCAAAGAAGCCGACAAGAGAATCAAAGTCATCGGTGAAACAAAGTAGCCACACAACACAACGGATTTAAGGAGCGGAAACCCCGCTCCTTTTTAATTTAACCGGAGGGAAAACTCCATCAGGATTGAAAATTAATTTAATCTCTTATACCAGTTTGTAATAAAACCAATGCCACTGAATTGGTACAATTCACTCAAATCCACACCCTAATACTCTTGTTTTTCAAGGAGGGAGGTTCGGAGGGAAACCCGCTTTTCCAAAAAAGCGTGGTTCCCTCTGACGGTCTCCAAATCCCCCGGTCAGTTCCCACGGTCCCAATGCCACTGAATTAACAAAATCCACTCAAATCTCCAACTTCATACTCCTGTTTTTCAAGGGAGGAGGTTCGGAGGAGACCTCGCTTTTCCAAAAAAGCGTGGTCTCCTCTGACGGTCCCCAAATCCCCCGTCGGTCCAAATCCCCCGGTCGGTCCCCCACTTCAAAAGTTTTGGGAAGGAGGTCCGGAGGAAACTTTTTTCAAAAAGTTTTCTCCGGGAGCTGGGCAAACGGCTCCAATTCTCGTGAGCGATCAGACTAATCAATGCCTTGATTCATGGGCATTGCCCTGATCCCTAATGCCACTGAATTGAAAAAATTCACTCAAATCCACACCCAAATACTCCTGTTTTTCAAGGAGGGAGGTTCGGAGGGAAACCCGCTTTTCCAAAAAAGCGTGGTTCCCTCTGACGGTCTCCAAATCCCCCGTCGGTCCAAATCCCCCGTCGGTCCAAATCCCCCGGTCAGTTCCCACGGTCCCCGGTTGGTCCGCTGATCAAAAAACAGCTAAAGAAAAATAAAAATGGAGGAATATACATTGGCAAATTTCAGAAAAAACAGATTAATTTTACTCTGGTTCTTAGTTTTTGCAATATTGGGATTCTCAGGTTCACCACAGGGATATTCCCAACAGGATAATACAGGTAAAACAGCCGATAAAAAAGAGGAATCATCTAAGGTAAAATTGGTTATAGTTCATACCAATGATTTTCATGGAAACCTGAAACCCCTGAAGGATAAAAAACTCGATCCTGATGGCGAAGTGGGCGGTTCTGCTTATATTGCAACTGTTATCAAAAAAATAAGAACAGAAAACAAAGGACATGTTCTTCTCCTCGATGCCGGAGATATTGCTCAGGGAACTCCGGTTTCAAACCATTTCAGGGGAATACCCGTCGTTGAGGTTATGAATTACCTCAGATATGATGCCATGGCTCCGGGAAACCACGAATTCGACTGGGAACAGGCAGGTTTTGAAAAAATCATTAAAACCGCCGGATTCCCGATTATATGCGCCAATGTTGTTTATGAAAAAAATCCGGAAAGAACTGTTTTCAATCTGAAACCTTACATAATCAAAAATGTAAGTGGAGTTAAAGTCGGTATTCTCGGGCTGATTGCCGAGGACACGCCTCAGATTACAACAGGTGGAAATATAAAGGGCCTTAGATTTCTGAATCCGATGGAAACAGCGAAAAAATACATACCCCGGATGAAAAAAGACGGTGCTCAGATAATCATCGCCATCACACACATCGGTTTTGATGAAGATAAAAAACTTGCTGAAAAAACACAGGGAATCGACATCATTGTTGGAGGCCATTCCCATACGCTCCTCAATAATCCTGTGAAAGCGGGAAACTCGATTATTGTCCAGACCGGTGATCATGGAAAACGTATAGGCAGACTGGAAATTATCTTTGATAAAAAAGCGGGCAAAATTACCAGCTATACGGAAAAGGACGAACTTATCCCCATAATTCACAAAGGCATTACACCTGATCCGAAAGTGGAGTCCATCATAGAAAAGTATCGGAAACAAATATCAGCCATAATGGATAAGGAAATTGCAAAAACGGAAAGCGATCTAACCCGGGCTGCAGATAGCGGTTACGGTGATTCTTTACTTGGAGATCTTATCTGTGACATAATGAAGGAAAAAACCGGAGCACAGATCACATTCCACAACGACGGAGGCATAAGGGCTGACATACTGAAGGGAGTTATTAAAGTTGAGGATGTTTATAAAGTCCTCCCCTTTGACAATGTGCTTGTAACTTTCAGATACTCCGGTGCGGATATTAAAAATTTCCTCGAACACTGTGCAAAGGAACGGGGGTCCGTTCAGACAGCCGGTATGACCTTTTCAATAGATTATTCCAAACCTGAAGGTGAAAGGGTTTCACAAATTCTTGTAAACGGCAGCCCCATTGAGCCGGAAAAGCTCTATACCGTTGCCACAATAAATTATGTCTATGCAGGCGGCGGAGGTTATGTTTTCAAAAACACATCAGATGTAAAATTCGGCGAATTAACCAGAAAGATGTTTGAAGATTACATCAAAACCCATTCTCCAATAAACTATAAAGCAGACGGCAGAATTAAAGTTACCGGGGAAATTAAGCGGTAAAACAGGCGGCATAAAGCAGAAAATCCAGAGGAGCGTCACCCCGATTCTGCTGAATGAGTAAAATTCACTCAAATCCCCAGGCCCAATACTCCTGTTTTTCAAAGATGTAGGTTCGGAGGAAACCCAGCGATTTCTAAAGAAGCGTGGTTCCCTCTGACGGTCCTGAATCCCCCGGTCCCCGGTCGGTCCCAATGCCACTGAATTAGTCAAATCCACTCAAATCGTCAACCTCATACTCCTGTTTTTCAAGGAGGGAGGTTCGGAGGGCAACCTCGCTTTTTTAAAAAAGCGTGGTTCCCTCTGACGGTCCCCAAATCCCCGTCGGTCCTACCCCCTCCGGTCGGTCCCCAATCCAAAAGTTTTGGGAAGGAGGTCCGGAGGAAACTTTTTTCAAAAAGTTTTCTCCGGGAACTTGGCAAACCGCTCCAATACTTGTGACCGATCAGACTAATCAGTGCCTTAATTCATGGGCATTGTCGCCACCCCCCAATGCCACTGAATTAGTAAAACCTACTCTAATTCCCAACCCAATACTCTTGTTTTTCAAGGAGGGAGGTTCGGAGGGCAACCTCGCTTTTTTAAAAAAGCGTGGTTCCCTCTGACGGTCCCCAAATCCCCGTCGGTCCTAACCCCTCTGGTCGGTCCCCAATTCAAAAGTTTTGGGAAGGAGGTCCGGAGGAAACTTTTTCCAAAAAAGTTTTCTCCGGGAGCTGGGTGTGTGGTTATAATTCTTGTGAGTGATCAGATAAATCCATGCCTTAATTCAGTGGTGTCCCCGCCTGCTCCGGGTCTCAAAACCAATGGCCAACCGCCAGTAAACCTCATATCCACAAGCCCGGCCAACGACTGCCGGATCGCAGGCGTCCCCGCCTGCCCCCCGGTCCCAAAACCAATCGCCAACCGCCAGTAAACCTCATGTCCACAAGCCTTTGCTATCGATCGCAGGAGGGGTTTTTAACCGCGAAACGGACCCAATGGGTCCGCTCGCGCCGCAAACTCAACCCCCAAATCTTCCATAAGTGCAGAAATCCTGTTATTAGCACCACATTGCCATAATCAGATTTACGGTGAAGGCGAGGTTTTTGCTGGTGGGTTTATTGCCGCCATTCCTACGATAGGCATTGTATTTTTATTTCCGGAATTTGTGTGGGGAGCAGGTTTGCTGTGAAGGCTGACCCTTTGGGTCCGCGTCAGGTTTACAAAGCCCTCCTGTGATCCTTTGAGAATCTTGTGGCTGCTGATTTTACCGGCGGTTGGCGGGAGTTTGCTATACCGGGGGACAGGCGGGACGCCTGCGATCCGGCAGTCACTGGAGAATCTTGTGGTTATTGATTTTGCTGGCGGTTGGCGGGAGTTTGCTGGACCGGGGGACAGGCGGGACGCCTGCGATCCGGCAGTCACTTGCAAAGCTTGTGGTTACTGATTTTGCTGGCGGTTGGCGGGAGTTTGCTGGACCGGGGGGCAGGCGGGACGCCTGCGATCCGGCAGTCACTGGCAAATCTTGTGGTTACTGATTTTGCTGGCGGTTGGCGGGAGTTTGCTGGACCGGGGGACAGGCGGGATGCCCATAAATTAAGATGACATTTATCTGATCTCTCACGAGAATTATAACCGTTTGCTCAGTTCCCAGAGGAAACTTTTTGAAAAAGTTTCCTCCGGACCTCCATCCCAAACTCTGGAAATTGGGGACCAACCGGGGTTTTGGGGACCGTCAGAGGGAACCACGCTTTTTTGGAAAAGCGGGTTTCCCTCCGAACCTCCCTCCTTGAAAAACAGAAGTATGGGGATTGGGATTGGAGTGGTTTTTACTAATTCAGTGGCATTGATGGACAGGCGGGACGCCTGCGATCCGGCAGTCACTGGCGAATCTTGTGGTTACTGATCTTGCTGGCGGTTAGCGGGAGTTTGCTGGACCGGAGGGGATAGGCGGGACGCCTGCGATCCTGCGGTTGTCGGCATTTTGATACCGGCATGTTGTTTGCAGTTAGTTTGAGTTTTGCTGCAGGCGGGCACAGCAAAGCTGAGGCTTTGCACTACATTGCTGATATAGCTGTGTTTTTGTGTGAAATTACCGAAGCCTGACGGGGTAGCTTCACCCTGCTTTGGTTTCTTTGCAGGGTGAAGTTATGTCAGTTTTATATTTATACAAAAAATTGGGTTAGATGTTTTTTACCACTCTTATGGTTTTGAGGGTTGAATCCGCTGCGCCCTGAATGTGGACTCCCGCTTCTATTTCCACTGAGATATGGTCAACGATATCGTCTGTGATTTCGTCGCCGGGTCTCAGAATTGGGATTCCGGGAGGGTAGGGGGTGATCATTTCCGCGCAGATTCTTCCGCCGGATTCCTTAATATCAATGGTTTCGTGTTCAGCTACGAAAGCTTCTCTGGGGGTCATAACCTGACGGGGCCAGTCGGGAAGTTCCATTGGTCTGTCTTTTCTGCGGTAGAAAAGCTGAAGCTGGGAGAGGGTTACATGTGCTCTGTCCCAGTTTGCAACATCTCTGCAGGCGTCAACGAGGAGCTGGACATCTTTTTCGTCATGTCCCACTGTGATGAGAGCCAGACAGTTGAAAAGATCCGACATTTCAATCTGCAGGTTGTACTGTTTACGGAGAATCTGTTCCACTTCGTATCCGGTATATCCCAGATCTTTGGCGGTAAAGTTGAGTTTTGTGCCGTCGAAGCCGTGGACTCCACTCCTTCCCACCATTTCATAACCATAGGATTTTAAGCCGGGCACTTTGTTGATTTCGTTTCTCGCCCATTCAGCCAGTTCGAGGGCTTTGTCAAGAAGCTGCCTTCCGTTTGTTGCCATGTTCATTCTTGCCATATCAAGGCTTGCCACCATCAGGCACGAGGGGCTTGTTGACAGGAACATGCGGATAACCGCTTCCAGTCTGCCTTTGTCGATGCGTTCGCCTTTTACATGGATCATTGATGCCTGACACATACCGCCCACAAGTTTGTGGGTGCTGTTAACGCACATATCGGCTCCGGCTTCAGTTGCCGACATCGGCAGCGAAGGATGAAAATGGAAGTGTGGTCCCCATGCTTCATCTACAAGAATCGGCTTGTCGAAGGAGTGAACAAGGTCAACGATTTCTTTTAAATTACAGGCTGCTCCGTAGTATGTGGGGGAAAGTACCATAACCGCCTTAACATCGGGGTTGTTTTCCAGAGCTTCCCTCAGGGTGTCCACTGTAACTGCGTGGTCAACCTGCATGTCGTAGTCGTAAGCTGGGTCAACATAGATTGGTACTGCTCCGCTCATAATGAGGGCGCCTGTGGTAGATCTGTGCATATTCCGGGGGATTATGATTTTGTCGCCCGGATTGAGCACTGTTAGTATCATTGCATGGTTTCCCGATGAAGAACCGTTGATAAGGAAATAGGTTTTGTCTGCGCCGTATGCTTTGGCTGCCAAATCCTGTGCTTCCTTAACCACTGTTCCGGGCTGGTGTATATCGTCAAGGCCCAGAACCTGGCTCACATCCGCTTCCAGTCCGTACTTTTTGACGAAATCCCGGAATTCGGGGTGGGCGCCTTTGCCCTGAATATGTCCCGGTACATGATATGTAGTAATTCCGGATTCGATATAATCTTTCAGGGCGTCGAAGTACGGCGTACGCTCCTGATTATACTTTTCTTCTTCGCTTATGTTCTCACCGTGCGTTAATGGTATTATCATCTTTCATCACCTTGTATTGCTAAACAAATTCCTGCGCTATTGCGCTGACTCTTTTTCCGTCTGCTTTACCTTTGAGAGCGGCAAGAGCTTTGGGCATAATTTTTCCGATAACGATCTTTTCGCCGGCAGGTATGGCGTCAACGATCTCTTTTATTACTCTGCGGATTTCCTCTTCATCAGCCTGAGCCGGGAGGTATCCAACCAGTAGTTTCAGTTCAGCTTCCTGTTTGTCCACCAGGTCCTGTCGGTTGCCTTTCTGAAATTCGGTTATGGATTCTTTGCGTTTTTTGACTTCTTTCTGAATTACATCCATAACCTCGTCGTCTGAGAGTTCCTTTTTCTTGTCGATTTCAGTATTTTTTACCTCGGATTTAATCAGGCGGATTACCGTAAGTTTCAGGCTGTCCTTTGCCTTCATAGCGTCTTTCATTTCCTGTGTAAGACGATCCTTGATACTCATAAAGTCTCCTTCTTATATTTTATGTTTTGAATCATTCAAAACAGTCTGGGTTCCCCGGAAATATTCGGTTTTCCATGCCGAACCCGTTCAGGCATGCTCAAACCCTTTATCAAACCGGTGCCTAAAAATCAAGCTGCCGGCATTGTGTGCAGTGCTGCGTTCAGAACCCCTGCAAGACCCAGTGCGTTTTCGAATCTTTCGATAAACAGCTTGGCATAAAGATTGCGGAAGCGGTTCTCAATCAGAAAGATTCCCTCTCTCAGTTCAATGGGGCTGATGGCTCTCATTTCACCGAGTCCGGCTATGGCAGGAATCAGCTCTGTGCATTCTTCGTAAACTTCAAGCAGCGTTCCATCGAGATAGTATCTATCGATGAAATCCTGTGTAAGGCCTGATTTGATAAGTGCAGGGAAGATTCCGGTCATCTGCTTGTAGTTTCTTGAGTTTCCCTGATAATGCCATGCCTGGCTTTCTCTTGACGAAAACTCTGCGGGCACATCCATGCCGGAGATATATGTTCCCACTATGCCGTCCATACTGTCCAGCAGTTTTTTTACAAGTTTCAGAATGCCGAGTGTTCCTACAAAGAACTCTCTTGTGTCCACATGTTTTTCAGCTTCTTTATCGAGCCACATCACATAGCCAAGACGGATTCCATCCATCATTTTTGCAAGTGAGAAGAAATAGTGGGCGGTTTCGCCGAGAACGGAAGGATCAGTGCCTGTAACATTAAGCTTCTGCTCCAGCTTGCCTTTCAGTTCTTCGTCAATTGTTTCATAGTAATTTATCATACATTCACCTCAGGATCCAGATCATGATTGGATTTTCTTTTATTGTGCCTTTTTCTCCCCAATTTATTTTTTATCGGAGAAATTTATTTATTTTACCATATGGCATGTCCAATCATGCAAAATGTCTTAATTTTAACAATTTTGTAATAATTATTATGAAGACATTTGCAGTTTCCTGTAATATAATAAAAGTAACAAATTAGTCTTTTGTCAAGTTTTTTTTATAGACAAGGAGCTTTTTATGAGAATCAACGAGGGTGGAATGGAATATGGCCGTATTCCGGGCTATGGAACGGCAAAAGAACACAAGCCCTTAAACCAGACACCCGCTCAGGGAATGCCTGCGGACAGCATCTCAATCGGAAAAGGAGCTTTTTCCATTGATGATCTTCATCAGGCTCTCTCATGCCTTCCCAGAAGAAATGTGGGAACCCAGGGCGATAAGATTATGGAACAGAAAACCGTTCAGTATGCAGACAGCTACGGAAGAGTAAAACATCTTGCCCTTCAGCTCAGCAGTTATGCATCAGGTAAAGTCCGTACTCAAATGCTCAATGCGTATAAGACTCTGTTCCAGAAAATGGAGCCTGATACAAAGTTTTCGATAGTTGTAGAATCAGACCGGGATCAGGCTGATGTGGAAAAGATACTTAAAGACAATAAAATTCCCAATCCTGAGAGAATTCAGTTTATTAAACCCAATGTGGGAGGCCTCACTGTTTGGGCAAGAGATCAGATGATCGGTATGTATCTTCCTGATGATCCCAATCACACAGGCTTGCTTAATCAGACGACTCTGCACAACTGGCACGATAGCGACACCAAGGTTCCCCCGAAGCTTGCAGAGGCTAACCCCAAAATTATCCTTGACAGAGAACCCCGCCTTGTTACCGATGGAGGCGATACCGTTTCCAACAGAAACGAAAGCTTTGTGGGATATTATTCTCTGGCAGCTACAGCGGAAAATCTTCACAGAGTGGGCAGATCCAACAACTTTATGAAAACCCAGATGGTTGCCCATTATGAAACAAAAACCGGAAATAAAGTGGTGCTGAGCGAACAGGAAAATCCTTTCCCGTATAAGATAGTCCCTGAACCTTTCCCCAAGGATATCCACAGGATTCCTTTCAGACTTGAGTCAAACCCTGACTACCAGACTCTGAAAGCCGGCGGAAATCAGGTTGATGAAGCGACTATGTATGAGGATATGGCAAAGGAACTGTTTGAAAAGCAGTTTGGCAAAAAAGTCAGCGTTATGGGAAAAGACGACCCTTCCACCCCTCAGATCGAAGAACCGGCGTCAGACCACATGGATATGGGTATGACTCCCGTTGACGAAAAAACATTTATGCTTGGAAGCCCGGATTTGGCAAAGAGCCTTTTCCGCAGTATGACCCCCGGCGAACTTCGTCAGGCGGAACAGGTGCTTTCTGATGCTGCAGGTAAAAAGATCGACCTGAAGAGCTATCTTGAAACCTCAAGAAAAGGCGACAAGCAGAATGAATTTGACGCTTACGAAAAGAAGCTGTCTGGTGAGGGATACAGAGTTGTAAGAGTTCCCCACGCAGAACCCGGATGGGGTTCACCCTACATCACTTACAACAACTGTCTGATGGAACGCTTCGACAAGAATAACGACGGAACAGAATACCGCCGTATATTCCTGCCGGTTTACGGAATTCCCAAACTGGACAATTTTGCCATCGACGCCTACAAAAAAGAAGGCTTCGAAGTTATTCCGATGCCTCTGGATGCACTTTCAGCCCGCTGGGGAGCACTTCGCTGCATTAGCAACTGGCTCGAAAGATCACCCCAGGGCTAACCGTTTACCCACAACTTACCGACCGGTTACCAATAAGTTACTAAAGCTGGATCCCGCATGGAATCCGGCTTTTTTTATGTTTTCGGGTCTGGAATGTGCTTTGTGGGGGTATTCGGGATATTTACAATCCGAAATAGAGAGTTAAAATTTAATCAGGAGCAATTACGGAAAGTTTTTTGAATAAACCCTTACACGATTGTTCGGTAAAACCGGGAAAGCCGGATTCTTTCAGGGATTTTCCATTACAGGAAAAAGCAGGGAAGAATCTGTAATACTATGCAATTTAAATTTTGAGGCAATGGTAATTATTAAAAGTAATTATAATGCTTTTGGTAATTATTGTTGCCTTATTTTAATGGTTATTAAATAACTATTGATTTCTGTTAAAAGTAAAATAATTTGTCCGGATTTTTAGCCAAATGCTTTAATTTTTTGCCCGAAACGGACCCTCAGATCTGCCCTCACCGCAAACACACCCCCTCCGAATACGCGGAAATCCTCCTCACAGCACCACATTTTAATAACTCGATTCATTGTGGCGACAGGGTTGATTCCGGGCGGGAACATTTGCACTATCTCTGCAGTTGGAGTTGTATTTCCATTCCGGAATTTGCGGAGAGAAAACGAGTTAGTTTTACCGGGGGACAGGCAGGACGCCTGCGATCCGGTAGTCGTTGGCCGGGCTTGTGGATATGAGGTTTACTGGCGGCTGGTGATTGGTTTTAAGGCCGGGGGGGGCAGGCAGGAATGCTACTGAATTAAGGCATGGATTTATCTGATTGCTCACAAGAATTATAACCGTTTGCCCAGCTCCCAGAGAAAACTTTTTTAAAAAAAAGTTTCCTCCGGACCTCCTTCCCAAAACTTTTAAATTGGGGGACCGACCGGGGACCGCAGGGGTTGGGGACCGTCAGAGGGAACCACGCTTTTTTGGAAAAGCGAGTTTCCCTCCGAACCTCTCTCCTTGAAAAACAAGAGTATTGGGTTGGGAATTGGCGTAAATTTTGCTAATTCAGTGGCATTGCTGAAAACCTCTCCTGCGATCGATAGCAAAGGCTTGTGGATATAAGGTTTACTGGCGGCTGGTGATTGATTTTAAGGCCGGGGGACAGGCAGGACGCCTGCGTCCGGTAGGCCTTTGCCGGGGCTTGTGGTTGTAAGGTTCACTGGCTGTTTTTGGTTGGTTGTTGCGGGAGAGCACATTGGCTCTCCCCTGCAGGAATTCCTATATCGAGTGGGGGTGTTTTGCTTTTACGGTATATTTACAGAAGGTGGTAATCAAAATGAAATGGAAAAAGAAAGAAAATTTATTAAAAAAACTGATCTGCAAAAATCTGCATTAAACTTGTTCTGATAGGCTTCTCCCGGTTCAAAAAACCAAATCAGGATGAAAAAAGCTTTTCCGGTATGGTTGCGGCCTTCGGAAAAGCTTTTTTGGTTACTGGTTTTTGATGTTTATCCTATTTGTGGGAAAAACCGCCGAGCATTGAGAAATCGAAGCCTGAGCCTGATGATCCCGATGAACTGCCTCTGCCGTTGGACATGCCGGTGAGATCAATGTTGAAGCCGCCTTCGTTGTTGCTGTGGTTGTTTCTGGTTTTGCCTGTAAGGTCAATATTCAGATTTCCGTCTGATGAGTCTGAGCTGTTGTTGTAATTGCTGTAGCTGCTTCCGCTTGTCATTGTGTTTTCAAAACCCAG
Source organism: Bacillota bacterium (assembly GCA_021287065.1). Classification (GTDB taxonomy): domain Bacteria; phylum Vulcanimicrobiota; class JAJTBE01; order JAJTBE01; family JAJTBE01; genus JAJTBE01. The sequence goes on from JAJTBE010000061.1 coordinate 40,131, forward strand.
CTTGTCATAAACCATTCCCTGAATTGTCTGAAACACATTTACTGGTATGGCGCAGGGCAGAGCGGTTAGAGCCAATGCCAGGGGGGCGGCGTGGAGAGCAATAAAGCCTGCGGCAATTTTGCCCAGAAGTGGGACTGAAGCTGCTGCCAATATGGGCATAGTGCCTGCAACAACTGCTCCCGCTGCGCAAACCGGCAATGCCAGCGCCGGAGCGAGAATTACTCCGTGGGCTACGGTGAAGCCTGTTCTGATTAATGCTTCTGCAAATTTTCCGACTTTTTTGCCGTTGTCTGCTTCGTTGGCTGCCGGTGCAGGTGTTGATTCCTGAATGGCTCCCTGTTTTATGTTTTCAGGCTTTGAAGGCAGATTTGCCGTTTCATCTTTTCCTATGGTTACGCTGTCCTGCGATGTTGCAGGAGCTTTATCAGTCTGTCCCGCCGGCACCGGGTTTCCGGAAAAGCTTACCGGATTGTTGATGTTTCCAGTTGATCCTATGCTTGTCATATTGCCGCTTCCTCCATGATTCTTTTTGTTCTGATTGTGGTAATTATAACGCAAACATGACACATTGTTAATATTATTTATGTAACATTTATATGAACATTTTATAAGTTTTTACCGGAGATTTTTCAGGAATATTACAAAAAGTGTATTTTTCCGGTTACAAGGGAAAGAGATTGGGTTTAAAGAATCTGCAGGTGTAAAGTTAAGCGAACCTGAGAGGAAAACCATGTCGTCAAAAGTAGTTGTTTTCGGAGATGTAAGTCTTGATACCAATGTAAAGGTTTATGAGCTTCCTGTGGGGCGTCACGGGGATGTGAGCTATGTTACCAACGGAGTGAATGACCACGTGGGCGGTTCAGCCATGAATGTAGCTTTTGCCCTGAGAAAAATGGGTGTGGATGTTCATTTTGTCAGTGTTACCGGAAACGATTTCGCAGGCAGATTCATTTCCGACCATCTCGACGGAATCGGATTTGAACCGAAAAGACTTTTCACAGACTGGGAAAACACAGCCAGAAGCGTTAATCTTGTAAGCCCCGATGGAACAAGATACATCCTCCACGATTCAAAGCAGGCAATGAATTACGAAATGCCCATTTCATATTATGAAGATCTCCTGACCCATGGAACCATCGTGCATTGCAGTGTTGTCAACTGGACCAGACACATTCTGAAAGAAGCAAAACGGCGCGGACTTGTTACCTGCACCGATCTTCACACAGGCTTCGACATAAACGGGTATCACAGGGATTTTGTCGAAAATGCCGATATTGTCTTTTTCAGCGCCCAAAATCTCCCTCACTGGCAGGAAATGGGACACAGGCTTCTCACCATGGGTCCCGGAATGGCAATTTGTACAAGAGGTGCTCAGGGCTGCGCGGTTTTTCGCAGGAAATTCTATAAGGAATTCCCCGCAGAAAACTTTACAACTGATATTGTTGATTCCGTAGGAGCCGGCGATGCAATGGCGGGAGTTTACCTCGGCTGCTTCTCAAAAGGAATGAATCTGGATGAATGTATCACAAGAGCGCAGATCTCAGGCTTATACGCCTGCACTGTCAGCGGATCCGATTCCTGCTATATGGATATTGAAATGCTGGAGGAAGTTGTAAACAGAAAGTAGAAATTTTGGTTATCCGGAGGTAAATATGAAAAGACTTGAAGATAAAATTTGTATAATTACAGGCGCAGACAGTGAAATTGGCAAATCCACAGCCAGAGCTTTTTCTGAAGAAGGCGCCAGACTTATGCTGGTTGGCATTAATCATGAGCACCTCAATGATCTGAAAACCGAAATATCAAAAAACGGTTCCCAGGTTGAAACTTTTGCCCTCGATGTGGCGCTCGGAGATTCGATTAATCATATTTTTGAAAAAACAGCTTCCCTTCTGGGAAATGTTTCCGTGCTCGTTAATATCGTTCTCCCTTTCTTTCACGATGGAGGCGAAGACGTACACACTGAAAAATGGGACGAAGATACGGCAAGAGATGCCAGAATCTGTTTCCTTTGCTGCAGAAGCGCTTTTGCTGCAATGTCCGGAACAGGAGGCGGCAGTATCGTCAATATTGCCCCTGCCACTGCTCTCAAGGGGCTTTCCGGCGGCAACACCATGGCTTCTGTTTCCGGCGGAATTTTTGCCATGACCCAAACCCTCGCTATCGATTACGCACCCTCGGATGTCAGAGTTAACGCCATCTCCCTCGGAGTATTCAAAACCGATTCTTACAGAGATCTCAGGGAGAAACGGGAATCCGAATTCGAAAAGAAACTTCTGCGTCATATCCCCCTCGGCAGACTGGGCAAGACCGATGAAATAGCAAAGGCAGCAGTATTCCTCGGATGCAGCGATTCATCCTACATCACAGGAGCAATGCTTCCGGTGGACGGCGGATATTCAATAGGTTGATACAAAAAAGCCTGCCTTGATAACAAAGGCAGGCTTTCATATAAAAACCGGAGCCAGTAAAGATTTGGTTTTCTTCTGAGAGTAACTGCATCCATAGTTTATCCATAATACAGCACAATACAGCTTTTTTGAAATTTATATTAAGGTTTACTAATTACAGAATTCACTAAAAAATGTAATTATATTTTCACTACTGGGTTCAGAACTCAGGAACCCTGAGTCAATAACCTCACAGATATGCTCATCAAGTCGATTGTTCCGGAAGCTCTCACCTATACGCATTCCCATCACCATTTCAGCCGGCAGGAGATATCTTTCCTGTGAGATAAAATCTGCTGAAGTCCCACATTTATAAAATGCAGATTTATAAACCTCTGTTACAAGTTTTTTCAATTCAGGCTCATCTGAAATCCTGACAGGCAGCAAATGATCCGTTCCTTTTTCTACAACAGTAGTACAAAGACAACCTTTGATATCCCGGCATTTTACTTTCTGAATCTGTATAAGATCATGATATTCGAGCTGGAGGTTCAAATCATCACAGGTTTCATACATCTGTATGCCATCTACATCTTCAAACAGGTAAAAAACCGGAAAATCGGCAATTCTCTCATTGTTATAATACCAATCCACATCAGTGCAGGGAGGAGTTTCTTTTTTCTCCAGAAACACATGCCACTCCGGTTCCACTTTACACCCTTCATAATGCTTCTGTTTCCATTTAGTGCTTAAATAGCTGATCAGTAAAGCATTTGCCTTTTCCTGATCGATAC
>JAJTBE010000096.1 GCA_021287065.1 Bacillota bacterium
ATCTTATCTATTTCATTTATTAATGCTCCACACTCTGAACAAAATTTTGAATAAACATTGTTAGTGTAGCTGCATCTTTCACAAGTTATCAAGATCAATCCCCCCTGTTTTTATTTGTTCTTTAATGTTAATTGTGTATTAATAAATTTATTTATTTATAAGTTAGCTATTCTACATCGCTCCTTCCTTTTCCCCTTTGCAGGAAATAAATGCGGTTTTTCGAAATTATATCAGGTAAATTTGTTCATTTTTTGGTTAAATTTGGATTGCCCGGTTAATATAATTTTAATTTTAGAACAGCAGAGTTGAAAGGAGACAGGGAATGGGACTTCAGGAGAGACGGCGTATTAAGGTGCTTCAGGATGAGGTTGTTCCTGAGGTGAAGACTCAGATTCTTGAATTATGCGGTAAGGATATTGAATGGGAAGTTGTCTGGGATAGTTTTAAGGATATGACCGCTCTGGATTATATCGAGTATCAGGGAATCAGGCGCGTCGGCGATGTTTTCAGAGGCATCTGTTATGACGAAATGGGGAAGGAAGCTGTCAGGGATGGAGTTCAGAAGATTTTTATACAGAATTATGAATCTGCAGATGATGTGAAGGTTGTTTTTGAAAAAGGAGTGTTGGAAGTGCATGGAGCCTGGGGAGTGGGGACATATCCCAGAGAGGATGACATAAAAACACTGCTGGAAAAGGGTCTGTAATATGCAGATAAAAGATGAAAAACAGAGAGCGCTGCTGAAGCTGCCTGCAAAGAGAATTTCCACTATTCTTGACGAGCTGGCAGGGCTTCGCAGACGTTTCAACAGCGGGGAAGATGTGGTTGTCCCCCTTGTAACCCTTATTTTAAAAAGCGGAAGGGAAATTACAGGTTGGTTTATTTCCTACGAATCCGACAGAAATGAAACCTGCCTTCTGTTTCAGTTGTATTCCATCGAAGGCAGAATGCCCACTTACGATATTCTCTATATTTCCCCTGCCAGCATAGAAGGGCTTATCGTTCATAACGCCGTTGATGTGGTGCATCATCTGTCCTTTGGCAAAATATCAAGGCCCCCCGGACTGCCGGCTCCTTCCAGACTTGATTTGAAGAGAAAAGCCAGGGAATTCTCGGAAAAATTATCCGAAGCCCTCGGTGTTCAGGTCGAGTTTGAAATCGACTGGCAGGCAATGCCCGATTATGACGAAGTTTTCTGCGCCCTTGCCGATTTCCTCAATCTTTGCTCAGGTGTAATGGCTGAGCTTGCTGATGAGGAGTTCTCAAGGGAAATTGTTGCAAAAGTCCTGAAGAAGATTATCTTCAGAGACGCCCCTGCGGCATCTGCAAAAAGAGAAGCAGATACCATAATACTTTCTTCACCCCTTTCCGGAGAGGATCAGGGGAGATTTACAAAAAATTCTCTCAGGGAAGCGATAGAAAGCCTTTTTTAATAAATTCCAAAAGGAAAAATAAAGGAGGTTGTATGAAAACAGGTTATGGAAAAACAGTGGTAAAAGTGGTAATGGGATTAATGCTGGTTCTTTTTCTGGCAGGGAATGCCTTTGCCTGGCCCTCCTGGACTTATGGAAAACCTCAGTACAAATCCGATAAAAGCTTCGGCTATTTTATGTGGCGCACCCATGACAGATGGCATGTGAGAGTCTGCACCAAAGGCGGAACACACACATTTTACGGAACAATCAAATGCGACGGCCCCATCCGCCTCGGAGACAGCTTCAGACTCAACAGCGGCGACTATGTGCGCAATTCCGACCCCAACACAATTGAGTTCAGAATCACCTGCACAGGAGATGTAATGGGATTTGGAGTTATTACACCCGGCAAAAACACAATGTTCGATCTCTCAATGGATGATCACCAAATCCACCCGAACGAAATCCACATAGGAGGAGAAAGCTTCAGACCCTCCGGAAACCCATTCTCAATCAGTGATATTGAACAGTAAGATAAAATTAAACCTTAATGAATGAAAACAGGAGCTTTCATAAAGATTGCTCCTGTTTTTTTATGTGTAAACTAATCTCATAAAGTCTCTCATATTGATTCCGGGTCCACAGGTAAACTCATGCAAACTAATGAATAATTTTATGGATTTCTATAAATGCTACTCAAAAACAATAGCTTTTGTGAAGATGGAGATTTCCGTATTATCGTTAGTTTGTTATAATAGAGGGTCAGCTGTTATATTCCTGCGGAAGAGCTTTTTGAGTTTTTCTTTCCGTATAGACAATTGCCATTATACCTATAAGCATGAAAACTGCAATGGAAAGGGAGGAGTTAATTCGGCTTAATTCAAGACCGCCTTCGATGTGGGGTCTTGTTAATAGGTCGCCGAGAGTCGCTCCGAGGGGGCGGGTTAGGATGTAGGCTGCCCAGAAAAGGTAGCTCTTCGGGATCTTTGTAAAAAAGTGAGCAGCTGCCACCAGTGCAATAAGTCCTGCGAAAACGAGTGCTCCACGCTCAAATCCAAGCCCCAAATCTGTAGCGGTAAAATCGCCAAGGGCTGTGCCTAAGGTGTTTGAGACAAGAATCGTAACCCAGTAAAAAATTTCGTCTTTCCAATCCGTGATATTCTCAAATTTGATTCTTCCCATGACTTTATGCCATACAAATATAACTGCGAGCACACCGAAAAATAGTATGAGAGATGATTTTATATAACCAAATCCGAGAGTGCGGTCGAAATAGTCTGACATTGTTGTTCCAACAGTTGTTGTTGCAACTACTACGCTCCAGTAAATTAGCGGGTGGTACCGTTTTAACATAACCTGAGATGTAAGTGCAACGAAAAAAAAACCGAGAAAAATTAAGCTGCCGACAGCATAACCAAGATTGAGCGTCATGGTTACAGCATCGCCCCCAGTTTCACCGAATGTAGTTGCAAAGATCTTTATAATCCAGAAAGCAAGAGTTACTTGCGGAACTTTACTAATAAAATTCTCTTTAGTGTTTCCATTTGATTGCGAATTTATCGCCATATCTACTAAACCACCTCATCATGTATTTTTTTACTTTCCCTGTGAAAGTTAATCTTTTTCATCCACTCCTGATTTATTGCCATAATGCACCGGAATTTCAAGAACGGCGGTTACGCACTTCTGTCCAAAATTAAGATTTAAAGTCCAGGCATTAGCGTCGGCGATTGCCTTGCATATTGCAAGTCCTAATCCTGTTCCGCCCAACCGGGAGTTTCGGGAAAAATCAGGACGTGAAAAAGGTTCAAAAGGATCTTCCGAACCAAAGTCAGGAGCTTTACGGTAATCATTTGAAAGATCCATCCGAATAGTTCCAGATAGAATATGAATATCAAGATTGATATGCCCGTCTTCATCAGCATACCTTACTGCATTTTCGAGCAGGTTACGGATCATGATTCCAATGTGATTGGGTGGCGCGGAAATCTCTGCTAAATCAGGTATTTCCAAACGCATTTTGAGTTTTCTCTTCTCGATCTGCGGCTTTAAAGAAGAAAGCATTGACCGGCATATTTCTGATAAATCAACAGGCTCGCCCGGCGCCATAGCAGCGGATGAATTCAGTTGATAAAGCATAAGCAGATCCTGAGCAAGTGAAATCAGGCGGCGGGTCTGGGTATAAGCCTCCGCAACAACAACCCGATACTCTTCAATGGTTCTATCCCTTGTTAAAGCAAGTTCAAGATGTCCTGAAAGGGCCTGGAGGGGTGTTCTGAGTTCATGAGACGCTGCAGAATAGAATCTGCCTTTAGATGCTGCGGCTATGGAAAGCCTTGAAAGAAGGCCGTTCAGAGTGGCGACCAGCCCAACGATCTCTGCATCCTGAGAAGGCGCATTTAAACATACTTTCAGTTTTTCAACAGATGCTGTATTCGCTTCCTGTGACAATGAAGAGATAGGCGAAAGCGTCCGTCCTACCAGAATCCAAGCGCCCAATGCCGCAGCGAAGGTAACAAGCAGACTTAAAAATAGCAACATTGTAGATTGATATTGTAAAGCTTTACCTGTTTTTTCCCATGGCATTCCTGCAATAATCCTGTTTTCTCCGGCCTCCGTCATGGCAACCCGCCATTTATTTGAATCAAATTCAGGCCAGGACGGAACATTCTGCTGTGAACTCATGATGATACGGCCATTTTTATCCATAACCACCAAAACAATATTGTCAGTCATAAGCTCTTCTCTTAATTCATCCATTAGTGTCGATAAATCTCCGTGCGATTCGCCGTTTGTTATCTCCAGATTTATTTTCCGGACGGTTGCTGACAGTGTTTCACTTGCATTATGTTCTGCTGAATATCTTCCATAAGAAATAAGCGCTGCTGACGCAAAAAGCATTAATACTGCAATAGCCAGAGAAAAAGCTCCCGTCATGCGGGCACGGATCGATTTAAACATCAAGCGTCCCCCATTCGATATCCGACTCCGCGGATCGTATGAATAAGCGTTATGGGGCTTCCTTTGTCAATTTTGGATCTCAAATAGCTTATGTAAACATCCAGTACATTATCGTTGCCTTCAAAATCGTATTGCCAAACATGTTCAAGAATCATTGAGCGGGTCAGAACCTGACCGGCGTTGCGCATTAAATATTCAAGCAAGGTATATTCTGTCGCTGAAAGGTTTATGGTTTTACCTGCCCTCGTCAACTGACGGGTAGCAGGGTTCAGAATCAGGTCTGCAACACTCAGTATTGCTGGTGAAGAAGTTCCCCTCCTGAGAAGCGCTCTTGTTCTTGCCAATAATTCAGCCACCTGAAAAGGTTTGACAATATAATCATCAGCACCGCTGTCAAGGCCTTCAACCTTATCTTCGAGGGAATCCCTTGCTGTCAGAATAAGAATTGGAGTATCCACTCCTGAAACCCTTAACCGACGGCAAACTTCGAAACCGTTCATGCCTGGAATCATAACATCCAGAAGAATAATATCAAACTTAATCAATCTGGCTGTGTTAAAAGCATCAATACCGTCTGAAACCACCTGAGGCCTGTAACCTGCCTCAGTTGTTGCCTGCTTGAGAAACCGGGCTACGCTTTCATCATCTTCAACTATTAAAATATTCATTGTAACCAAAACCTCATATTATTATGGATTTAAAGACAGACGAACGGAAGGATTATTATCTCCCTGCATCTGCTGCGTTATCTTTCAGCAATTGTAATGAAACGCTTTGCCTGCTTTGTCCATAAATGACATGATATCCTTTATTGTTGACTTCCGCATTTTAGTCGTTTTCTTCTCCATCTTTATCGTTATCGTCATCATTATCCTTATCTTTATCCTTGTATGAATGCTCTTCTTCTTTTGAAATGGTCGTGTTCTCAACTTTCTCTATTTTTCCGCTGGAAGCGTTGACCATAACTTCCCAAAGCGTTTTATCTGACTTTACCATTACTCTGTATTCCCATTTACCTTCTTCATTCTCAAGATCTGCTTTTCCCTGAATCTGACCGGGAAAATCTTTCAGTACAATGGTGTTAGCCTGATTGGTTGTAATTTTAAGGTTCTGTTGTGTCTTGTCGTTAGACATTTTTGCTGCGTAGCATACCCAGACAACCAGAAAAGCCGACAGCAGGATTGCCAAACCAAGCATTCTGATTAGTTTTGTCATTGTTTATCTCCTCGTTTGTTTGAAATTTTCCGTGGGACTTATAGCAATATATCATTCAAATGTTAGAAGAACATTAAAAGTATCTTAGAAAACATTAAGATTTCAATTTTATAAAGAAAAAAATTATTTTACCGGAAAAGTTACTATTCAGCCCCTGCAAAAAATCTGAAATGATGTAATGTCTTTATGTCTGACACAATGAGAACAGCCATGGGATTTATCCCGTGGTAATAAGTAAGCTGAACTCTCCTTTAAAGCTGCTTCAGCAGTTTCCCGCCACTGTTGACGGGGTATAGGGGCAATGCCACTGAATTAGTAAAATTTATTCAAATCCACAGCCCAAATACTCTTGTTTTTCAAGGAGGGAGGTTCGGAGGGCAACCTCGCTTTTTTAAAAAAACGTGGTTCCCTCTGACGGTCCCCAAATCCCCGTCGGTCCTAACACCTCCGGTCGGTCCCCCAATTCAAAAGTTTTGGGAAGGCGGGTGCCCGCCCGCAGGGTGGGAGCTGGGCATGCGGTTACAATTCTCGTGAGTGATCTGAAAAATCCATGCCATAATTTATAGGCATTGGTATAGGGGGAAGCGGTTAAAACCCGTTTCTGTTCTCAGGGAAATGCGGAGAATAATGATTTTTGAATATTTGGTTTGATGTGTTTTCCGGGAAGTCTGGATGGTGAATAGCAACTAAAAAAGGCGGCATAGGTTTTACTCTATTGCCGCCTTTGTATATTTCTTATCGGTTCACCAATTCGGAATTAAATTCCGGTTTGGTTTAGCCGGGGATTTTTTCGGTTATATCTTCTTCTCGATTCTCTCCTTTAGGATGTCGATGAAGCGGTATATGTCCATTGCGCCCAAGTCGCCTTCTTTTCTTTCCCTTACTGCGATTTTGGCGGCTGCTACTTCTTCGTCGCCTATTACGAGCATGTAGGGAGTTTTCTGGACCTGAGCTTCACGGATTTTGAAGCCGATCTTCTCTCTTCTGTCGTCAACGGTGACTCTGAAGTCTTTTTCCCGGAGCTGGTCTGCAATTTTCTGTGCATATTCCTGATGTCTGTCGGAAATGGGGAGAATTGCGATCTGAACCGGTGAAAGCCACAGGGGGAATGCTCCGCCGAAGTGCTCGATCAGGCAGCCCATAAAGCGTTCCATTGATCCCAGAAGTGCTCTGTGGACCATGAAGCATTTATGTTCCTGTCCGTCCTGTCCGATATAGTTTACATCAAATCTGCGGGGCAGATTGAAATCGAACTGGATGGTGGGACCCTGCCAGTGTCTTCCGAGGGCGTCTTTCAGTTTGATGTCGATCTTGGGACCGTAGAATACAGCTCCGCCTTCGTCAACTGTGAAGGGAACTCCCTCCTGAACAAGAGCCTCTCTCAGTGTGTTTTCGGCAACATCCCATTCTTCCGATGTGCCGGCGTGGCCTTCGGGTCTGGTTGCCAGGAAAATGTCGTAATCCTTGAATCCGAATGATTCGTTGAGATAACGGGCGAAACGGACGCAATTGATCATCTCTTCCTTAAGCTGTTCCGGTGTGCAGAAAATATGGGCGTCGTCCTGAGTGAAGCCTCTGACTCTGAGGAGTCCGTGAAGAACGCCGGATCTTTCATAACGGTAAACTGTGCCAAGCTCTGCCCAGCGCAGGGGGAGATCCCTGTATGAGCGGAGTTTGGTTTTATACATAAGAATATGGAAGGGGCAGTTCATAGGCTTCAGGATATATTCCTGACCTTCGATGTCTATGGGAGAATACATGTTCTCTTTGTAGAAATTAAGGTGTCCTGAAGTTTCCCACAGGTGCGCTCTTGCGATGTGGGGGGTGTAAACCAGTGAATATCCCCGTTTGATATGTTCATTTTTCCAGAAGGTTTCAATCAGATGTCTGATGAGGGCGCCGTTGGGATGCCAGTAGGCGAGGCCCGGTCCGCCGTCTTCCTGGAAGCTGAAAAGATCAAGTTCTTTGCCAAGTCTGCGGTGATCCCGTTTTTTAGCTTCTTCCAGATTTTTCAGATAAATATCAAGCTCTTCCTTTGAATCAAAAGCGGTGCCGTAGATTCTCTGAAGCATAGGCTTCGTTTCGTCGCCTCTCCAGTATGCCCCGGCTACATCAAGGAGCTTGAATGCCTTTATTTTTGAAGTTGAGGGAACATGAGGCCCTCTGCAGAGATCGGTGAAGTCGCCGCATTTGTAGATGGTAACTTCCGTTGTTCCTGTTTCTGCTGCCAGATCCTCAATGATTTCAACTTTATAGTTTTCGCCTGCAGCTTTGAAAAACTCAACAGCTTCGGCAACGGTCAAGGTTTTTACTTCAAAAGGAAGATTCTCATTGCTGATTTTCTGCATTTCCTTTTCGATTTTGGGCAGATCCTCAGGTTTGAATGGTTCCTTTCTGTCGAAATCATAATAGAATCCGCTTTCGATGGCGGGTCCGATTGTAACCTTTGCGTCGGGGAAAAGTCTCTTAACCGCAGCAGCCATAACATGAGCTGTGCTGTGGCGGATCATTTCCAGCCCTTCGGGAGTCTCGCCGGTTATAATATCAAAACCTGTGTCCTCAGTGAGAACTGTGCTCAGGTCGATTATTTTTCCATTGATTCTTGCGCCCAGCGCTTTTTTTGCTTCTTTTTTGTCGAACGCCTTGAGAGCCTCAATAATAGAGACCCCGGAGTCCAATTCCTTTTCCGCTTCGCGGAATACCACTTTAATACCCATTTTTCGCCTCCGGTCCGGGTTTTTTTTATCCTCTATTATACAACTAAAGATGAAGGATGGCAAATGTTAGTTTGAATATTCCGGATTTTCTACCCCACCGATGAAATGGTGTTGAACTCCAGTTTGTTTTTTATGCTTTCCTGAATATCTTCGGTTATGGAGTCGGCTCTTGAAATCATATTGAAGGACTGGATTAGCAGATCTTCCGAGGGTGTGGTGAGAAATTCCAGAAAATCCGTGAGGCCCTGATGGTATTTTTCGAATGCTTCTGACAGAGCTTTGTGGATTTCCTCCTGTTCCGGGGGGTATTCCTCGGATTGGGTTTCTTCTATGAGTTCTTCTGTTTTTTGCAGGCGGTCTTCAATATTTTCGGCAACATCACAGATTGTTTCTTCATCGGCATTATCAGCCGTCAGCTTTTGCAGAAGCTTATATATCTTATTTATGTAAAGTTTTTCCCTGTTAACCGGAAATATTGATGTTATTTTTGGTGTTGCTTTTTTTGCTGAAGCAAATATAGCTTCAGGATCTATGTAAAAGTCGCTGTCTTCTTCGGAAAGTTCATCGTCGTAATCTTCTTCATCAAATTCTTCTTCGGTGTATTCTTCCGCTATATCCGATTCTTCGCTGTAAACGGAGGAAATTTCGTTTTCATTGGAAGTATCGGTCATTTTTTCACTTAATATCATATTCATATTTATCACCTTCCGGAGAAATAAAAATATGAAAGGAGCAGGTAATAATTCCTTTCAGCTCCTTTCACCGGGAAACACTTTCCCGGTAGCTACGGCATTATAACCTATTCGTGCATCTGTCCGATTTTGGACTGAACGCCAAGCATGTAATTGAGCTGCTGCTGAGGATCCGAGCTTACGACTTTTGAAGCCGCATAAAGTGTAGGTGCCTGATCGCCGAGTTTCATCTGTGCATCAAGGCTGGGTGTTGACATTCCGCCCATCATCTGTGGTCCCATAAAATTTCTGTTGATTGAATCCATGTAATTTCCTCCGTTTGTTTGTGATTTCCCCCTATTTATATTTATCGGGGATTATGATTATTTATACCTTCCATATAACAGGCTGACAAGGGAAGCACCCATCTTTTACCGAATGGTTACCATTTGTTTACCACAAAAAACCTTTACAGAAACCGAATCTGATCGCCGGACAAATATAAAGGGTTTTGAATGATAAAAATATAAAAATCAATAATAAGTCTGATTTGGAGAAACTATATGAAAAAGATTGTTCCGGCAATATGGATTGTGATTTTATCTCTGCACTTTTGCTGCGGGCTGTGTTTTGCACAGAAAAGTAAAAACGCCCCCAACAGGTATGCAAAAGCGGAAGAAGTTATATATCTCTTTACAAATGAGCATTTCAAGGATGTTGCGGATCTCTTTGATGGAACCGCAAACGGCGCTGCAAGTGAGGCAGATCTTAAAGCTGCGTGGGAAAAGGTTATCGGAGCCTACGGTTCTTTTAAAGGAATCAACCAGATAAAGGAAGTTGATAAGAATGTTTTTAAAGCCCACTGCAGATTTGAAAAAGATCAGCTTGTTATAATCACTGCTTTTAATGAAAAGGGAAAGCTTGTTGCATTTCTGCTCCAGCCTGCGGACGATCCCCGCCCCTGGGAAGCTCCGTCTTATGCAAATCTGTCCGAATTCAGCGAACGGGAAGTTAAATTCGGTTCTGAGGAATGGGAGCTTCCGGGCACTCTCACTCTGCCAAAGGTAAAGGGTAAATGCCCTGTTGTTGTTCTGGTTCATGGCTCAGGACCTCAGGACAGGGATGAAAGTATAGGACCCAATAAGATTTTCAAGGATCTTGCCTGGGGGTTGGCATCTCAGGGTATCGGAGTTTTAAGATATGAGAAACGGACCCTCTATTATTCCCTGAAGGTTGCCTCCCAGATCAATAAAGTAACTCTCGAAACGGAAACAGTGGATGATGCGGTTGAAGCTGTGAAATTTCTGAAAACAGTGCCGGAAGTGGACCCAAATGCCATATATGTGCTGGGGCACAGCCTCGGTGGAATGGCAGTTCCCCTTATTGCAGAAAAAGACGGCGGCAGATCCGCAGGGTTTATCATCATGGCAGGTTCTGTAAAACCCCTTGAGGATCTTATCCTCGAACAGGTAACATATATTTTTAACCTTGACGGAAAAATAACAGATGAAGAACAGGCGGAGCTTGATAAAATCAAGCAGCAGGTGGCGGCTGTGAAAAATCCGAATCTATCCCCGGATTTTCCCGCCTCCGGACTTCCGCTGGAAGTTCCTGCGCCATACTGGATTTATCTGAAGAATTACCACATAGCGGAGGAAGCATCAAAAATAAAGAAGCCTGTGCTCTGCCTGCAGGGTGCAAGAGATTATCAGGTAACCCCCGACAATCTTGATTTGTGGAAAGATGCTCTCAGGGGTAATAAAAAAGCTTCGTTCGTGCTTTTCCCCGGACTAAACCACCTTTTCATAACCGGACAGGGACCGTGCAAGCCTGAGGAGATTATGGCACAGGGACATGTTGATGAAAATGTGGTCAAAACCATAATCCGCTGGGTAAAGAAAAAAGGTGTGAACTGATAACGCCCGAGTCCCTTTGTTGAAGGAATTATTCACTATTTAATTAATGATTCCATATGGAAGAAAAACAGAATCAGAAACCTTCTTATACCTGGATTGGAATAACAGTGCTGGTGGGAATCGGAGCACTCCTTCTTTTGTTTTTATTTATAATGCCGGGTATAAAAAAATCGCAGCGTGAGAGTAATCTCAATATGTGCTGCGACAACATCAAAAGGCTCTCAGTCAGGCTTGACGATTATAAACGCCGGATTGGCAGATATCCGGAGAACCTTGACAAGTTGATGCCTGAGTTTTTTAAAAAAATCCCTGTCTGCCCTGAAGCACTCCGGAATACTTATTCCACAGGCTATCAGGTCAACAGCGATGGTACTGTTTTTACTCTTTTCTGCAGTGGAAACTGGCATAACAAAGCCGGCATTCCTGCTGATTATCCAGTTTACAGAAGCACTGAGGGAATAGTGCGTAAAAAATAGATTATCCGGATATTTTCGAAAGGTGGATTATTTATGGATCTTATCGTCAGAAATGCGCTTCTGCGCAACAATAAGGAAGTTGTTGATATAGCGGTAAAGGACGGAGTCATTCAGGAAGCCGGACCAAAGCTTGAGCTTACGGGCCGCAATGAAATCGACGCTCTGGGAAAACTCGTTACTCCTACTTTTATCGACCCTCATATTCATCTTGACAAAATTCTTATCAGTGAAGTGGTAAGAGATAATATAACCGGAACCCTCATGGAAGCTATCGAAATCATCTGGGAGAAAAAGAAAAATTACGAACTTCAGGATATAATCGACAGATCAAACAGAGTGATAGAATGGGCTGTTAAATTCGGAACAACCAAACTCAGAACCCATGTGGATGTGGATACAATCGGTGGTCTGAAACCTCTGGAAGCTCTTCTCCGGGTGAAGGAAATGAACAGGGATCTTGTGGATCTTCAGATAGTTGCATTTCCACAGGAAGGCATAATTCAGGATCCCGGCACAAAAGAACTTATGGAAGAAGCTATGAAGCTGGGCGCCGATGTTGTGGGCGGAATGCCTTACAACGAAATGGAATATGACGATTCAAAAGCCCATATCGATTTCTGCTTCGAACTTGCAAAAAAATATGATGCCGATATTGATATGCATGTGGACGAAACCGATGATGAAACAGCCCGGACCCTTCAGTATTATGCAGCAAAAACCATTAAGGAAGGCTGGGAAGGCAGAGTTACCGCAGGCCACACCTGCGCCCTCGCAGCTTACAACCCTTCTTACGCCGCCAAAATCATCGCTCTTGTAAGAAAAGCGAAGATGAACATGATTACCAACCCCGCCACCAACCTCATGCTTCAGGGCAGATTCGACAAACAGCCTATCCGCCGTGGAATCACAAGAGTAAAAGAACTTGTTGAAGCCGGCGTCAATGTAGCCTACGGACAGGATTGCATAAAAGACACATTCTACCCAACCTTCGGACAGGCGGATCTCCTTGAGGTAGGCCAGCTTGTAGCCCACGCCGCCCAATTCTCAATGCCCCACGAAGTGGAAAAAGTTTATGATATGCCCACAATCAACTCGGCAAAAATCCTCAGATGGGAAGATTACGGCATAGAAAAAGGCAAAAGCGCCGACTTCAACATCATAGACGCCCCCACAATCCAGGAAGCCCTGAGAACAAGAGCCGACAGACTCTATGTAATAAGAAAAGGCAAAGTAATAGCCAGAACCAAAACCCACTCCGAAATTCTGAGATAAACCCATATAAACAAAAACGGGGCCGCAAAAATAAAATGCAGCCCCGTTTTTTTGTGGAGAAAGTTTTGTATGAAATTTTAGATTCGATGTTGTAATATCTTTTGCAACCTTCGTATGTAGTAGTCCTTAAAAGTTTTCTCCCAATCAGATCTAAGTTCACCTTTGTCTGATTTATAATAGAATACAGATGAAACAGCACTTACATAGCCGGAAATATCAATGTTTTCGTTCAGTCTGCACAATATACTGTCAAAGTAATCTCTTATTCCGCACTCACTACCGGCACAAACGAAACAATCTTTACTTTCCCTGATTTTGCAATGTTCTGTATTATTAGTAATATAAAAAACCGCAAGATATTCAGCAATCGGGTCGTTCCTGAATGTATAGTCTGTTGAGCCTACACCAATCCTTGCTAATAGTTCAGTTTCGACCAGCATATCCAGCATATTCAAAATATTGACCTGGGAGGACCCTGAAGGAAAATCGTTGATCATGTCCTTTATTCCTGTGTTTAGTTGAGTTTCACTTACAATCCCGGGTCTGTAACCATTCCTGTTAACGCAAATATCGGCAATTCTCTCAATTAGTATAAGGAAATGCCTGTCATCAAGATTTGT
>JAJTBE010000123.1 GCA_021287065.1 Bacillota bacterium
ACAATGAATCCCAGTCAATGGAATCTGCCATTTTGATGATGGGATGCTCCTTTTTTATCGGCACCGGCATAAACAAATTGTCAAAAAACTCAAGTTGTCCTGAATTCTGCGCTGTATACATAAAACCCCGCCTGAAAAAAAACTTTAGTGTAATATTCGACATGATATTATGAAATCCTTCGGAAATGCACGAAAAAATATAAAAAACCCCGAATAACCGTGCACTTTCCCCATAACCCCAAAGGAATAACTACTGATTTTACTGAATTTGAGACAGGGGTTTTTAAGGGGTAACTAATTAATTTTGGTGATGGGTTTTGGGTAATTAATTTTGGTTATGGGGTTTGGTTTTTGGATCAGGCTTTTAAGCAGGCGGGTTCTTTCGATTCTTTTTGTTTGAAAAACAGGAGAGTTTAGCTATCGTTAACATCCGTTAACAAATATTGATCCTTGTTAACGGATTTGGTATAATCTGAGAATAACAGTGAAATTTTTAATGAAACAGGAGGCGTATTGATGTCGGACATAGTCTGCAATAACAACATCGATTTTATTATGCATTGCCTCCGGAACAGAGTTTTTTAAACCGAACTCTCTGTAATGTGAGCTAATCCTCCACCGCAGGCGTGCATATCGACTGCGGTTTTTTAATTCGGCAGATTACAGAAGCTGAATCTGTCAGATATATGGAATTTCGATTCACAGCCAAAGAAGGTCTGTGCGAAATTTCCCCTGAAATTTCCGGAGGAATTCACATTGAATAAATTCGATTACGAACAATACGAAGAATATCCGTCATATATTTCCACAAGCAGACAAAAAGCAGGAAAAGGCGGACAGAAAACACTCAAAAAGAAACCGGGCGCAGGCCACGACAGGCGGGAACCGGGCCAGAAACCAAGGCTGTTTCTTCCGAAGCAGGAAACAATAATGCCCGCTGCTCCCGTAAAAACCATAAAAACGGTAAGACCGGCGAAAGAATCCCGTCCGGTTAAAAACAGGGAAGATGATCTTCAGAAAGGCACTGTTCTTTTCTCTTCGAGGGGTAAATGCAGGGTTGAAACAGGCGGAAACTCCGTTGAATGTATTATTCCGCCCCATATAACCAACGCCGGGGAAGGACTGGTTCCGGGAGATATGGTTTTTGTCAGGCAGAAAGATGATTTTCACCGGTTTGTAGAAAAAATTGGGGAACGAAAATCAGTTATTTCCAGAACAGATCCCCATGTTCCCCAGAAGCTGAAAACCATAGCAGCTAATGTTGATTATGGCGTAATTGTCGCAGCAGCAAAAGAGCCTCCTCTTTCGCTGAAACTGATTGACAGATACCTTGTGGCATTGAAACAGGGAAATGTAACACCGGTAATCTGCATAAACAAGGCGGACCTTCTTTCTGCAGAAGAGGAAAGGGAGCTGCTGGAAAAACTCGCCACTTATAAAACTCAGGGTACTGAAGTTTTTATATGCAGCGCAAAACTCAACAGAGGTATCGAAACCCTTACAGGCTTCCTTCAGGGGAAAATCTGCGTCTTTCTGGGACACAGCGGAGTTGGTAAGACATCTCTGCTCAATGCGGCAGGTGGAATGAACCTTTCCACCAATACTCTGCGGGAATCGGACAAAAAGGGAAGACATACCACAACTGCTTCAAACCTTTATCATACGGATAACGGTATAACCATTATCGATACGCCGGGTATCAGGGAATTTGGTATTGCTGCGGATAACCGGGAAATTGCCGGAAGCTTTACGGAGTTTGAAGGATTTGCAATAAAATGCAGATTTTCCGACTGCACCCATGCCAGCGAACCGGGCTGCGAAGTCCGAAAAGCAGTTAGAGAAGGATTGATAAGCCGGGAGCGTTATATCAGTTATCTCAAACTCATTGGAGTAAGACCTGCGGAAAATGAAAAGGATGGGGATGCGAAGCCTGATGATGACGGAAAACCCTTTGAGTGTGCAAACTGTGGAGC
This sequence comes from Bacillota bacterium, assembly GCA_021287065.1. GTDB lineage: Bacteria > Vulcanimicrobiota > JAJTBE01 > JAJTBE01 > JAJTBE01 > JAJTBE01. The sequence goes on from JAJTBE010000123.1 coordinate 1,974, forward strand.
CGGTGTGTATCCTGAGTCAGCAGGAACGAACCACCGCAACCACTGCCCCCGCTGCCTGCACAGCAGACATCTGGATCACGAACCCGGAGACAGGGCAGCTTGCTGCGGCGGAGATATGGAGCCGGTTACGGTTTGGGTGAGAAAGGGCGGAGAATGGGCGATAATCCATCGCTGCAGGGAGTGCGGTGCTTTCAGTTCAAACCGTATTGCAGCTGATGACAACGAGCTTCTGCTTATGTCGCTGGCGGCAAAACCTCTTTCAAACCCTCCGTTCAGACTGGAGAAACTGTTTGAAGACTAACCTGTTTTCAAAATAATAGACATCAAAAAAACAGCCGGAGTAATCGGCTGTTTTTTTATTTATGAAATACTCTTAAACCGCACTGTAACGGTCAGCACACCGCAGCAACCGGTTTTTTCCGGTTTGCCTTTGGTTTATGCCAATCAGACAGCGGCTCCCTGCATTGCATCCAGTTCTTCCTGTGTAAAGACAACTGTGCCTTCCACTTTGGTTTTCTTGCGGAAGTTTTCGAGGAGCTGTCTGTAAACGGGACCCGGTTTTCCGTTGGCGATGGTTCTTCCGTCCACATTAACAACGGGAATAAGCTCTGCGCCTGTTCCTGTGAGGAAGATTTCGTCAGACACATACAGATCGTGGGAAGTCATAAGAGCTTCCTGTACGGGGTTGCCCATTTCCGCAGCTACATCAATTACTGCGTTTCTTGTGATTCCAACCAGAATGCCGACATGGGGGGGTGGAGTTTTGATAATGCCGTCTTTTACCACGAACACATTATCAGCGGTTCCTTCTGTAATGTATCCATGAATATTAATCATTACAGCTTCAGGCACTCCTGCATGCACAGCTTCTATCTTGGCAAGAATGTTGTTGAGATAGTTGAGTGATTTTACATTGGAATTAAGTGCCGCCATATGGTTTTTGCGGGTTGAGGCAATGATGACCTTCATTCCCACTTCATACGGTTCCGGGGGGAACAGAGCAATATCATCCACAATGATAATGACTGTGGAATGTTTGCATTTACGGGGATCCAGTCCGAGATCTCCGGGACCTCTTGTTACTACAAGGCGGATATATGTATCCGGTTTACCGTTTCTTCTGACCGTATCTATAGTTAACTGTTTGAGTTCTTCGTAAGAATGCGGTATGTCAATAGCAAGGGTTTTGGCAGAGTCGTAAAGCCTCTTCATATGTTCGTCAAAGCGGAAGATCTTTCCGTTATAAACCCTGATTCCTTCAAAAAGGCCGTCTCCGTAGAGGAGTCCGTGATCCCAAACGGATATTTTCGCATCTTCCTTTTTGTCGTAAAAAACCCCATCAATATAAACGACTGCCAATGAACTCGCCTCCTTCAATTTTGATAAAAAACACTTCGCCGATTTACTCCATTACCCTTTTGAGGTAAAAATAATTGTCCGGTTGTAAAAAAAATCCAAATGGAATATAATTATTTATTATGCTTCAGAAAAACGAAATTATAAATCAGCGCTACAAGGTCGAATCCGTCATTGGCGAAGGTGGTATGAGCACCGTCTATGCCGTTTATGATACCACCCTTGATAAACGCTGGGCAATGAAAGAAACCCTCGATATTTTTCCTGACAAAGATAAAAAAGATATTATAGATCAATTTCACAGAGAAGCAAAAATGCTTGCAGGCCTCTCACACCCCAACCTGCCTAAAGTTATCGACTTTTTCTCGGAAAACCAAAGGCATTATCTTGTGGAAGAACTGATAGAGGGCCAACCTTCCTCGGATCTTCTCGAAAAATCCCAGGCGTTCGATGAATTCAGGGTTTTGAGCTGGGCGCTTCAAATCTGTGATCTTCTGGATTTTCTCCACAACAACAATATTATCTATCGGGATTTGAAACCGGGCAATATAATGGTGGATAAAAATGACAAAATCTTCCTTGTGGATTTTGGTATAGCCAGATTTTTTCAGGGTGGAAAATCCAAAGACACAGTAATCATCGGCACTCCGGGTTTTGCCTCTCCCGAACACTACGGAAGAGGGGAAACAGATCGAAAATCGGATATTTTCAGCCTCGGAGCAACCCTTCATTATATGGTGACGGGAAAGGACCCGGCGGACAAGCCTTTCCATTTTGATATTCCCTTTAGTATCAATCCTCAGGTTTCCATTCAAACCGGGGCGATTATTATGAAATGCGTCGAAATGGATCCTTCGAGGCGCTACCAGACAGCGGCGGAAGTTAAAGAAGCTATAAGCTCAATGGCTATTCCGGCTCTTAAAAAGGGAACAAGAATGCTGCAACCGGCGGCAACGGCTAACGCCAATGGCGTTGAATATTACCACAATTCCTCTGATCTTCTGGGAATGACCACCCAGTTTCTGTCTTACCTTTCCATTTTTCCTCTTTCCATGGGGGTTTCCGGTGTGGCAGCCTTCTTTTTGTCACTGTTCAATCCTATACTCGGACTGGGCGGCGGAATTATTTCATTCCCCCTGTTATGTATGGAGTTCTGGAAAAGGCTCGATAAGGTTTACGGAGAGCAGGACATTGTTATCGAAACAGGCAGAAACGGCGTTTCATACAAAAGCAGAAAGATACATGTAAACTCAAACTGGCTTGAAATTCAGAGGATTGTTGTAATAAAAAATCCAAATGCCATTTTCGGGAAGAAAATCAAAGAGGTGCAGGTAAGTACAAGAGCAGGCGAATTTGTTTTTGATCAGGGATTTAACGATTTCAACAGACTCATTGATATGCTGGTTACAAATTCGGGTCTTGCAATGGCTATTGATTCCACAGACAAGACAGTTTACTCAAAATAGATAATATAATGGCAGAGAAAGTATGATTCAACTGAAACAAATATCAAAACCGGGGTTGATCTTCCCTTTCCGGTATTCCGGAAATAGAAACGGGAGATTAATGTCCGGTAAAAAAACAGGGAGAATTAATACAAATGGATAAAAAGCTTGAAACATTAATCAATATGAAGAATCCGAAGATTCTCATAACCCGCATAGATCACATAGGCGACACCCTCCTGTGCACTCCGGCTCTCGCCTCAATCAGAAAAACATATCCGGATGCTTCAATAACAGCAATAGCCAACAAAGCTACAAGCGAAGTTCTCAGGGGAAATACTGATCTCAATGAAATTATCATTTTTGATACAAAGCAGACAGAAGATGAAAACCTGAAAACCGAATTTTTCAAAAAAATTAAAAATTCGAATTATGATTTAATCATTAATTTTTCAGCAGCAGTCAAAGATTATCTTGAGATTTCAAATTACGGCGGTTTTTACAAAATATCCCCTGCATACAGAAAAATGCTGGTTTCGCGGGTTATTAGCCCGTTTATTATGGATAAAACCATAATATGCGACGATGATCCCGGTGAATACACAAAAAATCCGGAAAAATACAAACTTCTGCACGAAGTGGAGCAGAATTTCAAAGTATCATCACATATCGGCGCACAAGAATGCGACGAAAAGCTGAAACTGCCTGTGTCCGGAGATGATAAGGAATTTGCCCGTCAAATAATCAGGGATGAACTCGGAATACCGGAGAATGAACCTGTTATTGCCTTTCAGATTTCAGACCGCTGGTTCTGGGAAGATTGCCGCGAGGAAGGTATGGCCGAACTTCTCAAAACCCTGAGGAAGAAGTTTGAAAATTATCACATTATATGTTTCGCCTATTCAGGGATAGAAAGAATTTTTAAAACCACATCAGGGCTTGCCATGCATAAGACAGAAGCTCATCCCGGATTTGCAGTGGAAACAAAAAAGGAATGTCGTGAGGAAAATGGGTCGGTTAACATTGATATAATTCATTCCGAAGGGATAAAAATGAGTTTTGTCAGCGGCCTTCCCCTCAAAAAATTTGCCGCCGCCCTTTCGATGTGCAGTTTTATTATCACTATGCATTCAGGAGCCACTCATATTTCGGCAGCGGTGGATCTACCTTCGGTGGTTGTGTTCAACCCTGATTATTTCGAATATTTCTCATACAGGGAAAGCCCCTGGAAAGTCAGATATATTCCGGTGAAGAAGAACCATAACGAAACCGGCTTTGCAGAACTGGAAGATGAAAAGAAAGCTGATGCTATACAGAAACATATAGCAGATATAATGGAAAAATGCGTCGAAATATCAATCCGTTAACATGTTGTTTACATTTTCCGGCTTGTTGAATATAATAAGACATAGTATTATAGTATTATCGCTATGAGACAAGGGGATTTTTATATGAATATCGGTTCATCATTAAACAGCATTCAGAATACTCCGTACGCAGGCAAACCTGCAGTTCTTCCTTCTTCCGATAAGACGGCAGCGCAGGGATTAGCAGGGGAGAGAGTTGATATATCCGGCAGCAGTGGTGAAAAAGCTGTTACCGGCAGCGATATGATGAAAGCTGCCAAAGAAAATAAAATGAGCAGTGCAGCAGCGATAGCAGCAGCAACCCTGACTGCCGCCGGAGTAGGTGCAGGAATCGGAGCACTGGTGGGATGTGCGCCTTTTGCAGGATTTGTACTTCTGGCAGGAGCCACAGCACCATGGGCAGGAGCGCTTACCGGTGCATTTATCCATGATCAGACCAAATCTGATTTTCTCGCAGGAGCAGGATTTATAGGCGGCCTGGGAGCAAGCCTTGTGGCAACGGCAAAGGCAGTAGCGGTGGGCAGTGCAGTTCTCGGAACAGCGGCAACAGCAGGCATCGGCGCACTGGCAGGAGCAGCGCTCATCGGCGGAATGGGTATATACGAAGCAATAAAGGAAAAACAGTAATATACCATTCTTCCCAACATTCTGCTAAACAAATATAGAGAATTTTACCAATTACAACGCTTTTTCAAACTGGTCAAACAGTTTTTCAAGCAGCGGCAAGTCCTCGGACAGAGCGGCATTTTCAACCTGAGCGCCTATGGCGCTTATTTCATTATATCCGAAGATAGAGCCGTTTCCTCTCATAGAATGTCCTATCATTCGAATCTGGCTGAAATCCTGCACTACCAAAGCTTCTTTGTAATCGGCAAGCTGGATATGCAGATTTTCAATATACATTGGCAAAAGTTCGAGTATTTCAGGGTCAAGTTCTTTTTTCTGCCTGAACACCGTAATATTATTTTTACCTTCACTCTTCGAATATCCGAGAAAATAGCTGAGAGAATCAATTAAATCCACTCTTGAAACCGGTTTTGTAATATATCCTGAAAAGCCTGCCTTTTCTGCCTTTTCCTTCTCGCCTTTCATAGCGTGGGCGGTAAGAGCGATAATCGGTGTATTTGCATGATGGGGAATCTTCCTGATTTTCTGAGTAGATTCATAACCATCCATTTTAGGCATCTGAATATCCATCAGAATAATGTTGTATTTTTCAAAAGACGCCATCTGAACAGCCTGCAACCCGTCAGAAGCAAATTCAAGACTGCATCTGAAGTCTTTAAGGTATGCACCGATAAGCTTCCTGTTGACAGGATTATCTTCGGCAAGAAGAACTCCGGGGAGATCTCCCTCTTTTTCGATGAGAGGTAATTCATCGTCCACTACCGTGTCTTCTTTTTCATCTATCACCTGGGGTTTTACGGATTTTTCAATTCTGGCTGCATTTTTAAGAGGTATATGAACGGAAAAAACCGATCCCTTACCCGGTTTGCTTTCAACCTGAATTTTTCCATCCATCATTTCCACAAGTTTTTTTGTGATGCTCAAACCAAGGCCTGTGCCTTCAAAATCCCTGCTGGAACTTTTACTTCCTCTGTCAAAGGCATCAAAAATACTCTCCAGCTTATCCTCAGGAATGCCAATTCCGGTATCCGATACAAAAAACAGAATATTAGAATATCCTGTTACGGACTTCAACTCTTCGGATTCTGACAGAGTAACAATAATTTTCCCTTTTGTTGTAAATTTGACTGCATTGTTCAGCAGATTAATAAAAACCTGCCTCAGCACCTTATTATCACAATACAGAGCATCGGGAAGCGTTTCATCTATCAGCAGTGAAACTTTGACATCAGGCTTCAGATTTGGTTTGGCGATTGAAACCACATCTTTTACCAGGGCTTTTAAATCAGTTTCGCTCAGTTCCAGTTCTGTTTTACCCGATTCGATTTTGGACAGGTCCAGTATATCGTTTATAAGATTTAACAGATGAAGGGCGCTGGTTCTTATAACCTCAATATATTCTTTCTGTTCTTTATTAATCTCTCCGGACGCAATCAAATCTGCAAAGCCTATTATCGCATTCATCGGTGTGCGGATTTCATGACTCATATTAGCGAGAAAACTGCTTTTTGAATTATTGGCTCTTTCTGCCTCCTGTTTAGCCAATTGAGCAAATCTGAGAGCTTCTTCGGCTTGATTCCGGGCATGAACCAGATCTGTAACATTTGTGAGAATCAGGATAGCTCCATCATACCTGTCATTGTCATAAATCGGTTTAATCCTGATTATCATTTCCAAATTTCCAAGACTCTGTTCAAGAGAAACAGACGGGGA
>JAJTBE010000153.1 GCA_021287065.1 Bacillota bacterium
TTATCCGTTTTGAAAATATCTGTCAGCATTGAGCCAAAGTAATTATGAATCTCAAAAATATAGCTCGCATCTTCCTTATTTGCATCAAAGGCTTTTTCAAGAAATAATCTGCATTCATTAAACTTTTCCATTAAAACGCTGTAAGTTGCTATTGTAATGAAATAGGAAGGATCATCCTTGTGCTGTGAAGCATTTGATTTCATAAGTTCGTATCTCTTATGATACATACTCTCTGTTAGAAAATCGAAAGTTGTTGCCTTATCATTAAAATAAAGATAATAATTGCCTTTGTATTCGATCTTCATTGAAATCAAAGAAACAAATATTATTGATGTCAGTATTGACACCAAAAGGAATAACTGTTTATTTCGGAATCTATTATTCATCAGTTTGTTCTGTTTCTGGTATCTCTCTCTTCCTGACAGTTTGAGGTTTAATTCGCTTGGGTTGATGTGTTAAATACAGTAATGCCGGAAATTTCCCTTCTTAACGATGAAGTGGCGGTTTTTATTAGCAAGCCGTTTTTTATCCTTAAGTTATATTAATTATTATGTTTTCTCCGTGAAAAAAAATCAAGTATAAGAATCAATTTGAATCAAAAAACTTGCCTTTAATAATTTTATACAGGAATTTAAACTTCCTGAGCGGTAAGTTTTTCCACTTTCAGAAGCTGTGGAAAGAATTTCATCCATAGTCCCACAACAATAAGCGTTCCTATGCCTCCCAGAAATACTGAGGGAACAACTCCGAACCAGGTTGCAAGAAGGCCCGATTCGAATTCTCCAAGCTGGTTTGAAGTGCCGATAAACATCTGGTTGACTGAGTTAACCCTGCCTCTGAGGTTGTCCGGCGTTTCGAGCTGAACCAGTGTTGAGCGGATTACCATGCTTATAACATCCGAAGCTCCCAGAATTCCGAGAGAGACCAGCGACAGGGCAAATGTTTTCGAAAGTGAGAAGGCAATAGTGGCAAGTCCGAATATTGCAACACAGATAAACATTGTTTTTCCGACATTTTTTTCAAGGGGATGTTTTGCCAGATAAAATGACATGATTAATGCGCCCACTGCAGGCGCTGCTCTGAGGATTCCGAGGCCCAGGGGACCGATCATCAGGATTTTTGATGCATAAACAGGCAGCATTGCTGTGGCTCCCCCAAACAGAACCGCAAAAAGATCAAGTGAAATAGCTCCGAAGATAATCGGCTTGCTTTTTATGTAAGAAAGCCCTGCAAATATTGTTTTCAGTGTTACTGCTTCCCGTTTTGTGTTGTTGTATGTTTTGGGGAGAAACAGGGTGAAAATTGCTGAAATCAAAAGAAATAATGCTCCGGTAGCATATACCACAAATGGACCTGCTGCATAAAGAAGCCCTCCGAGGGCGGGACCGAGAATACTTGCCAGCATAAATGAAGAAGCCTGAAGGGCTGCCGCCCGGGGAAAATCTTCCTTGCTCACAATATTGGGCAGAATGGCTGTAACCGAAGGACCCTGAAATGAACTGACCGCTCCCAGGCAAAAAACAACAGCCAGAATCATTTCTCTTGTGATTATTTTGTTAAAACTTCCGCCTGCGAGAAATACGAAGCCGCAGAAGCACAATAGGAGGCAAATCAGAACAATTGCCTTTCTGTTGAAATGATCCGCAGCATAACCGGTGGCAAAAGTGAGAAGAATCATCGGTATAAACTGAACAAGCCCGACAAGTCCAAGCCAGAATGGGGATCCTGTGATGGAATATATCTGCCAGCCCACAGCAACGGTGAGCATCTGCATAGCAAGACCGCTTAGCACCCTCATGCTGAGAAAATGCGCCAGAGTTCTATTTCTGAAAATCAGTAGTGTGTTATTTTCCGCCATTATTATCAGTTCCGTTAAAATTCATATGATCTGGTTAATATTCCGCAAACTCCGTATTATTAAGAATTGCTCTTCTGTCAGATGTCCGGAATAATTGCTGTATTTCCTTTTTTTATTATCTAAATGGAAATCAATCTCTTGAATGCTGATACCAGCTTTCGAAAAATTGGTTTATTTTATTTGGAAATTATCATTTTTCCCTATTTTTTCAGTGTAAGATAAATAATCAGGTTTGCGCATTTTATATAATTGAAAAAAGTATTGAAATTCAGAACTTTTCCGAATTGCCTCAACAGTATTTCAGGCCTCCAGTAAAATTCTCGATAAAAACGGCGGTGGTATTTCACCAGATCTTCTTCTGTCAGTCCTTTGGGCACAAATACGGGATCAAAAAACGAAAATCTAACATAATCCTTTTCCATAAGTGTGCCATAATCTTTGGCAAGATTATACTGCTCGGTGTTGGGCAGGGGAGTGTTTATCTGAACCGTAACATCAGTAAGGGGTAGTTCCTTTGCGAAGTTAATCGTATCCACGATGGTTTCGTGAGTATCCACAAGGTGGCCTATCATAAAGAAGCCTTTTGTGTGGATGCCTACTTCGTTGCAAAGTGAAATCGCTCTGTGAACCTGTTCTTTGGTGATTCCCTTTTTTATAAAGTTCAGAACTTCCTGATTGCCGCTTTCAACCCCGAATCTTATGGACCAGCAGCCATCCCGCTTCATTCTTTCAAGAAGGGGCTTGTCAACTACATCAACCCTTGTGGAACAGGTCCATGAAAACTTCAGATTCCGTGATTCCAGCTCGTCAAGGAAATCTTCGGTAGCTTTTCTGCTCGCTGTGAAAGTTGTGCCGACAAAGAATATCTCCTTCGCTCCAAATTCTTTTATTACATGCTCAACTTCATCTGCAAGGTATTTGGGCGATGGTGATCTGTATTTTTTACCGACCACTGCTGAATCGCAGAAAATGCACTGGAAAGGGCAGCCTCTGTTGGCAAGAATGCTGAATTTGGGAAGCCTTTTAACATCAGTTGGGAGGGATGAGTATAATTTGGGATTGAGAAGATGACGTGCAGGAAACGGAATTGTGTCAATGTCCTGAATCAGGGGCCTCGGACCCGTAAAAATCAGTTCGTCACCTTCCCGGTAATAAATACCGAGAACTCTGGAAAGATCCCCTTTCTGCTCCAGCGTGCGCACCAGTTCAACTATTGTGCCTTCCGCTTCACCCAAAACACCTATATCAAAGCATTTTTCCTTCATTGTTTCCTGCGGAAGCGCCGACATGTGAGGTCCCCCCACAAGAATGGGAATTGAATCTCCAAAAGCTTTCTTAGCCAGGTCTCCCAGCTCCACGGCTCTGTGGAAAGAAACCGTTGTGGTGGAAATTCCCAGAATATCAAAATTTCCTTTTCTGCACCTGTCGATTATGTCTTTTTGTTCGATTCTCTCTGCGGCGCCGTCAATCAGTTCAACATGAATACCTTCCTTGAGAAGCATGGATGCCAGATAACAGATTCCGAGGGGCATGGCGTTTGAAAATAAATTCGATACCACCGGGTTTTTCAGTTCTTCTTTAGATAAAGCTGGGTTTACAATGAGGACTTTCATGCACAATATCTCCTTCTACCGGATTAATATATCCCAAATTGGGAATATTATCAAGGAGGGATCCGTCTGTAAAACTAAATTTCAAAAGAAGGAAGATTAGCATCACAAAATGAATCTTTCAGGATCCTGCATGTAATAAAGGAGCGCCTTATGAATAGAACACCTGCCGTCCTCGGCGGAGAACCGGATTTCAAAACTCCGGCAGCATTTGCAAAACCCACCCTGCTTCCTTACGAAGAACTGGAACCGGGGTTCAGAGATATAATCACCACAGGCATGGTTACTAAGGGCCATTATCTTAAAGATTACGAACAGGCTCTGTGCCGCCATCTGGATGTGCCATACGCCCTCGGCGTATCCAACTGCACAATGGGGCTTTTCATGCTTATGAAAGCACTGGGAATAAAAGGCAAAGTCATTGTGCCTTCATTCTCGTTTATGGCAACATTCCATATTGTGGAAATCGCCGGACTCACTCCGGTTTTTGTGGATTGTGAAAGGGATACCTTCACCATTGATCCTGAAAAGATCGAACAGGAAATTACCCCCGATACTTCAGCAATTATAGCCGTCAATATCTTCGGCAACCCGCCGGATATAGATGCAATTGAAAAAATCGCTAAAAAACACGGGCTGCGGTTTATTATGGATTCAGCCCATTCCTTCGGAACCCTGTATCACGGAAAACCCATGGGATCCCACGGCGACGGCGAATCATTCTCATCTTCAGCCACAAAGCTCCTTGCCACTGGAGAAGGCGGAGTGGTAACAACAAAACATAAGGAAATTTACGATTTTATAGACCAATACAGAGAATACGGAAATGATGGAAGCTACGACTGCCAGTTCCCCGGAATCAACGGCAGAATCAGCGAATTCCATTCATGGCTTGGCCTGAAACTTCTCAACCACCTCGAAAACTTCGCTCAGGCGCGCAACAGACTCGCCGGTATTTATACAGAAAACCTGAAGGATATCCCCGGTATTTCATTCCAGAAAATAAGGGAAAACTGCCGCTCATCCTATAAGGATTTCACTATTCTTGTGGATGAAAAGGAATTCGGCATAAACCGGGACCTCCTCAGCGAAGCTCTGAAAGCAGAGGGAGTTGGAACCAGAAAATACTTCTGTCCTCCCGGACACCTTCAGTCTGCCTATGCCAAATACAGGGACAAATACGAAGGAGTTCTTGTAAATACCGAGCTTATATCATCAAGAGCGCTCAGCCTGCCCTTCTATTCACACATGGAAGACGAGCTTCCTGAGCAGATAGCCCGGACAATTGCCAAAATTCATCATTCTGCCGCAAAAATCAAAGAATCTCTCACAGCGGCGGTCTGAAAAATAAAATATGAACTTTAAAGAAAAGCTGTTTTTAATCGTAACAGACGCCTTTCTGGTGTTGTTTGCCATTTTCCTCGCCATTTACATAAGGTTTGAGGGAGAAATATCCGCGCGTTATTTTTACGGTTTTGAATGGCTTTTCGCCTTTGTTGTTGCCTGCTGCATTATTTCATTCTATTTCTTCGGTCTTTATGAAAAACTATGGCGCTATGCAGGCGTTCAGGAACTTAAAAACATCTTCCTTGCAAGTATAATAGCCTTTCTACCCGTTACCGGTGCAGCTATAGCTACAAAAGGCGAATACTATTCCAGAAGCATCATCTTCATAGCCTGGCTTCTCACCCTGTTCTTTACCGGCGGTATCCGCTTCCTGCTGCGTATGATTCATGAACGCATGGGACTTCTCGCCATGGGTAAAAAAGCCCTTATAGTCGGCGCCAATGATGCAGGCGAAGCTGTCCTCAGGGAAATGCTCCGCCAGAAAAGTGCCGGTTATCTGCCCGTAGGCTTTATAGATGACGACAAATCCAAAAAGAATATCAGAATCCACAATGTGCCCGTTCTCGGAACCGTAGCAGCTATGGCTGATATAGTTCAGGAAAGAAGCATTGAGGAAATTATCATAGCTCTTCCTTCTCCTTCGCTGATTCAGACAGTTATCAAGGAATGTGAAAATCTGAAGGTTGAGTTTAAGGTTGTCCCTTCTCTGACCGAATTGATCTCAGGTAGAATGAGCGTCAACCAGATCAGACGGGTTCTTATCGAAGATCTTCTCGAAAGGGAAGAGGTCAAACTCGATAAAGCTAAAATGCGGGAATACATCAAAGGCAGAAAAATTCTCGTTACCGGAGCAGGTGGTTCCATAGGCTCGGAACTTTGCAGACAGGTTCTTATGTATGAACCGGAAGAACTTATAATGCTCGGCAGAGGCGAAAATTCAATTTATGAAATAAGCCTTGAACTGAAAAGCAGAACCGAAGCTCCTCTCACTTCAGTAATTGCGGACATCAGGGACGAAAAACGGATGCGGGGCATTCTTTCCCGATTCCGCCCGGACATTATTTTCCATACCGCAGCACATAAACATGTCCCCCTGATGGAACATAATGTATGTGAAGCAGTGGCAAATAATGTATTCGGTTCAAGACTGCTGATGGAACTCGCAGAAGAATACGGAGTAAAAAGCTTTATTCTGCTGTCCACCGATAAAGCTGTGAACCCCACAAGTGTTATGGGCGCCACAAAGAGGCTTACCGAAATGATTATGAAATCATTCGCCCTCAATGCCAGAAAATGCAGATTTTCCGCAGTCCGGTTTGGTAATGTTCTGGATTCCCGAGGCAGCGTGGTTCCCACTTTCCGCAGACAGATTGCCATGGGCGGTCCCCTGACGGTTACTCACGAAAAAATGACCCGATATTTTATGACTATCCCCGAAGCAGTCCAGCTCGTAATCGAAGCCGGCGCTATGGGGCAGGCAGGGGAAATTTTTATTCTGGATATGGGCAAACCTGTCAATATCTACGAACTTGCACAAAATATGATCAGACTCTCGGGATTTGAACCGGGCAAAGACATTCCCATCGAAGTCAAAGGCATCCGACCCGGTGAAAAACTCTATGAAGAACTGGTCAACACAGGCGAGGAAACGGAGAATACAGAGTACGAAAAGATTCAGAGAGTTATCACCAACACCATTCCTTACGAGGAAATGGATAAAAAACTCAATGAAATGAAAGAAATTATTTCAACCGGCGACGATACCTCTGCCAGAAACAAATTGAAGGAACTGGCTCCGAATTTTACGCCTATGTCTGAATCCGGTATTGGATAATATTGTGGGAATAACTGATGTCGGAGTATATCTCCACGCATTTTGTAAATAAACAGATAAGTATAAACCAAGGATAGGACTTCTGATGACAGAAACAGGAACGACCGAAAGAATCGAAAAAGTTAAACAGATAGTAAGCGAAGCATCGAAAATAGCCCTGGGATATTTCGGCAGAACTACGGGAATGCTGAAAAAGGATAATTCCATCGTTACTCAGGCTGATATCGAAGTTGGTAAGTTTCTTACCGAAAAACTTACCGGTTCTTTTCCCGGCTACGGAATAATCAACGAAGAATGCGAAACCAACAATCACATTTCCGATCAGTCCGAAAGCCGGCATATCTGGGTTATCGACCCCATCGACGGCACATCAGCCTTCAATGCAAGACTCCCCATCTGGGGTATTTCCGTGGGCCTTCTCAAATACAGCAGAACGGATTGCACCAATTGTCTCAGGCCCGTCCTCGGAATGATTTATCTTCCCGTCCTTGACGAGTATTATTACACAGACGAAGGAATTCCAGCTTATTTCGAATCTCCCCGCTGGGGAAAACTTCAGATGGATCTCCGGAATGCTGTCGAAAGACCCGATAATGAAATGCTCATCTGTTCAACATCAGATGTTCATCGGACGCTGAATATCGACTTTGGCGGAAAGGTCCGCTCCCTCGGAAGCACTTCAGCTCATTTCTGTTTTGTTACAAGAGGCGATGCCGTAGGCGCTATCACTGCCGGTTATCTGTGGGATATTGTAATGGGAATGGCGATACTGGAAAAAGCAGGAGGCAGAGTCGTCAATCTTGATGGCTCAACTCCCGATATTACAAGCATCGAAAAGAAACCCGGCAGATACATGCTCGCTGCTTCGGAACAAAGACTGCCTGAACTCATTAAAAAAATATCTCTGAAAGAAATCAGGCAGTAATATGGGTAAATTAAAATACATACGCATATTTTGATTTTATTGTCATGTAAAAAATGCTATGGTATAATCATTTAGAATTTTATACCTGTAGGTATTAAAATAAAACATATTTTCACGGATCGCGTAATCCGGGGAGGCTTTTTCCTTGAAACTTGCAAAATGGTTGATCTGGGGATTTTTTATAATAATCCTGCTATATGTGTTTGCCAATTATCAAACCCTTTCAACATCCAAAGAAGTCTGGACATACTCGGATCTGCTGCAGAAAGCGGATCAGGGCAAAGTTGCAAAGGTTATGTTTGAAGGCAACCAATTGTCAGGCGAAACTGTTAAGGACGACAAAGGACACAAGCAGTATTTTAAAGTAAACCTTCCGCCTGATACTAAAGACCTTTCCAAATATCTGTATGATAAAAAGGTTGCCATAGAATCAAAACCGCCGGGAGAAAACATAGTTGTCCTGTTGCTCACTCAGGTTCTGCCCTATGTGCTGATTATCGGATTCTTTATCCTGCTTTTCCGTCAGGCACAGTCGGCAGGGGGAAGCCAGGCTTTCAGCTTCGGCAGATCAAGAGCCAAACAGCTTTCTGATACAAGAGGAAAGGTTACATTTGAAGATGTCGCCGGTGTAGAGGAAGCTAAGGAAGAACTGCGGGAAGTAGTGGATTTTCTCCGCTCGCCTGCCAAATATAAAGCTCTTGGCGCAAGAATTCCCAAAGGCGTGCTGCTCCTTGGCGAACCCGGAACGGGTAAAACACTGCTCGGCAGAGCAGTAGCCGGTGAAGCAGGCGTTCCTTTCTATTACATTTCAGGTTCCGACTTTGTCGAAATGTTTGTCGGCGTAGGTGCTTCAAGAGTCAGAGACCTTTTTGAAAATGCCAAGAAAAACGCCCCCTGTATCGTCTTCGTAGATGAAATTGACGCCGTAGGCCGTCAGAGAGGTGCCGGACTTGGCGGAGGACACGATGAAAGGGAACAGACCCTCAACCAGCTTCTGGTGGAAATGGATGGATTTGAAGTTAACAATGGTGTTATAGTTCTTGCCGCCACCAACAGACCCGATGTCCTCGACCCTGCACTTCTCCGCCCGGGTAGATTTGACCGTCAGATAGTGGTTTCAAAACCCGATGTTAAGGGTAGGGAAGCAATTCTGAAGGTTCACAGCAGAGGCAAGCCCCTCGGAGCAGATGTGGAACTGGAAATTCTCGCAAAAAGAACCCCCGGTTTTACCGGTGCTGATCTTGAAAACCTTCTTAACGAATCAGCCCTTCTTGCTGCAAGAAACAGCCAGGATAAAATTTATAATAAAGACTGTGAGGAAGCTATCGACCGGGTCATTATGGGACCTGAAAGAAAAAGCAGAATCATCAGTGACAAGGAAAAAAGAGTTACCGCCTATCACGAAGCGGGACATGCTCTCACCGCCAAACTGGTTCCCGGTGCGGATCCGGTAAGAAAAGTTACCATTCTGCCCCGCGGTATGGCTCTCGGTGTTACCTGGACAATGCCTGATCAGGACAAGCACCTGATGACCAAAAATGAAATTCTGGCTGAAATCACTGTCCTTATGGGCGGAAGAACCGCAGAAGCCCAGACTTTTGCGGAGATAACAACCGGAGCAAGCAACGACCTTAAAGTTGCAACGGATCTCGCCCGTAAAATGGTTACAAAATACGGAATGAGCAAAGATCTGGGTCCTGTAACCTTTGGTAAGGAACCCACCCATATTTTCCTGGGCAGGGATATTGTTGAAGACAGAAACTACAGTGAAGATGTAGCCAACAAAATCGATACCGAAGTCAAACAGATTCTTGACGGTTGCTATGAAAAATCAAGAAGACTTCTGGAAACCAACAAACATCTTCTGGAAGAAATTGCTGAGGTTCTTCTTGATAAAGAAGTAATCGAAGCAAAGGAACTCGATGAAATCATTGCGGGTACTTATAAAAGAGACGATATTATCAAAGCTCCCGTTGATGATGATGAGGTTCCTGATGTGAAAACAGCGGAAAGCAAAGATGATAAAAGCAAAGGAATCAGACCTGCAGCCAAAGATTCCGACCTTGCTTTCGAATAATAACTATAATAAACCAGCCCCCTTCGGATAACTGAAGGGGGCTTTTTTTTTATTCTGAAAAATGTGGTTTCCTCTGACGGTCCCAAATCCCCCCGGTCCCTGGTCGGTCCCTCAATTCAAAAGTTTTCTCTGGGAGCTGGGCGAATGGTTATGATTCTTTTTTGGGAAACCCGCTTTTTGAAAAAAGCTCGTTTCCCAAACCCTTCCGGCAAAAACTTTCAGTGCATCATTTTTCCGATCTCTTTAATTTTGCTATCTGCATATCGACTTTTATTGCTGTTTCTTATTCTCACTTTTTTGAAATCTGCTACGCAGCTTTCAAAAAGGTTGGCAAACGGGGGAAGAATCCCCCAAACCCCCTCGGCGCTGAAATAAGCGCAAATTCCCCGAATCGCAGGCGCTGCCTGCTCCTGGGTTGTATTTCAATGATGTAGAAAAACTCACTCAAACCCACAGCCCAATACTCCTGTTTTTCAAGGAGGGAGGTTCGGAGGGAAACTCGCTTTTCCAAAAAAGCGTGGTTCCCTCTGACGGTCCCTTAACCCCACGGTCCCCCGGTCGGTCCCCCGATTCAAAAGTTTTGGGATGGCGGGTGCCTGCCCGCAGGGTGGGCGCGAGGAAACTTTTTTCAAAAAGTTTCCTCTGGGAACTGGGCAAACCGCTCCAACCCTCGTGAGCGATTAGATAAATCCATGCCTTAATTCATGGGCATTGGATCCGGAGTGAAACCCGCTTTTCCAAAAAAACGTGGTTTCATCTGACTGCTTCAGTTTTATAAATCTCCCGGTAATGTCCGGTATTCCGGTATTCCACCGGAAAGCTGATTTGAACCAATTCCGCTGAAATAGAATATTTCCTCATTACCATCTAAAGGTTCTTTAAAAATACCGGAGAAAAAATAAAAGGATTCTTTTTGCAACATTAATAATTAATTTGGTGTTTTCCTAACATCAGAACTGATTCAATGAGGAAAACAAAATAATAAATTCAAGGTTATTTGAGGTGGTTATTTTGAAAGGACACAAACTGCTGACAACCGTCGCCATTGCATTCTTTGCGTTTTTATTCACTTCATCAGTGTTTGCAGCGGAAAACAACGGCAATATCAAGGCGCTTATCGATAAAATCAAGGGTAAGGATGAAGCAGCCAGACTTCAGGCATCAGATGAACTGGTTAAAATCGGAAAACCTGCAGTGGCTCCCCTTGTTGCGATTCTTAAAAACGAGGATGAAAACATTTCTATGTCGGTAATCGGAACACTTGTCAAAATCGGTGAACCTTCAGTTCCCCCCCTTATGGAAGCTCTGAAAAGCTCAAATTCATTCGTCAGAACAGGGGCGGTAAGCGCTCTTGGAAAAATAGGGGATAAGAAAGCTGTTGATCCAATAATCCCACTTATCAATGACCGTGATTCCACTGTCAGGGCGTTCGCAGTTGAAGCCCTTGGAGAACTCAGGGACCCGAAGGCGGTAAAACCCCTGATCGAAGCTGTGCAGGATCGCCAGACCCGCCAGCAGGCATTCAATTCACTTGTAAAAATCGGAAAACCGGCAACCGACAGTCTGATTGTTGTTTTGTCCGATGATAATGAAAATGTAAAGGAACTTGCTATTTCTGCACTTGGAAAAATAAAGGATCCAAAAGCAGTGGAACCTTTGGCAAAATTCCTGAACAATGGTGATGAAAACCTGAAAAAAGCTGCCATACTTGCTATTGCAAATATTGGTACTCAGGCATCAGTCAAACATCTTGCAAAGTTTGTTGAAGAGAAAAAAGATGTTGAACTCAGAAATGAAATCATCACAGCTCTTTCAAAAAGCAAAACCACAGAATCGGCAAAAGCTCTGATTAAAGTCTTCAGAAATCCTGATGACACGCTTTGCCTCGAAGTGGTAAAACATATAGCCGACTGCGGCAAAGCAGCGGTCCCCGCCCTTACGGAAGGCTTAAAGGACAAAGAAGAAAGAATGAGATTTTTCTGCGCACTTTCCATGGGCGGAATTAATGACCCCTCAGTCATCCAGCCCCTGTTAAAAAGCCTTGCTGATGTAAAACCTGCTGTCAGAGTTGCGGTTATAAAAGCCCTTGAAAACAGGGGAGATAAGAAAACCGTCGAATCACTGAAAAAACTCCTGACAGATAAGGACGAAAATGTCCGCAAAGCTGCACAGAGCGCCATTGACAAAATCGGACAGTAACCGGAGGAAAACTTGAATATTAAATATATAGCCCACTCCTGCTTTTTATTGACCACAGAAACAGGAAACAGAATTCTGCTGGATCCCTTCGACGATTTCGAAGGTTTCAGCAAACCTGTTATTAATGCGGAAACTGCCGTCGTTTCCCATAATCATGGGGATCACGCAGCATATTCCCTTGTTTCCGGAAGCTGTGAGGTTATTTCAGGCAGCGGAAAACATTTTTCATCAGGCGTAAATTTCGAAGCATTCCCCGCTCTTCACGGAAGCCCGGACAGAACATGGAACGGAGAGGTGAACTGCTATAAATTCGAAACTGACGGTATAAAATACCTTCACCTTTCTGATATGGGCGAACCTTTTGACGACGAAACAATAAAGAAAATCGGCCCCATCGATCTTCTCTTTGTGCCCATCGGCAGCTACTACACACTTTGCCCTGCCAGAGCTTATGAGCTTTCTGTAAAAATCGGGGCAAAAGTAACCATCCCAATGCATTTTTACATTCCCGGACAGGACAGGGAAAAATACCCCCTTAAATCCCTTGAGGATTTCATATCAGGGAAACGGAATGTAAAACATATCCGCACCGGAGAAACGGACCTGACCCTCGAAAACCTCCCCAAAACCCCGGAAATATGGGCGATGACCCCGCAATATTATTGATTTGGTGGTAAAAATGCTCAAATCACTGAAGCTGAAAAATGTAGGACCGGCTCCTGAAATGGAGATGGAACTGGGAAAACGGCTCAATATCCTCACTGGCGATAACGGCCTTGGTAAAAGCTTTCTTCTTGATACCATGTGGTGGACATTAACAAAAAAATGGCCTGCCGAGGTTAACAGTCAGATTAATTCAGGATTTATGGCACAACCGACAAATCGAAATATGCCAGCAGATATTCTATTCTCTTTCACTTCAGAGAAAAAGCAAATTCATAGTTACTCCTTCGATATGTCGAAACAGAATTGGGTTGCCAAATCAAAAAATGAAAAGATATCCGATTCCGGTTGTCTTGTTCTGTTTTCTCAGGCAAATGACTGCTTTGCCGTTTATGACCCGATCAGAAATGACCCTGAGCGTTCTTTTTCCGGCAATCCTCCTGCTTATGTTTTTACTCAGAAAGAAATATGGGATGGATTAAATAGCGGGAAAGGTAAACCTTTGTGCAACGGGCTGATTTCAGACTGGGCGGGATGGCAGAAAGAAAACGGAACTGCTTTTAATGGGTTTCTCTCTGTTCTTTCCGGTCTTTCTCCTTCAGATAAAGAAAAACTTGAACCCGGTGAATTAACAAGGATAGGGCTTGACGATGTTCGGGATATACCTTCAATTAAAATGCCTTACAATCAGGAAATACCTGTTTTGCACGCTTCCTCAGGAATCAGAAGGGTCCTTGCCCTTGCCTACCTTCTTGTCTGGAGTTGGGAAGAACATAAAAAAGCTGCAAAATTTACTGGTGTAAATCCTGTTGTCGACATTGTATTTCTGATTGATGAAATCGAAAACCACCTTCATCCCAGATGGCAAAGGGTTATTGTCCGCTCTCTTATGAATGTTGTTCGTGAGTTGACTGAAAACTCGAATATTCAGATTGTATTATCCACACATTCCCCCATGACAATGGCTTCAATAGAGCCTCTTTTCGACAATAAAACCGATGTCTGGTTCCGACTGAATCTTGATTTCGAAAACCTAATTCCCAATGTGGTTCTGACAGGCAAAGAGTATGAAAAAAAAGGCGATGCAACCGGCTGGCTGACCAGTGAAGCCCAGAGGCAGGGGCTTCTTTGAGCAGTTGATTCTCTGATAGGAACAAATACTGAAATCATGCAGATTCCTTATGACAGGTTCAACCGCCTTCTCCATGAGGAGAAGAATGAAACTCTCCGGAAGGGGAGCTTTTATGCTGCTTTGATGGGGATTTTCAGTGCTTTGCTGATGTTTGTTTTTATTATTGCCGCGAATAAAACTGCATTTATTATTCCGGCATTGTGGGCGTTGTGCTGTGGTTTGTTTACGCTTGTTATCCATTATTTCGCCAGAAGGGGAAATATAAAAGGGTTCTGGCAGTATCCACTTATTTTCATGTTTGTTTCGCTTCCGTCGTTGATTTACATAATAAGCTATTTCTGCAACAAATCAGGAACAGCGGCGTATATTACAGGACCTCCTTCTTATCTTTATTTCATCATTATCATCATCACAGGATTCCTTTTTGATGGGAGAATATCAAAGGCTGCCGGAATTATAGCCGGTGTTGAGTATTTTATAATCTACCTTTTTGCAAGAGAAAACCTTCTGCTTCTTCAGGGTCCTGATCCGGTTCTTATTCAGGATTTAACCGATGTGCCTTTCTATTTCTTCAAGTCTCTGATGATGGCGGTAGCAGGGGTTACCGTCGGCATTCTTTCTGAAAATATGAAAAAACTGATAACCCGTATAATTAAGGAAGAACATGAAAAATACACCATTGACAGACTATTTGGCCAGTATGTAAGCCCGGAGGTTAAAGATAAAATAGTAAGTGAAAAAATTGGACTTGTCGGCGAGAAAAAGTGTATGGTTATCCTGATGTCTGATATAAGACAATTCTCCACCATAAGTGAAACAATGGAACCGGATGCCCTTGTGGAACAGCTCAATGAGTATCTTGAAAAAATGGTAGCCTGTATAAGTCTGAAAGGCGGGGTTGTTGATAAGTTTATCGGCGATGCGGTTCTTGCCACATTCGGCGGAATGATGGAACTGGAAAATCCGGGACAATCGGCGGTGGAGGCAGCTCTTCTTATGCAGAATGAACTGGAGGTTCTTAACAAAAAGTGGTCGTCTGAGGGTAAAAAACCTTTCAGAACAGGTGTGGGAATTCATTTCGGATGTGTTGTTCAGGGATCCATAGGAAGCAGCGACAGAAGGGAATTCACCATAATAGGGGATCCTGTAAATACCGTTGCAAGAATGGAATCACTGACCAAAGATTATAAAACTCCGGTAATCATCTCCGATGAGGTCTTTGAAATGCTCAGCACTGAAAAGAAAGCAGAGTTCTCTGATCTCGGTGAAACAGAAATAAGGGGAAAATCCAGAAGCTTGCATATATATGGCTTAAAACAGAAATAAACCATCAGGATAAATTGCTAAAATAACCAATTCCATCAGATTAGTCAGCAACCAGCTGATCGCAGCCGTCCCCTGACAGGATCCCAAAACCTCCCTCCAGGAGTCAGCAAACCCAATACCATCACAGCAATAAATGAGCATTTGTTATTTTTTCATGCCGGAGTCATCCCAATGTCTGTGAATTAAGGCATGGATTTGTCGGATTGTTCACGAGGATTATAGCCATTCGCCCAACTCCCAGAGAAAACTTTTTGAAAAAAATTACCTCATACTGTTCATTTTCATAAGTATTTGTAAACATTATTCTAACCTCATTAAAAAAATATTTTTGGTTCTGAATTTTGACCTGTCGTTTGGCGCGGATGTATGTGATTATGTGGTTTTGTAATTTTACACAAAGTTATTGGTACATACATAACCTGACAGGTTACTTTGGGCTGGGGCGGGTTTATATATTAATTTTGCCGGTTTTACTGTTCTCCGTTTGCTTCTTTCGGATCGAGAAGTTCAAACAGGCGCTTGCCTACAACATCTATGCCTGCGTTTCCGTTTACTTCGCCGTACTGGTTTTTGGATTTAAAATATTCCATAACCGGCAGGGTTTCTTCCTTAAATACTTCGAAACGGTGGCGTATTGTCTCCGGCTTGTCGTCATCTCTCTGCTTGATGGGAAGTCCGTCTGTATCGCAGACTCCTTCCTTTTTGGGCGGGTTATTTTTAAGATCGTATTCATGTCCGTTATCACATACTCTTCTGTCTTTGAGCCTGTCGATGATAACTTCAGGATCTGCCTTAATACAGACCATCTTGAGGTTGTTTATGCCGAGGTCTTTTGTGATCTGTTCCATACAGCCTGTGTCGTCCATCTTACGGGGATAGCCGTCGAGAATAAAACCATTTTTGCAGTCAGGCTGGGAAAGTCTGTTTTTAACCACTGCGGCGATAAGGTGTGAAGGAGCTAAATCTCCTGATTTTACATAAGGTTCAACAAGGTGGCCAAGGGTGGTTCCGTCGGTAATCTCTTTACGGAGGATTTTGCCTATTGAAATATGGGGAATTCCGTATCTTTCCGCAAGGGCTTTGCCCTGAGTGCTTTTCCCGGAGCCAGGTGAGCCGGTGAGGGTGAGGAACATGTTTCTGACTGGAATAGTCTCTTTTTTATCGGAAATTGCCGCTGTCTGAGCTGCAATATTCATGTTTGGAATAAGCCCGGGTTCTGATGTGTTTACTCCGGTGGAGATTGAATCTCCCCTGACCGGTGCTGCTGTTTCACCCAGTTTGGCGATTAATGCTTCCGGTCTTCTTGATGCAGCAAAATACATGTGATGATCAACATGAATTTCCATATTTAACCCTCTAACTTTCCCTTGATACTCATTTTTATTGATTATACCAGATTCCGGAAAAAAAAGTATTAAAAAAATGTTAATATGCAAACAAAAAACATTTTTTTCTAAAAATAAGTTATAATTTTAAAAGCACAGAAGAACCTGACGACTATAGTTTTCCGGCTCATTATTCCAAACCCGGAAAGGAATGGCAGGAAGTTTACCATAAATGTGGAAAATTTTCTGATACAGTTATTTTTCAACATAAGCAGACTATCTGACAAAATAATAGAACAATATTCAGCCAGATTTCCTTTTACCGGGTTTGCGGCTATAGACCCATGAAACAGATGCTGCAGCGGAATAGCGGAATTATGGATGTTTTTAACAAAGAGATTGCCCGGAGCTTTTTGTCAGATAAATCAAGCAACAGATTTAATAAAATCACCTTACTGATAAACATAAAATAAAATACGGAAAGATCGTTATTATGAAATATTCAACCGATACTTCCGGCATATTTACCCGCTTTGATATGGAAATTGAAGTAACCCGAAGGAGCATCCGGAGGATTTCTTCTGATTTCGCGCTTCAGGCAATAGCTGATTGTGTTGCTGACGGGGATGAGGAAAAAACAGAGGAAGCTGTGAAGGAAGCCCTTGAACAGAAAGATCCCCTTGAAATTATACATGAGGGCCTTATTCCGGGAATGAATGAAGTCAGCAGATTGTGGGACGAGGGAGTATATTTTCTCCCACAGGTGATTTTGTCTTCTGATGCTATGATGGCGGGCATAAAGCTTTGCGAGCAGAAACTTGGGAAACCTCTGAAAAAGAAGGGGAAAATAATTACCCATACTGCGGAAGGGGACATTCACGACATTGGGCAGTCTATTGTAAACGCCCTTCTCAATGCAGACGGCTTCGAAGTTATAAACCTCGGCACTGATGTTCCCATTGATGTGGTAGTGGAAGCCTGTCTTGCACATAAACCCATTATGCTTACAGGAACAGCCCTCATGACCACCACTATGAGCGCGTTTCCTAAAATTGCAGCAAAACTCAAATCGATGAATTTTAATATTCCCTTTGTCTGTGGAGGCGGCGCTGTGAACGAGGAATTTGTAACAGGTTTTGACCTTGGAATATGGGGGAAGGAAGCAAGTCAGGCGCCGGCAATGGCGGGAGATATTCTTGAAGGAGCGCACTGGCAGGAACTTCGCAGCAAATGGAACGGGTAAAACAAGGGAGTGAAATATGAAGCTTTCCGATAAGATGGCATACGAATCTTATGCCGATATGATGTTTGGAACAGCAATTAAACCAGTTACTACAAAACACGGACTTGTGATAGGCGGCGGTTTTGTTATTCCGGAAATTGTCCCCCACCCAAGGCCCGGAAGTGAAAAAACATTAAAGACTCTTATGAGGGAATTTGAGAGAGCTAATTTTGACGCTCTCGAAAGATGCGTATTGGTAGGACACCCTGCGATTGTAATTGAAAACGAACATATTTCACAGATGACCAACAATCCTGACTGGGGCATGGAAATTACCATACAGACCGCAAAACAAATTGAAGAATTTAAGATAAAATACGGGCTTAAAGCGGCATACAGAGCCACAATAGCAGACATAAGAAGACCTGATCGTGTCAATCTCCGGGATTCGGAAGCTACGGCAAAAGTTCTCGAATCTTTCGAAAAATGTGCTGAAGCTGCTGATATTATTTCGATTGAATCATTAGGCGGCAAGGAAATATTTGATTATTCCATTATCAGAAATGACATAACAGGAATTCTTTTCAGCGAAGCAATCCTTGGGGGAAGAGATATGGAATGGCTCTGGACCCGGATTGTGGATATTGCGGAGCGGAAAAAATGCATTGCAGGGGGAGATACTGACTGCGCCCGTTCGAACACTGCCATGTTTATGGCAGGAGGTTTTATATCAAAAGATATTCCCCATACACTGGCGGCACTCACCAGAGCAATCGGTGCGGCAAGGACTCTTGTTGCACACGAATGCGGAGCTACCGGACCGGGAAAAGACTGCGGTTACGAAAACCCCATTCTCAAAGCAATCACCGGAATGCCTATGTCGATGGAGGGAAAATCCAGTGCCTGCGCCCATCCTGATTTATGCGGAAATGTAATAGCTGCAGTCTGTGATTTGTGGTCTAACGAAGCTGTAGCTTACCATAATATGTTCGGAGGGACAACTCCTGCGGTTTTTGCCGAGATACTGGGATATGATGCTGCAGCCATGAATTCTGCTGTTGCCCTTGGATTCCAGAAAGAATTTCAGGCCTGCCTTGTCAATTCCGACAGATACAGGGGACCTCATGGTTTTATTCTCAGCCCAGACAATGCCTGGCATATAGGAAAAGCTATAGTTGAAAACAGCAGGAGTATGTATGCAAGATCAAAAGCTGCTGCTTTTAAATGTGCGGAGCTTCTTCTCGGTGATCCGAATCTCAGAATAACAGGTTATGAAAAAGAATCACTGCTGGGATATTTAAAAGTTCTGGAATCCCTTCCTGATGAAGAAAATGACTTTATAGACCTTTGTATGAGAAAGTATAAGAATGTAAACGGATTTAAACCGGATTCTTACGGATTACAATAAATGACGAAGTAAAAAATGAGGAAAATAATGATTCAAACCGGTATAGCCATTGATCTGGGAACAAGCGGATTCAGGGTTCAGGCTCTTGATTTGGATTCAGGGGCAATTATTGCTTCTGCCATATCAACCTGCCATCCTCTGCCGGGTTCAAATGTAATAGACCATATTCATTTTACACTTGAAGCCGGGCTGGAAACAGCTAACAGTTTTGTGATACAGGCGCTTAACAGACTGCTCGAAGGGTTGAATATCGATTTGAGCAGGGTTGTGAGGACTGCAGTATGTGGAAATCCCATACAGCTTTCCCTGTTTATCTCACAGGACATTGAGGATTTGGCATACGCAGGCAGCAAAAAGCTTGAGTCCCTTGGAAAATCCGGAGTGGTCAGGGATGCTTGTATTATCAAAGCCGGCATTATAAAGGAGCTTATTCTGCCGGAAGACAGTGAAATTATCATTCCTCCATGCGTCCACATGGAAGTTGGGGCGGATGCCCTTGCGATGATAATTAAGACCGGAATACTGGAAAGAAATGAAACCGCTATTGTTACTGATTTTGGAACAAATGCTGAAATGGCGCTCTTTCACAACGGAGTTATTTATACAGGATCAACTGCAGCAGGACCTGCTATTGAAGGCAGGCATATATCCTGCGGAACTCTCGCTGTGCCGGGTGCTGTTTCGGATATAGAACCGGAAGGAGGCAGATTCAGACTAACGGTTCTGGACGAAAGACTTCTGCCTGAAAAAGGTGATTTAATCAGTCTGCCTGAAGGCGAAACTGCAGAAAAATGCGGCAGCACCCCCGTTACAGGAATAACCGGCACCGGTGTAATTGCACTGATAAGCGAAGCTCTTGAAAACAAATTAATAAGCATACCGCAGATAAATTCAACTGACGGGCTTCTCAAACTGACTGAAAATGTGAGCTTTAACAGGAACGACCTGATGGAAGCCGGCAAAGCAACAGGCGCCATCAGAACGGGACATCTGACGCTGTGTGCCAATGCGGGGATTTCCCCGGATGATATTCAGACAGCTTGTCTGTCAGGAGCCGCAGGTACATATCTTGATGTAAGAAAGGCGCAGACTCTGGGCCTGGTGCCGCCTTTGGTGAAAACAGTCATTCAGGCAGGCAACACATCCCTTGCAATGGCGAGAGATTTGGTTCTGCAGCCGGAAAAGACCGATGAGATGAGCCGGCTGGCTGAAAAACTCAGGGATACTTACTGTATGTTTTCTTCATCAAAAATCTTCAACAGGGTTTATCTGCTTGAATTTTCCTACTGGACTGAAGGAATGCCGTTGAACCTCTACCGCAGCTTTCTGAAAAAATACGGATTACCTGATTTTAATCCAGGAGTGAGTTCTCCTGAGATAATCAGAACCGTTGAAAATCAGTTGGGTGAAACAGGCAGCACACCGGTAGCTGTGGTTGATATTTCTTGCAGGGAGGAGCTTACTCCCACAGGATGCACAGGATGCAAAGCATGTGAAATAAAATGCCCGCAGAAGGCAATTCATGTCGGAGAAAATCAGCCGCCGGTTGTGTCCGTGGATTTGTCCGCCTGCAACGGAGTATCCTGTAAAAACTGCGAGAGAGTTTGCCCGGAAAAATGTTTTTCTCTTAACGGTTATTTTCAAAAATTTGCAGGTCAGACAGCATGCCTGTAACGGGAATAATTACATGCCGGATACTTGAACTGGAATTTGGGGAGATTCTCGGAAATGACGATTTTTACGATACAATCACGGTGATTGAGGATAAAAACTCGGTAACTCTGGCAGAAACGGCAGAAAGGAGAAATAAACCAAAGGTGCGCCGGATACCCCATTTGCGGGCTAAGCTTCCGGTGATTGGGGAAGAACAGGAAGCACTTGTCAAAGTTCTCGAAATCGGGCTTCACAGAAATCAGAAGATCTTGCGGGATACACTGCAGAAAGCAGCAGAGGAGATAAGCCTGTATGCGGATGTTCTGGTTCTGGGTTACGGAACCTGTGGAAATGCCCTGACCCACCCGCCTGATGTGGAAATCCCGGTATTCGTCCCTATGGATGAAGGGCTGCCCGTTGACGACTGTGTATGTCTCGAGCTGGGCGGCAGAAAAGAATACAGTGCTCAGCAGCACCTTGTTCCAGGCACTTATTATATGACGGCGGGATGGTGCAGACACTGGAAAGAGATGTTTGACTGTCCGGAAGCTATCGACAGGAAAACACTGGAACGGATTTTCAGAGGATACGGGAGGGCGCTTCTTGTAAAAACGCCTGTAATGACCGAATCGGAAATGACTGAGAACATAAAGGAATTCAGAGATATACCCGGCATCAGGACAGAGTTTAAATGCGGCAGTCTGGAAATGCTCGGACAGGTTTTAGAAAAGTCCAGGGAATACCTGAGGAACTCCGGCAAAAAATGATGCTTTATCTTGAAAAGGAGACAGGTTTTGCAGATTTCCCTTAAAGAAGTAATACAACTTCCTTGCCTCCACAGCGGAGATAAATTTTCTATTTATCTTCATGAAGACAATGAATACAACATTCCGGTAGTTCTCAAAACATTAACCGGTGTTTATTCTGAAAAGGAAACAGCAAAATTAAGCAACGAATACGAGATTCTGCGCGAACTGGATATTCCCGGTGTAAGAAAAGCATACAGACTAATCGGTTTTGAAGAGGGGCAGGTTCTGGTTCTGGAATACATAGAAGGTGAAACTTTAGAAAAAACCTGTATAAAACAAAAGCAAACACTTCCCTATATCCTTAAAATAATGACGGGCATAACCCGTATCGTTCACAATTTACATATTAATCAGGTTATCCACAATTACATAACAGGTTCGAATATTTTAATAGACAGCAACAGTAATTCCGTGTTTCTTATAGATTTTGAACTTGCAGCAAGGACCGATAGTGAAAAGGCAAACAGAATCAATACCGAAATGGCGGAAGGCTCACTCCACTATATGTCGCCTGAACAAACAGGCAGATTGAACCTCCGTATTGATTACAGGTCGGATTTATATTCTCTGGGCGTCCTCTTTTACGGAATGCTGACAAACAGGCTTCCATTTGAGGATGAAGATGCTGCGGAACTCATACACTGCCACATTGCCAAAATACCTAAGCCGGTGTATCTTGCAAGGCCCGGCATTCCTGTTGTTCTTTCTGAAATAGTTATGAAACTGCTTGCAAAAGCTCCTGAGGACAGATATCAATCAACATTCGGACTGCTGACCGATTTGGAAAAATGTTTGCAGCAACTTGTTTCACAGAACAAAATTTCCAGATTTCCACTGGCGCAGAAAGACTATTCAGGCAGACTCGTAATTCCGCATAAACTCTACGGCAGAGATAACGAGCTGGAAATTCTGAAGCAGAGTGTTGACAGACTCTGTAATGGAACCGGTGAGGTTCTTTTGATTTCCGGAATGGCGGGTCTGGGAAAATCACTGCTTATTAAGGAAGTCAGAGAATATGTAAGCAGCAGGAACTGTTATATTGTTTCAGGCGTCCATATCCAGGGGCATATGACTCCTTATTACGGTTTGGTGAAAGCTCTTGACGAACTGGTAAATATTATCCTTTCCGAAGGTGAGGAAAATATTGTCAAACGGAAGGAAGAAATCAGAAAGGCTCTGGGAAGATACGGAAAACTGATTACGGATATGATTCCCAGCCTTGAGAGAATTATTGGCAAGCAGCCAGAAATTTCTGATCTAAACCCGGTGGAAACTCAGGCGAGATTTCATTATGTCCTTCAGAAATTTATCAGAGCAATCGCCCGGAAAGAGCATCCTGTTGTGTTGTTTATCGACAATATGCAATGGGCGGATGAAGCATTGCTTGCTTTTACGGAGACTTTTTTAAGCGGCAGGGAAAACAGATATCTGCTTTTCATTGCAGCTTACAGAGAACAGGAAGTTCAGTCCGGAAATACATTGAAAAAGCTGTTTCAGGCTGTTAAAAGGTCCGGCACCGAAATCACCGGCATTCAGCTTGAGGCTATTAACACTGATGTGCTGAATAAATTCATCTCAGACTGCCTGCAATGTGACCCGGATTACGCTTTGCCGCTTTCCATGCTTGTTTATGAGAAAACCGGAGGAAATCTGTTTTTTGCAAGCCGTTTTCTCCAGATGCTTTATGAAGAAGGATTGCTGTATTTCAGGTATGACAGTCTGAACTGGTTGTGGGATTTAAAAGAAATCAGAAAAAAGAATATAACTGACAATGTAATCGGGCTTATGACCCATAAATTTGAAAAACTGCCCGAAACGACGCGGAATCTGATTAGTCTGGCTGCACACATAGGATATAGCTTTGATCTCAAAACATTGTCAGTCTTATCAGGGCTTTCTGTTCAGGAAACCCTGAATCATTTATGGTCTGCCGCTTCTGAGGGCCTCGCAGTCCCATCGGATCAGCAGATGGAAAATGTCCGGGATGATGTTAAAAATGCCGGCGAGGAAAATATAGTTTTTGAATTTCCGGACAGCAGTATCAGGCAGGTGGCTCTGGATCTGATACCGGTAAAAATCAGAGGAATGATATCCCTTGAAATCGGCAGATACCAGCTTCAGTCAATGAAAAAGAGTGATGCCGGAAAATATATTTTTGATATTACTGACAGATTTAATCAGGGTTTTAAGTATATCAGAGATGAAGATGAAAAACTGCAGCTTGCCAGACTGAATCTTGCAGCAGGGCAAAAAGCAAAAAAAGCTATGGCATATAAAGCTGCTATCCGGTATCTGAGTATGGGAATCGGTTTGCTTCCTCAAAATACAAAATGGGTAATACATTATGACCTGACGCTTGCTTTGTATCTGGAAGCTGCTGAAGCTGAATATCTGATGACAACCTTTGAAAGAGCGGAAACCCTTGCTGACGAAGTTTTAAAGCACGCAATTCATATACAGGAAAAAATCAAAATATACCAGTTGAGGATTCAGTTCTTTGCTTCCAGAAATTATTGCAGCGAAGCAATTTCCGCAGGTGTAAAGGCTCTCAAAATGCTTGATATCCATCTCCCGGATGAGCCTGATGAGATTAAGGACAACATTGCCTCTCTCAGCAAAAAAATATCTGATTATGAAAATCCGGAGATTTATATATTCGAACTTCCTGATATTCAAAACAACAGATTTGAGCTGGCAATACAGATACTCAGCAGTATGACCGCCCCCGCCCATCAGAGCAATCCCGATCTTCTGGATCTAATCGTCCTGATGATGATGGATTACACAATCAGTTACGGAATAACTCCGTATGCTGCTTTTGCCTGTGCTTGGTACGGGATTCTGTTATGCACTCCTGAGGGGAATCAGAAAAGAGGAGTCCTTTTTGGAGATATTGCCCTGAAGCTGGCAGAAAAGCTTGATAATTCGGATTTAAAATATAAAGTCAATTTTCTGACCAATAATTATATCAAACCATGGGACAATCTTACTTTCAACAGGCTTCCGCATCCTGATGAAATCTGCGCCCCAAGTATTGATTACGGAGATATGGTTTACGGATACTTCGGCGCACTGCACCACTGCAGTTATTATTTCTGTCTGGGCTATCCCATTAAACAGGTCAGAGTCAAACTGGCTCAGTATCTTGAAGAAACAGTCAGATTCAGGCTGAATTTCCACAAGGATTATTCCCGTATATGGAAACAAACAGTGAGAAATCTGCAGGATCAAACCACCAACCCCCACATCCTTTCAGGCGGTATTCTTGATGCGGAAAAATTCATCCCCGAATGGAAGAGCCAGAGCAATTATATACTGCTGTTTTCCTATTATTGCTGCCAGACAATGACCGGATATCTTTTCAGACAATACGAAACAGCAATTAAATCGGGAAAAGAAGGTGAATTATACGAAAAAGGAGGGCGCAGCAGTATTTATCTGCCCCTGCACAATTTCTATTATGCTCTTTCGATGACTGCTGCATACGATGAAGCTTCTGCCGGGGAAAAGGAATTTTATAATGCGGAGATTGATAGAATCGAATCAAAAATGAGATTCTGGGCAGATAGCTCGCCGGCACTTTTTAAACACAAACTTGACTTGATTCTGGCTGAAAAAGCAAGAATTAATGGAGATTATGCAAATGCCCTGATTTTACTTGGAGCGGGGATTAAATCCGCTTCCGAAAGCGGTATTATTCAGGATTTGGGAACTGCATACGATCTGGAAGCAAGTCTTTTTATCAGAATGGACAGAGAAGATCTGGCCGCATTTTCCGCCGGAAAATCCATAGAATGCATTAGAAACTGGGGTGCTGTTTCTCTGGCACAATTTATGGAAAAGGTTTATTTTCAAATTCTCGATAAAAGCGAAGAAAAAGGCAGCGTCACAGATTACCGCAATAAAGAAGAGCTCATTTCAGATCCCGGTTTTAATATTCAGACCATGGATTTTCTTGACAGTTCAGCGGTGATCAGAGCCACATACACATTATCACAGGAACTGAATCCGGAAAAACTGCTCGTAAAAATGGTGAAAATTGTAATCGAAAACTCAGGAGCGCAAAAAGTTGTAATAATAAAATACGATGAGAATAAACTTTTGGTAAGGGCTATCGGGAGGGCAGGCTCAGAAGAAATATTTACCGGAGAAAAGATTTTTACAAATGAATACTCCGAAGCACCGTCCTCAATAATTAACTATGTAGTGCGGACAAATGCTTCTGTCGTCATTAACGACGCTTTGGAAGAAAATATTTTTTCGACAGATCAGTATTTTTCTCAAAACCACCCCAAGTCACTTCTTTGCATGCCTGTAATATACAACAGTAAGCTAATCGGACTTCTTTATCTTGAAAACAACCTGACTGCTAATGTCTTTACAAGAAGCAGACAGGATATACTTCATTTTCTTATGACCCAGTCATCCATTTCGTTGTCAAATGCTTCTCTTTACAGCAGACTGGAGAAAAAAATCGAAGAACTTGAAGAAACCAGGGACATCTTGAGAGAAGCTGAGGAAAGATACAGATCGCTGGTGGAAAACATCGACATGGGAATTTCACTCATTGATAAGAACCATAATATCATAATGACAAATGCGGGAATGGGTAAAATTTTCCATAAACAATCAGCAGAATTTGAAGGCAAAAAATGTTTCTGCGAATACGAAAAACGAAGCAGCGTCTGCGCCCATTGTCCCGGTATAAAAGCAATGGCAACGGGCAAACCCCATCAGGTGGAAACCACAGGATACAAAGACGACGGAGAGCAGACATTCGCCCATATTTATGCATATCCGGTTTTTGACAAAAACAATGAAATCAGCGGCTTTATCGAGCTTGTTGAAGATACCACAGAGCGGAAAAAAACAGAAAAAGCCAAGCTTGAAACAGAAGCAAAATACAAATTGATCATTGATACGGCAAATGAGGGTGTCGTCATTATCAACACTGATGATAAGATGGTATTTGTAAACTCAAGAATGGCTGAAATGCTTGGATATAAGATTGAAGAACTTACAGGGGCAAGCATGTATTATATAAAATTTCCTGAAGATGTTGAGCAGCAAAAAAAGGTAATAGAAGGCAGAAGACAGTTCAAACAGGAACAGTATGAAACACGGTTCAGAAAAGCTAATGATGAGGAAATGTGGGCTATTGTATCAGCTACTCCTGTAATAACACCGGAGGGAAACTACGGCGGCTCCTTTGCAATGCTTACAGATATTACAAGCAGAAAGAAAGCTGAACGGGAGCTTGAAGCGGCAAGACTCAATCTTGAGCAGCAGGTTGCTGCGCGGACAAGGGAACTTGCGGGAGCAATAGATGAACTAAGAGAAACACAGGCACAGCTTGTTGAATCCGAAAAGATGGCTGCGCTGGCTACACTGGTGGCAGGAGTGGCCCATGAGATTAATACTCCTGTGGGAATAGGTATAACGGCAGCTTCTCATCTTGCAGAGAGGTGCAATTATTACGAAAACCTTTGCATTGAGCAGAAACTGAAGAAATCAGATTTGAATGAATTTATATACATAATACGGGAAGGTTCAAAACTGATACTGGATAACCTTGACAGGGCGGATAAACTGGTTCAGAATTTCAAGCAGGTATCCGTAAATCAGTCAAGTGGAGAGAGAACCTTATTCAACATCAGGGAAGTAATGCTTGATATGCTGGAACGCTTAAAACACAGGTTGAAAACAGACGCTTTCGGTATTAATCTTGAATGTCCCGAGGATCTTGAGATTGACAGCTATCCCGCCGCGCTTTACCGTATTATGGCTAATCTGTTTGTAAATTCTCTTATACATGGCTTTGATGATAAAGATACCGGCATAATATCAATAAAAATAGAAAAGGTTAAGGATAGAGTAATTATTCAGTTTTCAGATAACGGAAAAGGGATAGACTTAGAAGATTTAAGCCATATTTTTGAGCCGTTCTATACAACAAGAAGGAACACGGGAGGCACAGGGCTGGGTCTGCATATTGTCTACAATCTTGTTACCCAATCCCTGAAAGGCAGAATAACCTGCCAGAGTGAACCCGGGCTTGGTACAACATTTACTATAAACATTCCCGCCCAAGCCCGGAGTTAACAAGCTGGATTTATTCCTTGTTGAGGTTTGTGCCAAGGGCAAATTCAGCTGTATTGAAGAAGGTATCCTTATCTTTGATAATTGCCTGAGGAGGCAGGTTTCCGGTCAGAGTTCTGAAACCTTCCATTCTCTTTACTGCTGTTCCGATAGCCATAAACTCAATCATGCCGCCGCCAAGGTCATAAACATAGGTTTTCACACCCATTACATCATCTGCACCACAGCTTGCAGCATCTTTTCTGATATGTTCGAGAGCGTTTTCCCTGGCTTCGTAAATCAATGTGGTAAGTTCACTGATTTCTCCCCTTGCAAAGGATTTAATAGCTGAAGCTATTCCACCGATAAGCCCGAGCGAATAGACGGAAACACCGATAACGAGCTGTAGTGGTACATATCCCATGTGTATTACATTCCACATTTCCTCATTGGTTAAATCGCTGGTAATCGGATTTTCACTGAATACGGGGGGTAAAGCGGGATGGTGGGATGCAGTGCCGATCATAACCATTTCGTGAATTCCCTGAAAAGGAATGATTGAAGTTTTAATACCAAGAACAGCATTGGCTCCTGCCTGTTTTGCCTCTGCGGTTATTCTTTTCAATGCAAGATGTCTTGTTGTATTAAAGACCTGTGAATACTCATGTATTTCTCCTCTTCCCAGTCCCTTGAGCATTCCGAGAATACCACCGCCCACACCGACGGAATAAGCTACATTGCCGAATACAAATTTTACGGGTCTGAAATCACAATCGAGCTGGCAGTATAGTTCCTGTCCATCCGCAGAAGTGGAGAAAAAATGTTTTTCTCTCTGGGGATGTTCGTCATGAATACATGAAGCAATTGAGAGAAATTCCACATTGCCGGCATGCTGGACGAGTTCGCTTGAAACTCCTGTAATTCCATCTGCTCCAAATTTCTTTGCTTCACCCATAAGGCGTTCAAGAGATTTCTGACGGCCTTCGTGGACAATGCTGGTTATCTGGGTAACTTCACCGCCCACAAGAGTTCTTATCCCCGATCCCACACTTCCGATAAACCCCATGGAGAAGACGCTGTTACCGATAATCAATTCACCTACTCTGTATCCTTTAAGGTGGAGACAGTACATTTCATTGCCTGATAAACCTGTAACGATGGTCATAATTGCGCCTCGCTTTACTTTTTTTCTGATTCTGTTAATCATTCCATACTGCATCAAAATAACCTCCGCAGAATTTCGGCAGGATATTTCCGGAGAGTGGGTGGTTCATGGCTGAAGGTATTTACAAAGAAAAACAGAAAATTATCAGTGAACATAAAACAGCAAACCTGATAAATACCGGAAAAACAGTGATTATAAAGGCAATATGCGACTTTTCCCCAGCAACACATTATGAATCCATTTTGACGTAATATTTGCTATAACTTCCCTGAAATAAAAACCGGTTAATGTGATACCATTTCAACAAT
Organism: Bacillota bacterium; assembly: GCA_021287065.1. Taxonomy (GTDB): domain Bacteria; phylum Vulcanimicrobiota; class JAJTBE01; order JAJTBE01; family JAJTBE01; genus JAJTBE01. The sequence continues at coordinate 28,940 of JAJTBE010000153.1, forward strand.
ATATCCTCTGATACGACAGGACGGGCACACCCTGTTGCAGCACATTGTATTGTTTCGACAATCGGTATTATTTATATAAAAAGATATGAAGGCATAAACCTGCGGAGGAAACCAAAGTGAACGGTAAAGGCAATAATATTAAACCTAAAGTTCTTTATGTAGATGATGATCCGGAAATGCTTGAACTATTCAAACTCAGTTTTATTGATCTCCTTGACACCATTTGCATTGACGAACCTGAAGAAGCGCTGGATTTGATAGGCAAAGAAGAATTTGATACGGTTTTGACGGATTTTGACATGCCGGATATGAATGGTCTGAAGCTTTTGTCGGAAATAAAGAATACTAAGCCCGACCTGCCGGTAATATTCTATACAGGACAGGGAAGCGAGGAAGTAGCCAGAGAAGCTTTTATCCGGGGGGCTTCGGACTATTTTGTTAAAGAACCGGGGGAGTTTTTTCACAAAGAAAAAATTGTCAATTCGGTTAACAGGGCAATGGAGATAACTAAAGAGAAAAGAGAGCGAAAACGGACCGAAGAAGCTCTGCAGATATACGCTACAGTGTTTAAAACAATACCATCCGGAGTTACCATCTATCAGTATAAAGAGCCTGACCATCTTTTTCTGCTTAACAGCAACCCGATAACATTAAAACATGCAGGAATTGAGGAAGAAGATGTAATCGGAAAGGAAC
>JAJTBE010000057.1 GCA_021287065.1 Bacillota bacterium
AGGGATACGGCATTGTTACCGGAACAGTAACTTCAAATGACGGTTCAGGCGTAGTAGCCGGAGCCACCGTAACAATCGGCGAGCTTACAGCAACAACAGCCACCGACGGAACATACACCCTTTCGAATGTTCCCGCAGGAAGCCAGACAATCGCCTGCACAGCCACAAATTTCCAGCCTTATCACGGCACAGTAACAGTAGTTGCCGACACAACAGTAACTGCAGACATTACCCTTTCACCCGTAACAACCGGTTCACCCACACCTTCACCGGGATACGGCAATGTTACTGGTAAAGTCGTCGATGCCAACGGCACAGGTCTTGCCGATGTAACAGTTTCACTTCAGAAAGGCACAGCAACAACAGATGCCAATGGCGCTTATCTGATGGAAAACCTTACACCCGGTGTAAGAACCCTTGCTTATGCAAAAACAGGTTATGACAGCAAAACTCAGGATGTTACAGTAGAAGCTGACACAACAGTTACAGCAGCAACCGTAACACTTTCAACCGGAACAGCCACAGGCGTAACCACATGGGTATCGAAGAGAATCAACCTTCCTGAAGTTAACAATGCAATCGATGCAGATGTAACAAATGACGGTTCCAAAGTCGTTTTCTATAGCGATGGCAACGTAATTGTTAACTGGAACAACCCTCCCACAAACCCCACTCACATTTATGTATGGACAAGAGCCACCGGCACCATCGTCAGAATATCAAACAACAATCTGGTACCCGGATCAACAGCCGGAGCTAATGGTGCATCAGCAACACCCGCCATCAGCGGTGACGGCGCTTATGTAGTATTCCAGTCATTTGCCACTGATATTCTCCCCAATGGTCTCTCCACAACCAATAATGGCGACATATTCATGGTCAGACTTTCAGACCTCGCAATCACCAGACTTTCAAACTCAGCAGCCAATGCCAACAATGGCGGCGACGCTACATCAGCAACCCCCGACATCAATGGCGACGGAACCAAAGTAGTGTTCAATTCCAGAGCAACCAACATTGGCAACATTGTTCACACTGCAACCTGGGATCACATTTACTATGTAACAGTAACCAATATGACCCCCGGCGTCAGAAGAATGCTCGACATCACCACAGCATCAGCTCAGGGCTCAGTTGGCGGAGGAGATCCGGATTCACTTAATCCTTCAATCTCCTACGACGGAAGATACACAGCATACCAGTCAAAAGCTGACAACATTACTTCAGCCGGCGCTGGCGTACCCGCTGGCGGCTTTACCCAGATTTTCCGCAACGATGTCAATTCTGACCCGGCCACCGGCTGGAACATCCATGTGTCAAAACATAATGGAACAACAGCAGGCGCTGACTGCATACTTCCCGTAATTAACGAAGGCGGCGCAAGAATTGCATTCCAGTCAGGAGCCACCAACCTTGGCAACACAGCAGCCACAACACAGAACATTTATCTGTGGAACCTCAACAGTGCAGCTCTGACTTATGTTTCCATTCCTCTTTCCGGCGCAGTGGGCGACAGCACATTTGCCACAATGGACAGATCAGGAAAATATGTTGGATTCCTTTCAAGAACAATCGGTCTCGTATCTGATGTAACAAACAACACTGCAAGAGTCTATGTCAAAGACGTAGATCTCGGACAGAATGTTTACACCCTCGTTTCCAGAGGCTCGTCAGACCAGGTGCCCGATGCAGCTTGCTTCAATCCCGCACTGAGCGGTGACGGCAACTATGTTGTATTTGACACTGCATCCAAGAACCTCACCAATGACAGCTATACAGCCGGTATCATCGATGTATTCGCCAGAAAATGGAAATAAGCTTTAAGGCTAAGTAGTATAACCGGAGAAATCCGGATATAACATTTAAGATCCTTTGGGAAACCGGGGGATCTTTTTGCTTTTATTGGGTTATAGCAGTCATCTGAACAAGGAATTTTACCCCACTGTGAGTAATAATTACCCACAGGCTATTGATGACCAGCTAAATCCGCAAGAGCAATCCGCACTTCTATAATATTCTTTTTTCCCACAACTCATGCAGATCGTTATTTGATCAAAGCCTGAATAAGCAAAGGAGAATGCAATGTCTAAAGTAAGAGTTTTACTCAGCCTTATGGTTATCGCCCTTCTCGCTCTCGGATTTATTGCCGGTTGCGGAAGCAGCAGCAGCGATGATGGCGGCGGAAACGGCGAAACCGGTACAGTAACCGGCACCGTCACCGACGAGAACAACGAGCCAATCAGCGGCGCTTTATGTTCGATTACAACAACCGGGGCAAAGCCGGTTTTCACAGCTATTACTGACAGTCTTGGCAACTATTTAATCAATCAGGTCCCCGTAGGAACCTGGCCTCTCGTCTTTACTTCAAACGGATATGTAACACAGACTGTAAATGTTACTATAACCGGTGGCGGCACAACACAAGCACCTAACGTATCAATGCCCGTTCAGGGATACGGCACTGTTTCAGGCACTGTTTACTCAGAACTCATCGGCGGAACCACAATTTCCGGTGCCACAGTAACAGTGGGAACAGTTACGGTAACAAGCGGAACCACCGGCACTTATTCTGCCGCTAATGTTGCAGCAGGCACACAGACTGTATCGGCAACAGCTACCGGTTACACAACCTATAGCTCAACCGTAACAGTAGTTGCAGATACAACCGTAACCAAAGACATTGCGATGACTCCCAGCTCAACATCTTCACCTACACCTTCACCGGGATACGGCAATGTTTCAGGCAAAGTAATCGATGCAAACGGAGCAGGTATTGCCGATGTAACAATTTCACTCCAGAAAGGAACAGCAACAACCGATTCAAACGGTGCTTACCTGATGGAAAACCTTACCCCCGGCGTCAGAACACTTGCCTATGCAAAAACAGGTTATGACAGCAAAACTCAGGATGTTACAGTAGAAGCCAATACAACAGCTACAGCAGCTACAGTAACCCTTTCAACAGGAACCGCAACCAGCACAACAACATGGGTATCAAAGAGAATCAACCTTCCTGAAGTTGGCGATGCAGTATGTCCTGATGTATCAAATGACGGCTCAAAAGTATCTTTTATCTGTAACGGCAATGTTATCGTAAACTGGAATAACCCCGCTACACCACCGTCAACCCCCAAAAATCGTATTGACGGAAATTTGCTCCAGATTTATGTATGGACAAGAGCCACAGGCACAATCACCAGAGTTTCAAACAACAATCTGGTTTCCGGTTCAACAGCCGGCGGCAACAATGATTCAGAATCACCTGCCATCAGCGGAAATGGCGAATATGTAGTATTCAAATCAACAGCTACCGATATTCTCCCCAATGGTCTTGCAACCACCAATAATGGCGACATTTTCATAGTCAGACTTTCTGATCTGGCAACTGCCAGAATTTCAAACGATGCAGCCAATGCCAACAACGGCGGTGGTGCAACTTCCGAAAACCCCGATATCAACGGCGACGGAACTAAAGTTGTGTTTACATCAAGAGCGCAGAATATCGGCAACGTCACTGTTTCAGCCGGTTTCACCCATATCTATTATGTAACGGTTACCAATATGGTCCCCGGTGTGAGAAGAATGCTTGATATTACCACAGCTTCAGCCGAAGGCACAGACGGCGGCGCAAACCCCATATCAGCTTATCCTAAAATCTCTTACGACGGAAGATACTCAACATTCCAGTCCAGAGCGGACAATATCACATCAGCGGGAGCCGGTTATCCTGCATCAGCAGTAGCCCAGGTTTTCCGCAATGATATTAACGCCGACCCTGCAACAGGCTGGAATATCCTTGTATCAAAGTACAATGGAGCAGTGGCTAATGCAGCGGCAGAGAGTCCTGCGATTAATGAAGGCGGCACAAGAATCGCATTCGAATCATCAGCAACAAACCTCGGCAACAGTTCTGCCACAGCAAGCAATATTTATCTCTGGAAACAGGATAGCGCAACACTGACATGGGTTTCAATTCCTCTTTCAGGAGCTGCAGGATCAAGTGCCAGCGCTATAATTGACAGAACCGGTCAGTATGTTGGATTCCGTTCGACAGCAGTAGGTCTGGTATCTGATGTTACAAACAACACTGCCAGAATCTATGTCAAAGATGTGAATTCAGGCTTAAATCAGTACACCCTCGTTTCAAGAGGTTCATCGGATCAGGTTCCCGATAGAGCCTGTAACAATCCTTCGATGAGCGGCGACGGCAGCTATGCCGTATGGGAAACCGCAGCCAGAAACCTCACCAACGACAGCTATTCAGACGCTACAGATGTTTTCATGAGAAAATGGAAATAAAAACGACTGAATGATTAGCCGGAGTAATCCGGATATAAATAAAAAATCCTCCGGGAAACCGGGGGATTTTTTATGTCTGTTGTTCAGAAATTATTGCAGTTGAGTATATAGTCTATATTTTATCAAACCTGTTCTGATTTCCACTTTGATTGTCTGTTGTCAGGATCTACCGGCGGCAAGTTTTGCGTTTACCCTTGTAAACTCAGGGTTTGAACCGCAGCAGGAACCGATTATATCTGCCCCTGCTTCGATGATAAGCTTCATATTCCGTTCAAAATGTTCAGGGGTTTCCTCATAAATCGCCCTGCCCTCAACAATCACAGGCTGGCCCGCATTTGGCTGAACTATCAGCGGAACAGAAGTAAGGCTTTTCTTCAGTAATGGCGTCAGCTCCACAAATCCGGCGCTGTCAAGGGTGCAGTTGGCTCCTGCGGCGTCGGCTCCGTTTTCCTCAAGAGTTTTCATACAGACTGTAGCTTCATCGCCCATAATGGTGAAGAAGCCTCTCTTTTTGCGGTCCAGAGTCATTGAAACATATACAGGAATTCCGGTTTTCTTTGCTGCTTTCAGACATACCAGAGCTTCCCGGAGATCATACATGGTTTCGATAAGAATGAGATCCACACCGGCTTTTTTTATGATTTCCGCCTGAATTTCAAAAGATTCCGCAAATTCTTCCAGACTGCCTTCGCCCACAGGAGGCAGAAATTTTCCCGTTGGTCCCATATCCGCCGCCACAAGAACACCTGCAGGACAAACACTTTTTGCAATATCTATCGCCGCCCGGTTCAGCTCCTCTGCCCTGTCCTGAAGTCCATAGTCTGAAAGCTTTATGGGATTGGCTCCGAAGGTGTTGGCAGTGATAACCTGAGCGCCTGCCTCAATATAATTTTTATGGATTTCCTGCAGTTTATCAGGGTGATCAAGATTCCATAAATCGGGACAGTCACCCATACGAAGCCCCCGGTCAATCATCTGAGTGCCGAGGGCTCCGTCTATAACCAGAAGCTTTTTAGCATTAGTTGCTGGCATCTGAATAACCTATTGCTTTCTGATTCTGATAAATAAAAAATTTGGCAGGGGTATCATCACCGGGAAGGTTAAATGTCAAACCGACTTTGTGTTCAACGCCGGGATCCAGAGAAAGGGCGTCAGGGGTGTCGTTGTTTCCATAAACAACATCGTATGTCCAGTTTTTAACACTCACATACTTTTTACCACTCTGTCCCACAAGAATGAAGTTGAAGTGGTTGAGACTAATCATTCCGCCTGTTTTATTGGTAAGGCCCACACTGTACATATAGGATTTGTTGTTGTTGGGATCCTGATTGTCGCCTTTGGTCAGATTGTAGATCTTAACCTTAATAAGGGCGTTTTTGGGAGCTTTTATCTCATCCAGTGTTTTTCCGCTGAGGAAGAGTATCTGATTTTTGCCTGAATCATATTTGGGTTTCAAATTAACTGCCGTGCAGAAATCCGACAGATTCAGATACAGATTTCCGTTGTAGTAGTATTTATCAACAGCTTTGTTATTAACCATATAGGAACCGCTGTTGCTATTGTAAAAATCCGCAAAGTCGAAGAGATTCTTCAGTGAATCGATGAGAACAAAAGGTTCACTGTTGCACATAATCACATATCCTGATTCAACCTGATTGTTGTAAACAAGATCAACCTTTGCAGCAGGCTGAAGTGCTCCTGTGGGGTTGTCCAGAGGTCCAGCCCATGCTGTAATCGCCAGAGAAAGAACAATAAATGCAAATACTGCCAGTCTGAAATATTTCATACAAGTCTCCCCTTTATAAAAATTCTTGAAATCCCCTTGATCTATTCGATTTTTATTGATTTTTATCCTACCGGAACAATATGTATTTAACCAATCCTTATCATGAAGCGGCATTGCGGAGCTTCTTCGAAATCCAGATTTTGTAAGGCATTATGAGAAGGAAACGCATTAAAATATACGCACAAATCAGGGAAGTGAGGTGAAGTTCGGGATAACTCACCCTTGTAATCAATATGGCAAGAGCCGGATTGCCGAGGGCTGTTATGAAAGCAAGGGTATTGCGTTCCTCGAAATTGTCACCGCCTGTTGTTGAATAACCAATCCATATGGAAGCAAGAATGAGCACAAACATAGCTGCCCAAGCTGCAAGGGGAAATGTGATAAGCTTACTGCCGCCTGCAACTATGGCGATTACACCTGCGATAATCAATGCCGCCTTGTAGAGAACCGATGCAGTATCTGCAAATTTTTCCGCTATCTCCGGCTTGTATCTTCTTAAAATCAAACCAAGAATGGCAGGCAGGGTAACGAGGGGTATCATTTTCAGCATTATTGCCTCAGGCTTGATAACCAAATGGTAAGGGAAGAAAATATTCAGTATCAGAATCCATAAAGGTATGGTCAGAGGAGCCGTCAATGTCAGCATCAGAAGAAATGCAACAGCAAGTGCAGGCTTTCTGCCTCGTTTTTTTGATTCCATCAGAAAACTCGGGTCTCCGGGGCAGATGGCAACAATAATCAGTATGCCCCCAACAATGGGAGGAAGTTTGAATAAGTGAACAATACCAATGGTTATCAGAGGCACAACTATATTGACTATGAGAAAAACCCTTATAAAATAAAGGGGAGGACGTTTCCATTCATCCAGAAACTCCCTGAAACTCATACGACATGCGGTGTTGATCACCAGCAAAGGAACAAGCAGATTGACAATGCTTGAAATTAAGGCTATTGAAATATCATGAATATTCATAAATGGAAATTCAAGCCGATTTAAAATGAACCTTCTTAACTGATGCTAAAAAAATCAGGTCAAGTTTATTCAGTGAAAGGACTTGTTTTTTATCTCACGAATAACATGACATAACCACAATGAAAGAGGCGATGGGATGCCACGGATTGACAGGTTTATCAACGAACTTCTCAGAAGAAGCGGCTCTGACCTGCACCTGATTGCGGGCCACAGACCTACTATGCGTGTTTTCGGCAAACTAACCCAGTGTGAAAATCTCCCTGAACTTACAGGGCAGGAAATCGAACAGATGGGCTTTGAAATATTTGCCGTCGAAAGTAAGGAAAAATTACCAGAGGTCAAAAACCTCGATTTTGCCTATGAAATGACCACAGATACCGGTGAACACAGACGTTTCAGAGGTAATACATATTATCAGAAACAGGGGCTTAACATCATCCTGAGGGCAATTCCCAACGAAGTGCCCACCCTTGAATCACTTGGGCTTCCACCCCACCTTGAAAAACTGACGGACCACCATCAGGGCCTTATTCTTGCCACAGGACCGTCAGGATGCGGCAAAACTTCAACCCTTGCCGCCCTTGTGGAAATTATCAACAGGAAAAAACCCTGCCACATTATCACTGTTGAAGATCCCATCGAATATATATTTGAAAACAAGCAGGCTCTGATAAATCAGCGTCAGGTCGGCATACATGTTGAATCTTTCCAGATGGCTCTCAAAGGCGCCCTCAGAGAAGACCCCGATGTAATCCTCATCGGAGAACTCAGAGACCTTGATACCATTCAGCTTGCCATTACCGCTGCAGAAACGGGACACCTTGTTCTCGGCACAATGCATACGGCAAGCGCCCCCAGAACCATCGACCGCGTTATCGACTCCTTCCCGGTTGACCAGCAATCGCAAATCAGAACCATGCTCAGCGAATCCCTGAAAGGCGTTATAACACAAAAACTCCTGACAAGAAAAGACGGAACAGGCAGAGTGCCTGCAGTGGAAGTTCTGGTTGGAACAACTTCCGTCGCCAACATTATCAGAGACGGAAAAACATTCCAGCTTCCTTCAACCATTCAGACAGGGAAAAAAGACGGAATGGTGCTTATGGACAACTCCATCATGGACCTGCTCAACAAAGGGCTTGTTGATGTGGAAGAAGCTGCTTCGAATGCATCGGATCCTTCCCTTTTCAGAAAAAAACCCGATCCCAGCTACCAGATGATATAAAGACCGGAGGTATAAGGCTTTGTCATTCTTTTCAAAATGGACAAAAAAATTGAGCGGGCAGCCTGACGCGCCGCCGGAACCACCCAAGCCGATAGCATATGAGCCGGAAATTCCGCCTCTGGATGGGGTGAGATCTAACCAATACTCAGAAATGGACAGCATCAGCAGTTCCAATGTCAATGAAGTTTATGATCTTACCGGCATTGCTAATCAGGGTTATTCCATGCAGGCTCCTCCGCCACAGCCGGAACCTGAACCGGTTCATGAAGTGGAACTTATTCCCCCTGATAACTTCACACTTGACGATCTTCTTCATCTTCTGGTAAATTCAGGAGGCTCCGACCTTCATCTTGCAGTGAATTCACCGCCTATCGAAAGAGTCCACGGCGATCTGGTCAGGATGAAATCTCCTGTGCTCACACAGAAAAAACTGGAGAGCATTCTTTATCCTATTATGGGATATGAACAGAAAGAAAAATATTTTGCCACCGGAAACCTTGACTTTGCCTACGAAATCAAGGGACTCGCCCGTTTCAGGGCAAACTATTTCAACCAGTATTACGGCATGGCAGCTGTTTTCCGTATCATTCCCAGCAAAATTCCCACCATCGAAAAACTCAACCTGCCGCCGGTTCTCAAGAAAATCGCAATGTACAGAAGCGGAATGGTGATTGTTACCGGACCCACCGGCTCCGGAAAATCAACTACTCTTGCCGCTATGATTGACTATATTAACGATAACAGACCTGCACACATCATTACAATCGAGGATCCCCTCGAATTCTCGCACCCCAACAAAAAGTGCGTTATCGACCACAGGGAAGTGGGTATCCACGCCACTGAATTTGCGGACGCGCTTCGCGCCGCACTCCGTGAAGACCCCGATATCATACTGGTGGGAGAAATGCGAGACCTGGAGACCATCTATCAGGCTATCAAAGCTGCGGAAACCGGCGTTCTCGTATTTGCAACCCTTCACACCAACAGCGCGCCCAAAACCGTTGACCGTATGATCGATGTTTTCCCGGCAAAACAACAGGAACAGATTCGATCCATGCTCAGCGAATCCCTGAAGGCAGTAGTCGCCCAGCAACTTCTCAAAACCAAAGACGGAAAAGGAAGATGCGCAGCCAACGAAATCCTTATATCTATGTCAGGCCTCGGAAACCTTATCCGTGAAGGAAAAACAAGCATGATCCCATCCTTCATCCAGACCGGCAGGGAACATGGCATGACATCAATGGATTTAGCCCTGATCGAGCACCTGAAATCAGGAAAAATCGATCTGAAAGCTGCCAAGGAAAAAGCATCGGATCCCAACATCTACAGAATGAACGGATTCGATCTGGACAGAGTATAGTATTCTGCTAAAAACCCAACCTCTGCTTTGTGCTGCAAAAAATAAAACATCCCGCTTCGTTTTATAACATTGTGATAGCTTTGCTTTGCTCAACCCAATTCCAACACTGTTCCCTGTATTTCCCAAAGGCGCAGCAATATTATGCCGACAGCCTGATTGCATGGAGTTTCCGCGCATTCGGAGGATTTGTGGTTTTGCCTGCGGTGGAGGTAGCCCCGAGGTTCTGCGTCGGGGTTACGAACAATGCCCATGAATTAAGGCATGGATTAGTCTGGCTTCTCACGGGAATTATAACCACATGCCCAGCTCCCGGAGAAAACTTTTTTGGAAAAAGTTTCCCCGCGCCCACCCTGTGGGCGGGCACCCGCCATCCAAAAACTTTTAAATTGGGGGACCGACGGGGGACCGACGGGGAGTTGGAGACCATCAGATGGAACCACGCTTTTTTGGAAAAGCAAGTTTCCCTCCGAACCTCCTTCCTTTAAAAAACAAGTGTATTGGGCTGGAAATTAGAGTAAATTTTACTAATTCAGTGACATTGGAACCGACGGGGAGTTGGAGACCGTCAGAGGGAACCACGCTTTTTTGGAAAAGCAAGTTTCCCTCCGAACCTCCTTCCCTGAAAAACAGGAGTATTGGGTTGGGAATCGGAGTAAATTTTACTAATTCAGTGGCATTGGGGTTGCTAACCTCTTCCCGGAAGGGTGAAGCAATCCTTACAGCATCACAAATGTATCGGCAAAATGGTATCAGTATCTTATAAATGGGAAAAATACAAGAGAAGAGAAATCATTTATGCTAATGGAGTTTTTATGATATTTGAAAGGCTGGTTTTCAGATGGTAAGAGTTGACAACAGCAGGCTTGGTAAAATTTCATTCATTCTTGCCCTGCTTATGATTGCAGCTACACCTGCGGCGTTTGCCGACGGATGGGAATTCTGGAATAACGACAGTCTTGAGCATGATTTTACAAAAGATTTATCAGGAAAGTTCGAAAAGGAATTCCGGTTTCACAATGGTGATGAATACTACCAGCATACCGACTTTGGCATGACTTTCAACGGCAGTAAGAAACTGGAATGGGGAGCCGGTTTCAGACAGATTTTTATTACAGAAAAAAATTTATGGTCAAAAGAAGACAGACCTTATGTTTTTGCTACTTACAAATGGAATATGAACAGCATACAGTTTTCAAACAGAATTCTATACGAACACAGATTCTTCTCGGACAAAACCAATTCGGGCAGATTCCGGAACAGGTTTGCAATCCAGTTTCCCCAGAAGAAGCTGAAGATTACTCCGTATATAGCCGATGAAGTTTTTTTTATACATGATCGGGAGGAACCCATTGATTTTTCTGCAAACAGACTTTATCTGGGAGTAAAATTCAAAACAGGAAAAAATCTGGAATGGGATGTCTATTATCTGCGACAGTCCAAAGAGAAGGAAGTTATGGAAGGCGAATACTGGAAAGACTTTGATGTAATGGGCGTCAAGCTGAAAATCGATATTTAACCCATATAGTATGTAAAGTTTGTCCTGATCGGAGGAAGGACTAATCCTCCATTGAATAACAAATTACAAATAAACTAACGGAGAGTCCGTATGAGAAGCTTAAAAGTCATTATCCTTATGATGGCGGCAGCAGGTTCGGTTATGTTTGCATCCTGTTCGCCAAAACCTGCCCCGGCACCACCGCCGGTTACAGCACCGGAATCGACTCCGGCGCCTGCTGCAGAAGCGACAATGGGCATAATGCCTGTTCCGGGGGCAACAATGGTTGAAGTTACACCTTCAAAAGCTCCTGAAGCTTCTCCCGTAAAGACTGAAGCAAAAACTCCGGCAGAAACACCCAAAGCCCCAGCTTCAAAAGATCCGTCAACAATGACAAAGGAAGGCGCAAAATGTCTTGAAGAAGGCAACTATGAATGCGCTATAACCAACCTCGACAAAGCTGTGGAAATTGACGAAAATAACGCCCAGGCTTATGCACTCCGCGGGAAAGCCCGATTTGAAATGCAGAAATACGATGAAGCTTCTTCCGATGTGGATAAAGCGCTGAAGCTTGACCCGAAGAATGCTTATGCCTACTACTGCAGAGGTATTCTGAAAGCTAAGGATATGGACCCGGGAGCTATTGCAGATTTCGATCAGGCTATAAAACTGGATCCCAAAAATGCCGATGCATTCTTCCGCAGAGGTTTTTTGTATAAGGATATGGGAAAAACCGACAAAGCCAAAGCTGATTTTGAAAAAGCTATAAAACTGGATCCCAAAGGGGAAGCAGGCAGATTTTCGAAGGAAACACTTGAAGAATTAAAGGAAAAGACAGGCAGATAATGAGCGAAAAAGAGAATCCTCAAGATTTTGAAACCAAAGAGAAAAAACCGGAAAAACCGGGCAAAATGCTGATGATAGTCGGCATAGTTTTTCTGGTTGTTTTTCTGCTGATATATTTTTCCATAGAAGCGATTTCCGGCAAAAGACAATCGGGAAAGCAGGCAAAACCCTCCGCTTCTTCCACAGAAACCGATTCCGGCGGGTCGGGAAGCCTGAAGGAAGGAGAATCCGAGGATCCTGTCTGCCATAAAGCAGTTGTTGAAAACTCAGCCCCCTACCATTATGACTATCTTGGAAAAAGATTCTATTTCTGCAGTGAGGACTGCCTTGGAAAATTTATTAATGATCCGCTGAAATACTCAGGAGCAAAGGTAAAAATCAAAGTCAATATGAAAGTTTCACCTACTCCTGACGAATCAAATCCCGATGCCCAATCGACGGATATTCTTGCGCCCTACCCTTCCGAGCTTCCTGAATCAGGAGGCAGCGGAGGAGGAGAAACTCCTGCGGAAACATTCGAACCCATGGATACTCCTGCCGATAACCCAGGTGATGGAGCAGCGCCGCCTCCGGATGCAAAACTTCCCGACAGCACGGGAGAAGCAAAACCGGGCAAGGATGCCGCCGCACCAAAGGAACCTGCAGCAGCTCCCAAAGAACCTGCCGCAGCTCCGGCACCGGCGGAAAAAACTCCTGCAAAATCAAAAGATGCAGGAAGTTCAGGGGACGCAGAACCACCGGCAAAGAGCACTAAAAAATCCGAACTACCTCCGGGAGCAGAGGGAAAGCGGACTAAACCGGCAAAAGAAGCAGATCCTTCCCTGAAGGCGACTCCGATAAAGCCGCCGTCAAAGGGGACGGAATCGATTTAAAGCAATAAAAGGCGGATCGAATGTGTCCGCCTTTTTTATTGAGCGGAAAAATTTTTCCCGGAATTTTTCTTCGGGAAGCTGGCATTCAGACACAATTTTCGATTGATATCGGAATTTCTGCAGGGACAGTAACAATGTGCCCGCCTGTAAGAACCTTCCGCAAACCGCAAGTTAACCTCATAAGGTTAACAAAACACCAGATACTGCCGGATCGCATGCGTTGGCGGAGTTTGTGGCTATTGGGTTTACTGGAGGTTGGTGTTGGTTTTTGGGACATAGGGACACCACTGAATTAGTAAAACCTACTCCAATTTCCAGCTGAATACTCTTGTTTTTCAAGGAGGGAGGTTCGGAGGGTAACCTCGCTTTTTCTAAAAAAGCGTGGTTCCCTCTGAGGGTCCCAAAATCCCAATGCCACTGAATTAGCAAAAAGCACTCCAATCCCTCAGCCCAATACTCCTGTTTTTCAAGGGAGGAGGTTCGGAGGAGACCTCGCTTTTCCAAAAAAGCGTGGTCTCCTCTGACGGTCCCTAAACCCCACGGTCCCCGGTCGGTCTCCCAATTCCAAAAGTTTTGGGAAGGAGGTCCGGAGGAAACTTTTTTCAAAAAAGTTTTCTCCGGAAGCTGGGCTTGAGGATATTAATATCGTTAAGCCAAGATAAATCCATTTAATCCGGATTTTAACACATTGCTATCTAAACTGAGCCGACAAGCCCACCGGAAACAAACTTTAGTCACCTGCAAACCTCATAACCGCAATAAAACGCCAGCAACTGCCGGATCGCAGGCGTCCCGCCTGTCCCCCGCATTCTCTCCGCAATCTTCGGAATGAAAAAATAACTCCAGCTGTAGGAGCAGTGTCAATGATCTGCCAGAAACCAAACCTGTCTCCAATATGAATCGAATTATGGCAATGTGAGACTATCAGCATGGTTTCCATGCTTGCGAAGGATTTGTGGTTTGAGTTTGGGTCGCGGGCGGACCTGCGGGTCCGGGTCGGGGTTGCAAACCCCTCCTACGATCGCTGGCGAATGCTTGTGGTTATTGGGTTTGCTGGCGGTTAGCGTTGGGTTGTGGGACCCGGAGACAGGCGGGACGCCTGCGATCCGGCAGAGTTTGCGGAATGTTCCCGCTAAAGCTGGATGTAGGGAGCAGGTTTGCAGTGAAGGCGGACCTGCGGGTCCGCGTCGGGGTTGCAAACCCCTCCTGCGATCGCTGGCGAATGCTTGTGGTTATCAGGTTTGCTGGCGGTTGGTGTTGGTTTTTGGGACCCGGGGACAGGCGGGACGCCTGCGATCCGGCAGGCGTTGGCGGAATGTTCCCGCTAAAGCTGGATGTAGGGAGCAGGTTTGCAGTGAAGGCGGACCTGCGGGTCCGCGTCGGGGTTGCAAACCCCTCCTACGATCGCTGGTGAATGCTTGTGGTTATGGGGTTGCTGGCGGTTCAGGATAGTCTGTGGGATCCGGGGGCAGGCGGGACGACTGCGATCCGGCAGAGTTGGCGGAATGTTCACGCTAAAGCCGGGGGGGGTAGGGGCAATGCCCATGAATTAAGGAATGAATTTGTTTGATGCTCACGAGAATCATTACCGCTTGCCCAGTTCCCAGAGAAAACTTTTTGAAAAAAGTTTCCTCCGGACCTCCTTCCCAAAACTTTTGAATTGGGGGACCGACCAGGGGGGGGGACCGATCGTGGGTTTGGAGACCGACCGGGGACCGTTGGGATTCTGGGACCGTCAGAGGGAACCACGCTTTTTTGGAAAAGCGAGGTTACCCTCCGAACCTCCCTCCTTGAAAAACAAGAGTATTGGGCTTCGGGATTTGAGTGGATTTTACTAATTCAGTGGCATTTGATGTAGGGAGCAGGTTTGCAGTTAAGGCGGAGCCTTTCAGGATTATTTTACAATCCACTTATACACAGCGAGGGATGTTTTTGCGTAAATTTCCTTTGCCTTGTTTTCATCCGTTACATTCTTACCCATCAACACCAGAACATAAGGCTTTTTTCCCTGCGGATATATTATAGCGCAGTCATGAACAAACCCGGTCAGTCCTCCGGTTTTTGATGCACACACTACATCTTTTGGCAGAAGCTTCGGGATTCTGTCCCGCATAGTCTGCTTTTTCATTATATCTATCATTTCCTGACAATACTTTTCATTGACGCCTTTATTCTCAACTATCGCCCTGAGCATAACCATCATATCATCGGGAGTGGCATAGTTATCCTTTCCCTTATCTATCTGCGCAAAATCATAAATCTTCCTGCGAAGGGTTATTCCCTTTGCGCCGAGTGAAACAGCGGTTTTCTCCACATTTTCCATGCCGGCGAGATCTATCATCATATCCGCTGCGGTATTGTCGGATTTTGTTATCATAAATGTGAGAATTTCACTTATTTTCCATTTCGAACCTGCAGGCTCATCTTTCAGAACCCCTGCTCCTCCGGTTTTCATGGAATCTTCAAGAACAAGCTCCTTGTCCTGTGATATCAAACCTTCCTGAATCTGTCTAAAGACTTCATACATAATGGGGATTTTAACCAGACTTGCGGATTCGAAAGATTCGCCGGAATCCATGTTGAGAGCTTCCCCGGTCTCGTAATCATAAAAAGCCAGACTTGCCTTTCCGGGAAAATCAGCAAGAATAGACTCAACTTCTTTTTTCATATCAGAGATCTTCTTTTCTGTCTTTCCGACAGGCTGCACTTTTGGCGGAGTTTTTGCATCCGTGTGAACAGTATCTGTTACCTGTGGTGGGTCTTCTATGAGAATACCGCCCCTCCAGGGTTTGTAGATAATCAGCATAACTCCGGTTATGAGAAAACATGTCAGTATAAAAACAAATATTAATTTCTTCATTTCGCTTCCAAAATAGAATTTTGTCCGGTGAATTTCAAAAACAACAACAGATTTTCCTTTCTGGTTTTGTTCTTGTTTTATACAATCTCGGGAAAAACCAGTATATATAGGGTTTGAAATTTGTTTCCGGATTTCCTGAGGGGTGAAATTTCTCCATATGCTGCATTCTCAAATATTATATATTCCGAAATGAAAAAGCTCCTTGCGGAGCTTTTTCTGTATTTTAACTTTTAGTTATATCGTTGCATCCATACTGCGGTCGTTTCCTCCGACATCAGCTACCTGAGTGCCGCCGTCAGCGTTCATTCCTGCTGACATTCCGCCGTCCTCGTCGCCGGTGTTTCCGTCGAAGTTGGTGTTGATACCCATTTGCTGAGCTTCCTGCTGTTCCTGAGGAGTCATCTGAGCTTCCTTGGGCATTCCACCTTCCTGCATCATCTGATCTTTGCCCATACGATCGAACTTGGACTGATCGAATCCGCCGGCTTTTTCTGCTCCGCCGTCGCCACTGTCGCTGTCGCCCTGAGCTATCTGAGCCTGAACCGAAGGCTTGTCGGGTGAATCTTCAAGAGCCTGCTGCGCCATCTGGTTGACATCTTCCTTGATGGGCACTTTTTCACTGGCTACCTGATTATAAAGGACCGCGAGGCTTCTCTGATCCGCTCTGAGGTTGGATTCGGCATTTTCAGGACTGCCGGGAGCGTCATTGCCTCTGCCGGGGAGAGTATTGCCGTGTTCGGGCATCTCATTTCCCTGACCGGGCATTGAGTTTCCGTGTGCCGGCATAGAGTTGCCCTGACCAGGCATTGCATTTCCGGCTGCGGGTATTGCATTGCCGTGTGCCGGTGCTGCGTTGCCGAGGCCTGCCATTGCGCCTGCTGCGCCCATTGCTGCCATTCCGGCCATTGCACCTCTGCCTGCTGCTGCGTTTCCGCTTGAAGGAAGTGCATTACCAACTCCGGGAACTGCATTGCCTGCTCCGCCTTTTTCCTTCTGGCTGAGAATGGACTGTGAAAGTCTGGCAATTTCAGCTTCGTAGTAAGCTTTTTTGCCTTCGCTTTCACCCTGCTTGTTGCCGTTGGCTTTTTCGCCCTGCTTGCCTTTCTGGTTCTGCTTGGCTTGCTGAGCGCGTTTCTGCTGGTTAGCCTTTTTAGCCTGTTCCTTTTTCTTGGCTTCTTCCTTCTTCTTAGCCTCTTCCTGCTTTTTGGCTTCCTCTTTCTTCTTAGCCTCTTCCTGTTTCTTAGCTTCTTCCTTCTTCTTGGCTTCTTCCTGTTTCTTAGCCTCATCCTGTTTCTTGGCTTCGTCCTGCTTTTTGGCGTCCTGGGTCTTCTTGTCGTCAGCTTTCTTGCCGTCGTCCGCTTTCTTACCGTCTTCAGGTTTCTTGTTTTCAGCCGGTGCGGCATTGCCCTTGGCATCCTTTACCTTGTCATCCTTACCGGGGGCTGCATTGCCCTGTGCAGGCGCTGCATTACCCTGTGCGGGTGCTGCGTTGCCGTGTGCAGGAGCAGCGTTGCCATGTTCAGGAGCTGCGTTGCCCTGTGCGGGAGCTGCATTACCATGTTCAGGAGCTGCGTTACCGTGTGCGGGTGCAGCGTTACCGTGTTCCGGCGCTGCGTTTCCGTGTTCGGGAGCGGCATTGCCGTGTGCAGGAGCTGCATTGCCGAGTTCGGGCATTGCGTTGCCTACTGGCTGAATTGCTTCAGGAGCCGGTGCTGCATTAGCTGAGAAATCGGGCATATTGATTGTGGGGGCATTGGGCATAGTGGGAGCCTGGAAGTTTCCGGCGCTCATAGGCTCGACATCACCGCCGCCGCCTCCGCCGACTCCTCCGGCAAATCCGCCGCCGCCCATACCGCCGCCGCTGAATCCGCCACCGCCGCCGACTGAGCGTCCGCCGCCCATGCCGCCGCCTCCGCCGATTCCACCACTGAAGCCGCCGCCCATACCGCCGCCGCTAAATCCTCCACCCATGCCGCCGCCGCTGAATGAGGGAGCCACTGAAGGCATAGCCATTCCACCGCCCATTGGCATTCCGCCGCCCATCATATTGGGCATTGAGGGCATCTGGGGCATTGAGGGTTTTGATGCAGCCATCATACCGGCACCAAGGAGTGCGCCGCCGAGAAGTCCGCCGAGCATTCCCTGACCCTGCTGCTGCTGTTGTTGCTGCTGCTGAGCCTGTTGTGCCTGCTGTTGCTGTCTTCCCTGCATTGCCTGCTGCAGAGCCTGCTGCTGTTTCTGCTGCTGCATCTGCTGCATGGCGTTGCCGCCTTTTTCCATAGGATTCTGGCCAACATTTATCTTTTTGCCCAGTTCATTGAGTCTCTGAGCAAGTGCGTTCTGGTGTTCAAAGTTGTTCTGAAGAGCCTGTGAAATCTGCTCTTTCTGCTGGTTAATTCTTTCGAGATCCTGAACGCCTTTCTGAAGATCAGCTTTTGCAAGAAGCTTTTTGGCTGAAGCCTGGGTCTTCTGCATTTTCATCTGTTCTTTCTGCTGATTCATCATCTGGGCTTTCTGATCCATCTGCTTGGCAACATTGTCAAGCTGTTTGCCCATCTGTTCGAGTCCCTTTGCCATCATTTCGAGCATTTTGGCTACTGCTCTGAGGGCTGCTGCAATAGCGGGACCTACAAAAGGAATTGCTGCGCAAGCATTGGCTGCAGCTTCAATGCCTTTTGCCGCCATCTGGAGTGCTTTTGCGGCTACCTGAAGGGCTTTGGATGCCATCTGAAGGGTTTTGGAAATGCCTTTGAACATCATTTCTTTCATACCAAACATGGTTTCTTTGGCACCGAAGGCTTGTTCCATCTTGCCAAAGTTTGCCATCTTCATCTGGTTCATCTGGTTCATTTTCATCTGCTGCATACCCTGTTGTGTAACCTGACCCAGAGCCTGAGAGATGGATCCCTGTTCGCCGCGTTTTGTGCCGAATGTCTCCATAAGCTGGCTGACATCGCTGACGCCTGCATAGTTGGGTGCGCCTGAAGCTCCGCCGAAGGCGCCCATTCCTGCGCCCATCATACCGCCCATAGCAGCCATACCCATCATTTCACCCATGCCGCCGCCCATGCCCTGTTTACCCATTCCACCAAGGGCATCCTGACCGCCGCCGAGGGTTACCGTATCGCCGCCCGCCATCTGGCTCAGGTCTTTTCCGCCTATTGCCTGCTGGGCTACCTGATTGCCCTGAATTGTACTCTTTGCGCTCTGGTTCGCCTGCAGAGAGTCCTTCATGGCGGTATTTGTAGATTCTCTTCCCTGTTTTAGGGCTTCAAAGTGCTCGGCTTTGATTTTGCCTTTTGCTTTTTTCTTTTTGCTGGCAGCCTTCAGCTTTGCTTCAGCGGAAACAAACTGAGTATCAACCGACTGCACCATTTCGGGCCTGAAATCCGGGATTCCGTCCATTTAAAACACCTCACAAAAAGTATCTGATTATTCTTAGCTTAATTATCACACAAAATATTAAAAAGTATAGGTTTTACATGGAAAATTATCGGTAAAAACCGGGTTATTTTCGGTGAAAACCTGCATGTATCGCCTTTTTGGGACAAACATCAACACACTCCATACACATAATACATTCGGAGTCGTTCATGTTCCCGGACTGAAGAGATTTCCGGCAAAAAACGATAAAATGAAAGGACGGAACAGATAAAATCAAAACATTGTTGCCAGAGAAAGCAAAAATGAAATAATAATCAAAACTTTCCTTGTGTTCTGCCGCTTCATATACCGCCTTGCAGGTCCGGCATGGATAATTGGTAAGGCAAGGTCCAGCCGGTATATTTTATATTATGTCATTACTTATTCTGCAAAATTCTTCAAAATCTTCTTTATTTCAGTAATTTCATGGTAATTTACAAGTTAAGGATTAATACCGGTTTTTCTTAATTATTTCATCAGGACTTAAATTCGAGCATACAGGTGAATCGTTTTTCGGCAAATCTGAAGCAAAATAATATGAGGCTGTCCCAAAAGCCTTAAACCGCAATGAATTTGCGGCTTAACTCAAACTTTCGGGACAGCCCCGTTAAATAAACTTCCGGATAAATCAGTTGTTATCCGTCGATTTTCTTTTTGCAGAAATACCAGTCAACGCAGCTATATCCTTCTTTGATGCGTTCTTCTGCTTTTTCTGTGGTTGACGGAGGAGGAACAATTACATCATCGCCGGGCTGCCAGTTGGCAGGGGTTGCCACTCCGTGTTTGTCTGTGGTCTGGAGAGCTTTGACAAGGCGGATGATTTCCTGCATATTTCTGCCGTTGCTCATGGGATAATAGATCATAGCTCTGAGGATGCGTTTGGGATCGATAAAGAATACGCATCTGATGGCTGATGTATTGCTGGCGCCGGGGTGAACCATGCCGTAGAGTTTTGCCACTCTCATATCGAGGTCCGCAATGACCGGGAAAGGAACCTTAATGCCGAATTTCTCTTCGATATTTCTGATCCAGGCTATATGTGAATGAATGCTGTCTATCGATAAGCCGATAAGCTGGACATTGAGTCCGGCAAGTTCATCATGAAGCTTGGCAAATTCAATGAATTCGGTTGTGCAGACAGGGGTAAAGTCTGCGGGGTGTGAGAAAAGAACCACCCATTTGCCTTCGAAGTCGGAAAGGCTGATTTTGCCATGTGTGGTTATGGCTTTAAAGTCAGGAGCCGCCTCATTGATAGTAAGCATTCTGTGACCTTCGTCAAAATGTTCGTTCATCATCTACCTCCCAGTTTTTTTATTTAGACTGATAAAAAATTAATTAATACCGGAAAAATTCCTTCTCTCATAACAAAAGGCAGAACGGAATTGTTCCCATTCTGCCTGCTGTTTAATTTTGCGGATGCCTGCAGATGCAGTCATCATCACGGTATTTTTATTTCAAAAAAGTCCGGGCTTCGAATTCATAATTCTATGCTTCGAACATTTTGATTCTTTCGTTGATTTTTCTGAGCTGCTCCTGAGCTTCAGTCATTCTCTGCATTTCCTTGTCAACGATCTCCTTTTTTGCTCTTTCAAGGAATTGGGGGTTTTCGCATTTTTTGCGTAGAGTCATAATCATCTCTTCCTGTTTTTCCTTTTCCTTGCGGAGTTTGTTAAGCTCTGCGGAGATGTCCACCAGACCTTCGAGGGGCATATACAGGTCTATATCGCTGACTCTTGCGCTGAGGCATTTGTCCTGCTGTGAACCTGAAGCTTTGCTGATTGAAATGCTCTGGGCAGTTGAAAGATGGGAAATTACATCTTTGTTGTCTTCCAGAACTTTCAGGTTTTCATCACCTGCAGCTTCAAGGATAAAAGGAGCTGTCTGCTTCGGCGAAAGAGCTGCTTCCGCTCTCATATTTCTCAATGCCCTGATGCAATCAATAACCAGACCGAACTGAGCTTCCACTTTTTCATCAATAAGCGCAGCATCCGCTGTGGGCCAGGCTGATGATATAAGCATTTTTGAAGGATCCTCTTCGGAGCCTCTGCCTGCAGGGAGGAAGCTGTTGATTTCTTCCGTCAGGAAGGGCATAAGGGGATGGAGGAGCTTCAGGAAGCGATCGATTACCAGTTCGAGAATCCAGAGAGTTCTTTCTTTGGCGTTTTCATCATCACCATTAAGAATAGGCTTTGTAATTTCGATGTACCAGTCGCAGAAGTTGTCCCAGAAGAATTCATACAGGTGTCTGCTCGCCCAGTCGAACTGGTAGCAGTCATAAGCTTCAGCCACTTTGGCGGCTGTGGTGTTGAGTCTGCTGAGAATCCAGCGGTCCCAGGTCTCAAGGGTAAAATCTTCTGCTTTGTGGTGAAGTCTTGATTTATCGATATATCTGAGAACAAACCGGGTGGCATTCCAGATTTTGTTGCCGAAGTTCCGGCTCATTTCGATTCTTTCCTCGCTGAAACGAATGTCCTGACCCTGTTCCGTCATTGCAATCAGGCCAAAACGGGTTGAGTCCGCGCCATACTGGTCGAACAGACCGAGGGGATCCACACCGGTTCCGAGGGATTTGCTCATTCTGCGTCCCTCTTTGTTGAGGATGGTGGCATGGATATAGACATCCTTAAAGGGAACCTTGCCCATAAAATGCAAGCCCATCATCATCATACGGGAAACCCACAGGAAGATAATGTCTCTTGCGGTTGCAAGAACACTGGTGGGATAATAATAATCCAGATCAGGGGTCTTATCGGGCCAGCCCATTGTTGAGAAGGGCCAGAGTCCTGATGAGAACCAGGTGTCAAGAACCGATTCTTCCTGAAGATAATTATGTCCCTGACAGTTGGGGCATACATTTCCGGGATCTTCGATGTAGGCGTCTCTTACTCCGCAATCCTGACAAATCCATACGGGAATACGGTGTCCCCACCAGAGCTGTCTGGAGATGCACCAGTCCTGAATGTTTTCGAGCCAGTTGAGGTAAATTCTGCCGTATCTTTCGGGGTAGAACTTTGTTGTGCCGTTTTTCACCATTTCGATGGCGGGTTTGGCAAGTTCTTCCATATTCATAAACCACTGCTCGGACAGATAAGGTTCAATTACACTGTGGCAGCGTGAACATGTGGCTACGCTCATATCGTAGTCGTCTATTTTTACGAGGAATCCTTTTTCTTCAAGTTCCTTAACGATAGCTTTTCTGCATTCTTCCCTCTTCATACCTTTGAAGTGGATAGCCTCTTCGTTCATAAAGCCTTTGTCGTCGATGCATACATAAACGGGAAGATGATGCCTCTGACCGATGGCGCTGTCGTTTTTGTCATGGGCGGGTGTGATTTTCAGAGCGCCTGTGCCGAAGTCGATTTCTACTGCATAATCGGCGATTACAGGGATTTTTCTGCCCACAAGGGGAAGAACCACTGTTTTGCCAACCATATGTGAATATCTGGGATCCTTGGGGTTTACTGCGATTGCAGCATCAGCAAGGATTGTTTCCGGGCGGGTGGTGGCAATGGTTATTCCATCTGTGCCGTCTTCTGTGGGATAACGAAGGTGGTAAAGTTTTCCCTTGTTCTCCACATATTCCACTTCGAGGTCGGAAATAGCTGTATGGCAATGAATACACCAGTTGACGATTCTTTTGCCGAGGAAAATTCTGCCTTCTTTATACAATCTGACAAATGCTTCCCTTACCGCTTTGGTAAGGCCCTTATCCATAGTGAATCTTTCTCTGTGCCAGTCGCAGCTGCAGCCCATTCTTCTGAGCTGGTTGACGATTGTTCCGCCATAGTGTTCTTTCCACTGCCAGACTCTCTCGGCAAATTTTTCCCTGCCGATTTGCCAGCGTGTAGTGCCTTCTTTTGCAAGTTCCTTTTCAACTACTCTCTGGGTAGCAATTCCGGCGTGGTCGGTTCCCGGAATCCACAGTGCTTCAAATCCCTGCATTCTTTTAAATCTGATTAAGGCGTCCTGAATTGTGTTGTCAAGAGCATGCCCCATATGGAGGGATCCTGTGATGTTAGGAGGTGGAATTACTATGCTGTAAGGCTTCTTTTCCGGATCAGGTTTCGAAGTGAATTTGTCGAACTTCTCCCAAAGTTCGTACCACTTTTTCTCCACAGTCTCCGGCTTATACACTTTGTCCAGTTCTATGGTCTTCATCTCTGTACTCCAATCGTTGTTGTAGTTCACTAAAAAATAAGCCGATTGAACGGCAAATCGTCGAAAAGTTAAATCTGATCAATGATTATAAACCTTTCGGGTTCAAATGTCAAAAATAACAGATGCAGCAAAGCTGTTTCATCCCCGGCTTTATAGCTCAAAAGTAAAGGCAGGCAATGGAATATTGCCAGATTTCCTTTAATATACTATACTTTTATTATGAAAGCAGGTGAACCAGATTACCGGATTAATCATTAGTTTTTTGCTGTTTATACTATTCCTTGCGGGCAGTTTTATATTTCATAAATTCAGAAACCTTGGCAACGAGGTCAGCGTCAGTGTCGAATTTAACCCTCCTCAGGCTGTGCGGGGCAGGGATGTTAATTTTGCCGTTATATGCACAAGCAGAAATACCAGAAAAATAGACACGCTGGAAGGGTCACTGATTTGTAAAAGATTCAGCGGATACAACGGCGACTGGAGGGACTGGACAGACTTTCCCCTTCTTTCAAGAGGTGAAATTGAAGAAAGATTCATATTTTCATTTGGAAAAGATTTGATACTTGCTGCAGGAAACGCTAACAAATATGAAGGGTATATACCTATCCCTGCCGAATCATTCCCTACGGATACAGGAAATCTCATGCAGGTTCACTGGAGGTTTCTGGTGAAAATAACATCAAAGGGATATGCTCCTGCAGTTTTTGAAAGAGAATTGGTAGTTCTTACTCAGGACCATCCCGACTCTTTAAGCCTGCAGAATGAAGAAACTCAGGAAATGCCAGAACTGACAGGCAAAAGAAAAGGCAGTCTCAGGCAGAATGTTCAGCTTGTATTTTCCGATTCTGCAGGACAGACGGAAAAACAGGTAAAAAATAATAAACAATCAAGTTTTGGTTATCTTGAATTTGAAGACGATAAAAACCAGTAGAAGTTACTTACCTAAATTTCGATTCCAGGGGGTTAATAATGGAATATGTTATCGCAATAGCAGCCGGTCTTCTCATTGTCGGAACAATTATATATTTTATGCTGAAGAAGACGCTTTCGCAGCAGCTCAACCTTCGGGTTGAACTCGCACCTTCAGAAGTAGAGAGAGGCGGAAGATTGAAGATCCGCGTCTATGTTACTCCAAAACAGGCAACAAAAGTTGATTCCGTTAACGGAAGCCTTTTTTGCAGAAGATATGACGAATTCAAAAACAGCTGGAGTGATAAATCGGAACTCCCCGGAGTCTATACAGGAACCAATATCGCAAGGATACAGTTCTCATTTGCTCAGAATGTTACCCTTGAAGCAAATAAAGAACAGAAATTTGTCGGCGTAATCAGTATCCCTGAAGAAGGCCTTCTTACAGAGGTAAGAGGTATCATTCAGGTACACTGGTTTGTCTGTATATATGTAAAAATTCCCGGACAGCCCATAGCTGAAATTCAGGAAGAACTTATCGTTGTTCCTGTTATGGTTACAGATGAAGAGGCTTTTGAAGAAGAAGATATCTACGATCCTTTCTATGATATTAACATCAAAAAGGGTCCTGACAATCTTAAAAAGTCAATTCTTGCAGCAAAAGAAGCGAATAAAGAAGCTGCTGAGGAAGGATCCGAAGGATTCAAAATCATTTCTGAGGAAGAAAAAGCAAAGCAGGAAGAGGAAGAAGCCAGAAAAGTTCAGAGTCAGTCTCTTACTGTTGAAGCGCCAACTCATGAGGATCAGAAAAAATCCAGAGAAAAATTCAAAGTTTCGTTCCAGACTCCCTTTGATCCTACAAAGCACCAGAAACCTACAAATGTTGTTACCCCTGAGGATTATATAAAAATGATGACCGCCGCTGATGGGCCTCAGCCTCCCGCAATGCAGGAAAAAGGCGCAGAAACCGGCAAACTTGAAGCCCCCGGCACTCCGTGGACGCCAAAGAAAACCGAAGGCGCTGAATCAGGCAAGCTTGAGGCTCCCGGTACTCCCTGGAGTCCTAAAAAACCTGAAGGCGCGGAATCAGGCAAGCTTGAGGCTCCCGGCACACCGTGGAGTCCTAAGAAACCTGACGAATCGGAAACAGGAAAACTTGCCGGCACAGCGGCACAGCCTGCTGCAGGTGCTTCATTCACACCCAGACGCCCCGGATCCGGAGATGATTATATGCCTGACTGGGCAATGGCTTCGTGGGGAGGAGATACGGGAAGCCTCGCAGGCGGACCGGCAGCAGGGGAGCCCGATTCAGGGGCATTCTCTTCTGATACGGGTAAACTGACTGAACCTTCTAAAGCTGGTATTGATGATATCTATAAGCAGCGCCACTTTGTAGCCGGTGAAAAGAGAAAGCCGCAGAATCTGGATGACAGCAAGGTTCCGGAACAATACAGGCAAAAACATAAGCTGCAGTATGGAAGTAAATTCCAGAAGATTAAGGATGAAAACAGCATACCTGAACAGTACAGATCCGGCAAAATCAAACCAGCCGGAGATCTGTTTGAAAATGAACAGGCCGGCGAGTCCGATTCAGACACAGGAAGCCTGAAGAAAGAGTAATTTCTGGTTTATATTCATAGAAAACGATTTTATCAATGTTCGAAGAACTGATTATGAAAATACGGAAAAAGATTGCCAAGCTCCTTGGCAAATCATATATCCGTACGGGAAAATGCAATCAGTGCGGTTCCTGCTGCACAATGATTCTTCTTTTGACACAGGGAGCGCTGATTGACAGTAAGGAAGAATTCGAACAGCTCAAAGAAGTGTTTCCTGAATATGAAAGGTTCTATATCCGCTGCAGAGATGAAGCGGGGCATCTTCTTTTCACCTGTAAATATCTTGGAGAGAACAGAACCTGCGGCGACTATAAAGGCAGACCACTTATCTGCAGACAATACCCAAACGAAGAGCTTTTCAGAAAAGGCGGAATTCTTGTTTCCGACTGCGGTTACAACTTTATACCGGTGGAAGACTTTGCCGATGTCCTCAAAGAAACAATGGGAAGAGAAGCAGAAAAAAACAGAAGGGAACACCCGGAAAAATCCGACCCGAACCTTCCTGAATTGTAATTCTCATATGAGAATCAGAGTGTTTTTTGCAAATTCATAACCATCGGTGAAAACTCAGTATGCTCGCCCAAAACCCAACGCCAACCGCCAGCAAACCCAATAGCCACAAACTCCCGCCAACGACTGCCGGATCGCAGGCGTCCCGCCTGTCCCCGGGTCCCAAAAACCAACACCAACCGCCAGCAAACCTGATAACCACAGCCCCCGCCAACGACTGCCGGATCGCAGGCGTCCCGCCTGTCCCCGGGTCCCAAAAACCAACACCAACCTCCAGCAAACCCAATAACCACAAACTCCCGCCAACGACTGCCGGATCGCAGGCGTCCCGCCTGTCCCCGGGTCCCACAACACAACGCCAACCGCCAGCAAACCTGATAACCACAAGCATTCGCCAGCGATCGTAGGAGGGGTTTGCAACCCCGACGCGGACCCGCAGGTCCGCCTTCACTACAAACCTGCTCCCTACATCCAGCTTTAGCGGGAACATTCCGCCAACTCAGCCGGATCACAGGCGTCCCGCCTGCCCCGGGTCCCACAACACAACGCCAACCGCCAGCAAACCTGATAACCACAAGCATTCGCCAGCGATCG
>JAJTBE010000006.1 GCA_021287065.1 Bacillota bacterium
CGGGGGACCGTGGGGGTTGGGGACCGTCAGAGGGAACCACGCTTTTTTAAAAAAGCGAGGTTGCCCTCCGAACCTCCCTCCTTGAAAAACAAGAGTATTGGGCTGGAAATTGGAGTAAGTTTTACTAATTCAGTGGCATTGGGATTTGGGGACCCTCAGAGGGACCCACGCTTTTTTAAAAAAGCGAGGTTGCCCTCCGAACCTCCTTCCTTGAAAAACAGAACTCCTGGGCTGGGGGATTTGAGTGGATTTTTACTAATTCAGCGGCATTGAGACGGACCCTGCCGGTCCTCGTCGAAGCTGGAAGCCTCTCCTGCGATCCCTTGCTAAGCTTTTTGTTGTGCGGGATATTAGGTTGCTTAACAGCAGTAGCAGGCGATGTTGTTGTATCGAGCCGGAAATAAATTTACCGGGTTCAGCAGAGACTCAAACCGATTTAACTTCCTATGGTTGAAATAGTTTGTCTTTTTTTTGAAAAATCTGATAGAATTAGTATTGTATTCAGCAACAGTTTTTGAAAGTGAGCAGGTTATGTATCAGTATAAGGATTTTTTCAGAGGAACAGTTGAGGAAATTGAGCAGCGGCAGAATGGCCGTATAAGGGAGATGGTGGAATATGCATACCACAATTCTTTCTTTTACAGGGAAATGATGGATATTGCAGAGGTGAAGCCTCAGGATGTGCAGACTGCCGGAGATTTGAAAAAACTGCCCATAACAAGAAAAGATGATCTCCGGGAGTATAATGACAGATTTTTTGCGGCTCCCCGTTCTCGCTGGCTTGATATTGCCAGTACATCGGGATCTACCGGTGCCCCTGTTTATATTCCGTTTACCCTGAAGGATATGGAAAGGATTTCTCTTTACGGAGCGCAGACTCTCAGCCTTTCCGGGCTTTCCGGGGAGGATACGGTTCATCTTACCCTGCCAATGAGCGCCTGGCTCTGGATGGCAGGTTTCGGATTTTATTTCTGTTTTACAACTCTTGGAACCGGCGTTACCCGCTTTGGTCCGGGGTTTTCCGAAAAATCCATAAGAATCATTCAGGAAACCTCTTCAACCGCCCTGATGGCTGCGCCGTCGTTTGCGCTCAAGCTGGGCAGGGAGATTAAGAGAAAAGGGATTTCCCACAGTATTAAACGCATCTTTATTGTTGGCGAAAATGTCCTTGACAGGGATTTAAAGAAAAACGGTCTGGGCAGGATGATTGAAGAAGCCTGGAATGCCGAGCTTTTCTCCTGTTACGGCGCTACGGAAGGTTGTTTTGTTACTGTGGAATGCAGCGCTCATAACGGACATCATATCAACCCTGATGAGGTTTTCTTTGAGATTCTTGATCCTGATACTCTCGAACCTGTGGAAGACGGAAAAGAGGGGCTTGTTGCTATTACCCCCCTCGGCGTTGAGGGCATGCCTCTTCTCAGATACATGAACGGAGACAGAT
This sequence comes from Bacillota bacterium, assembly GCA_021287065.1. Taxonomy (GTDB): domain Bacteria; phylum Vulcanimicrobiota; class JAJTBE01; order JAJTBE01; family JAJTBE01; genus JAJTBE01. The sequence goes on from JAJTBE010000006.1 coordinate 1,445, forward strand.
CCTATCTGATTCCCGGACCCTGCCCCTGCGGCAATATGCATAAAAGATTAGGCCCAATACTTGCCCGGAATGATCACATGGTTAAAATCAAAGGTGTAATGGTATATCCTGACGCTGTAAAAAATGTGCTTTCTGAGAATGGAATTGTGATGATGCAGGTTGAGGTGGTTGAAAAGGATTTTGCCAATCATCTTATTGTATATATCCCTGCAAAACCGGGGGATAATACGGCATTTGAAGCTTTTATACAGGAGCAGATCCGGAGAAAACTGGGTGTCACTCTTGAGGTAAGAGCTATTGAGGAAGACGAACTTAATCACAGAATTATGCCGGAAGCTACCCGCAAGCCGGTGGTATTTGTTGATAACAGACCAAAAAATAACGACAGGAATTAAACTTCCGTCATAGAAAAAAAATCTGCAATTTAATTATCAGGGGTGGCAAAATGGCACGAATATTCGAACACCAGAGCAAATCAGTTTTAAATAAGTTTAAGATAGGCATCCCCAGAGGAAAAACAGCTTCCACGCCTGAAGAGGCAGAGCAGATTGCTGTTGAATTCAACTGCCCTGTAGTGGTAAAAGCCCAGACCTGGACAACTGGAAGAGCAGGCACAGGGGGGATTAAATTTGCCGATACCCCGCAGCAGGCAAAAGAAGCTGCTGCATCGATCATAGGGCTGACTATAAAAGGATTTACCGTTGAAAAAGTTCTTGTTGAAGAGAAGCTTGATATCGAAAAAGAGTATTATGCGGGTATAATAATAGATGATTCCCATGCGTCGCCGGTTATGATATTCTCGGCGGTCGGCGGAACGGGAATCGAGGAGATCGCCAGGGAGCACCCTGATAAAGTGATCCGACACACCATCGATATAAAAGAGGGGCTTCCTGATCATCATGCCCGAAACCTGCTTCGCAAAGTCGGCATCAGTGGGGCTGAACAATCAAAACTTGCCGATTTTCTGGTGAAACTTTATACCGCAGCGAGAACCTATGAAACCCGCTCGGCTGAAGTGAATCCTCTGGTAAGGGTGAAATCAGGCGATATTCTTGCCGCCGACTGCCATATGACTATTGATGATTATGCGGTTTTCCGCCATCCCGATTTGGGAATAGAAATTGCGAGGGAACTTTCAAATCCTCCGTCAGATCTTGACAAAATTGCATTTAATGTTGAAAAGAATGATTACAGGGGAACTTTCTATTTTATCCAGATGGAAAGGGAATTCTCCGGAGGTCAGGGATATGTGGGCTTCCACGGAGCCGGTGGCGGCGGATCCATGATGAGTATGGACGCTGTTCTTGCCGAGGGTTTCAAAATAGCCAACTTCTGCGACACATCGGGCAACCCCCCTGCTTCCAAGGTTTACCGCGCTGCTAAGATTATTATGGCACAGAAGGGAATCGATGCTTACTTCGGTTCCGGTTCAGGGGTTGCTTCTCAGGAGCAGTTTCATTCAGCCAGAGGCTTAGTTAAGGCGTTTCGTGAAAACTGGGTTACAATCCCCGTCGTAATGAGGCTTGGCGGCAATCAGGAAGAAAAAGCCATCGAGATTATGACCAATTACACCAGAGATCTTCCTGCACCCATCGAATGTTACGGCAAGGAAACCCCTGCTTCACAATGCGCCCGCAGACTCAGGGAACTTGTGGATAAGGCTGAAATCAGGGATATTCCGAAACCTGAAGAAAAACCCCACAAAGATGATTATGCCTTCAAAACGGTTTCCGGCGGTCAGGTTTCCTTTGACTACAGTTATTGCGACAAGTGCGAATCAAAGGCTTGTGTGAGTGAATGCGTGCCTAAGATTCTTAAACTTGAGGAAGGCAGACCCGTTCTGGCAATCTCTGAAGCAGATGCCGCCAAAGGCAAATGCACCGAATGCCTCTGCTGCGAACTGGAATGTCAGTTTAAGGGCAACGGAGGGGGCAAAATCGACCTTCCCATAGCAGGTTTAAACGAATACAAATAGATGGAGATTCCATCCCCATATCGGCATTTACCCATTATTCCGCCGGTTTTCCGGATCTCTGGCGGAACTGGTTATTAACATAATATTTGAGGTTTTAAGATGCAGGTTCATGATAAATATATAATCTACAATCCCACTGTGCAGACAGCTTCGGCAGCTCCCAAATCTGAGCCGGTTAAACTTACACCGTCTGCCTGGCAGAAGGAAACTCTCGGCGCTCTTGAGCTTTTTGACGAGAAAAAAACAAAATTTTCTCCCCTGACTGATTCAGGTTCAAAACAGGGGGAAAAAACCGGCCGTGAAGCTCCGGCGGCAGAGTCTCCCGCAGCTTCAGGGGGCGGAGAGGCTCAGACAGTTGAAAACTCTCAGGCAAAAGAGATTATCAATGCACCAAACGGCAACGAGGTTCTCAAGCCCGGGTTTGTGTTGAAAAATGACCAGCATCCCCATATTCACAACAAAAAGCTGCAGGATGGAAACAACCCACAGCCTCTGATTGAAGGCGCTCCCAATTTCAGAAAAGTAAAGGATGAAAATACCTATGGGGTAGGGCAGCCTACCGTTGACGGTATGAAAGCTGTATTGAAGGAAGCTGGTGCAGCTCCCGGATGCGAACCTCAGAAAAAAGCAGTCTGGGTAAATCTGCGTGAAGAACCTGTGGTCTATATAAACGGAAAACCTCACAACCTCCGTCAGGACGGGGACAAAACCATATTTAAGAATTTCGAGAATCCCGGCGCCACCAAAGAAGATGTGGAAGCTATGGAAAAGAAGATGAAAGCTGAGATTCTTGAAGAAGCAAAGAAAAACGGCGGAAAAATGCTTGTAGCCGATGAAACTCCCGATGGCAAGGTTGTTTACAAGTGGGAAAAAGTTGATGAAAATTCAGTGAAAACCGTCGGCGAGGTTTATGACGACCTCAAAAAAGAAGGTTATAATGTTGAATACGACCGGGTTCCAATCACTGATGAAAAGAAACCGGAGCCAAAGGATTTCGAATCACTGACCGACAGGCTCAAGGGTGTGGACAAGGACACTCCCGTTATTTTCAACTGCCACGCAGGAAGAGGCAGAACCACAACCGGAACTGTAGTTGCCAGCATTATCAGAAAAAACCAGAACGAGGAAGCTTCCGGCAAGTTCACCAAAAATCAGGGTATAAAAGATGATATCCGGGAACAGGGCAATTATTCACGAACAGAATACCGCAAGATTTTCAACTTTATAAACCTGATTCAGAAAAATCCCGCTTCGAAAGATGAAGTGGACAAGCTTATCGATAAGAATTCGGATATGCAGAACCTTCGTGATGTTATCAAAACAGAAAAGGAAAAAGCAGGCGGATACAGCGGAAAAGCTCAGGATTATCTTGAACGCTACCACAGCCTTATTTCCTATGATGCTTATGTAAAAGCGGAGGGTCCCGGTTTCAGTAAATCCTATACCCAGTGGTCAAGCGAACATCCGGAAATTAACCAGCAGATTGAAACAATCAGAACTGCGATGCACTTCCCCGGAAATCTTACAACAGCGGCGGCATAGATGGACGATCAGCAAAAAATCGGAAATGAAACAGAACAGGAAAAGGACCTGAACCTCCTTGTGGAATGGGAGGATGAAGCTTCTGCTTCGGAATTGTCTGAAAAAGACGGCGAAGATGATGTTCTTTCAATTTCTTCTGCTGAAACTTCAAAAGAAGATGACAGTTCATTTGAGGGAATCACCATCAGGAATGAATCGGAAGAAGCACACCTTCTTTCAATAGCTGGAACGGGAGACCCCCATATATGCTTTGGAGCGGAAGCATTTCCCGAACTTCCTGAGGAAGATGAATTCAAATGGAGCGACGAACTCGACCGTGCCATTGATGAAGCTCTGGAACAGATGAGCGGAATTTCCGCTCCTGTGGTATATTCAAGGCTGAAAAGGATTACTGCTTTATTTTCCGCCGGAGATATAACCAGAGAAAGAGCATTATTTCTTCTGGATGAAGTTGACACTTATCTGAAAAAGCAGATAACAATAAGGGTAAATGCCATTCCCATCGCCCACGAGGGAATGCAGAAAGCTCGATCGCTGCTCCTTGATGCTTTATACTCATTTCACGAATCCTGCGCCGCCCTGAGAAACTACATAAAAACCGATGCGGAAGAAGACAGGGTTCTTGGTGAAAACCTTGCAGAACACGGAATCGCAAACGCCCTCGAAGGCGTAGAGGAAATGCTCGGTGCAGAACCCGGGGAGTATGAGGAAGAATAGCTTCCTGAAGGTGTTTCCTGCTGAAGGCATAATTATAATCTAAATACATTTTTACCAAACAGGAGAAGATAAGGGTGAAGGAATCGAAGCCTCCGGGAATTATGATTTCCGGTTATTACGGATTTGGGAATGCTGGGGATGAGGCAATACTTGCATCTATTGTGCGGCAGTTGAAGAAGAACATCCCAGGCGTCCGCATTATTGTTCTTTCAGAATCGCCTCTGGAAACCGCAGCAGCTTTTGATGTGGAATCCCACAACCGGAAAGATATGCTTGGTATTATGCGCCGTATGAGTAAAATCGATCTGCTTATCAGCGGAGGCGGGGGCTTAATTCAGGACAGCACCGGTTTTTCCACTGTTACATACTATCTTGGCATAGTTCAGATGGCTAAGATGCTTGGTAAGAAAGTAATGTTCTATGCTCAGGGTCTTGGACCCCTCAATCTTTCAAAAAGCAGAAAATTTGCTGCCTTTGTTATGAATCAGGTTGATTTTATAACATTTCGTGATGAAGATTCAGTTACTCTTGCAAGAGAAATAGGGGTAACAAAACCACCTATTCATGTAACCGGAGATCCGGTGTTTGCTCTGGAAGCGCCCGGGGATGATATTCTTGATCCTGTGGCAAAGGCTGAAAAACTTGAGCCGGGAGCATTCAGGCTCGGTATTTCTGTTCGCCCGTGGAAGACGGATTCTGATTATATTGCTGATATTGCAAAAACCGCAGATTTTTTTGTGAAGGAAAAGAAAGCTTTTGTTTATCTTTTTCCTTTTCAGGAATCACAGGACCTTGAAATATGCAAGAAAATCCAGCGACAGATGGAGAATACCGCACGAATTATTCCCAGAAAGTATCCTGTTGATGTTATGCTTGGTCTTATGGGCCGTATGGACATGGTTCTCGGAATGAGGCTCCACTCCCTGATTTTCTCCGTTGTGCAGAATACTCCGGCAGCAGGAATCTCATATGATCCCAAGGTATCAGCGCTTTGCGAAATAGCCGGGCTTCCCTATCTTCATCTTGATGTTGTTACAAAGGACAGTATTATGGACCTTGCATTGTCCGTATATGAGAAAAAAGATGACATAAAATGGAACTTACCGGCAAAAAGCAGTGTTTTAAAAGAGAAGGCGGAAAAAAACACCCAGCTGCTTATCGAAAATCTGCTTTAAAAGAACATTTACAGGAACTGACCCTGAAGTAATAGCGGTTAACAATACCCGGCTTTTGGGGCAGCTTCTTTTTTAGCGGATGATGCCTTAAGCCTGCAGAAAAACTGTTTCGAATTATTTACGCAGGCAGCCCCTCAGAATAAATTATAAGGGGGACTAAAAATGTTGAAATTAAAATATGGTATCACCGCTGTTCTCGTTCTGTTGATTTCATTCATTTTGATTTTGTTTCAGGGAAAAACAGAAGAAATACACGCCCACCCGAATGCAGATGCCCACCCTGCTGTAGGAGCTTCCCCCGGCCTTGCTGTTTCGCCTGAAGCTGCAGAGGCATTTGCATTGCTTGATAAGGGGAAATATACCGAACTGCAGGAAAAACTCAGAAAAAATCCCTCTCTGCTGAATGTAAGAAATGCAAATGGTGAAACAATGCTCAATATCTGCTCGAAATACGGCGTGAGAGATTTCTGTGTTCTGCTGGTGCAAATGGGAGCTGATGTTAAGATTAAGGATCTCAACGGACTGACCCCACTGCACGGTTCTGCCCTTTCCGGAGATATTCAAATAGCTGAGCTTCTGCTGAAAAAAGGCGTAAACATAAATTCCACAACTTCAAGGGGGATGACTCCCCTCCATTTTGCCGCAATGCGCGGAGATGAAAAAATGGTGAAGTTTCTCAAAGAAAAAGGGGCGGAAATACATGTGAAAGACAGCTTTTATGGATATACTCCCCTTCATCTGTCTGCCAGAAACGGAAATCTGGCGGTAGTCGAATTCTTTCTTAAATCGGGAATAGATGTTAATGAGAGAGATGCAGGCGGATGGACCGCTCTTCATTGCGCAGCGGCATCCTGCAGAAAGGAAGTGTGCCGGATCCTTATTTCCAGAGGAGCAAGACTCAGTGCAGTAGGCAACGGCGGAGAATATCCCGTGCATGAAGCTGTTATGAGCGGAGATCCCGACACTCTCAGTTTTATTCTTGATTGCGGTGCTGATATAAACTGTGTTGATAAAGACGGCAGAACACCCCTCGACTGGGCTGACGAGCAGCCTCACCTTAAAGGACTTCTTGAAGGAAGGGGAGCAAAAAGAGGGAAAGATCTAAAACCTGATATCTGGCAGGATTTTAAGAATTTATTTTGGAATAATTAGTTGAAGCGAGGTGCAACATGGGACTTACGAGAAATCTTGAAATAATCAGAGACATTCTGGCGAGAGAGCTGGAAACTGTCAGCACATACCAGCGCTGGGCTGAGGAAGTGGACAATGAAGAGCTGAAGAGAATGATTGGCCACATCCGTGATGAAGAAAAGGAACATATTGCAGAATGCTATAAATACCTTTCCCTTCATGACGCAACACAGGATCATGCCAATGAGGAAGTTGACGAAGAACATTTTCCAAATGGTGTTTTTGTCGCAACCCCTGCAGGAGAAGCATCACCGGAAGCAGAGGAAAACAAATCACTTTCTCCTGATAGCCTCACCGTCGGAAGCCTGAAGTAAAGCTCCGATGAAGTATGATAAGGAAAAGCAGATATTCAGAGATTTTCTGAAAAAGAAGAATCTAAAGCGAACTGAACAGAGGGATATAATCCTCGAAACCTTCCTTAAACTCGAAGGTCATATTTCACCTGAGGATTTTTATCAGAAGTTGAGAAAGAAACATCCTGATATAGGGCTTTCTACCGTTTACCGCACCTTAAAGCTGTTCTCAGAGTGCGAACTTGCCCGGGAAGTTCAGCGCCGGGATGGAGGCACTCTTTTTGAACACGAACACGAACACCCCCACCACGATCATATGCTCTGTAGTCAATGCGGGAGATACTTTGAATTTTATGACGATCTTGTTGAGAGGCTTCAGGAAGATATTGCTCATAAACACAACTTCAAAATGACAGGCCATAATCTGGAAATTTTCGGCATCTGCAGCGGTTGCCAGACTGAACAGGAATAACGCCGGCTTTTAAAAACAGGTTTCCACCGGATTCCTGATTTGCGCGTTAATTCATCATCGTGAAGCAGCTCCGCCGTTATAGCCTGAATTCAGTCTGAATGGTATAATAAGCATACTGTCTATTTTTTGATATGGATCTATTATAATTTTCAGGGGGATATGATGAAAAACAGGATAAAACTCCACAGGTATTTCTTTGTTATTTTTGCAATTGTGGTAGCTGCCTTTCTTGCAAACACCTGCATGACTTCCTGCGCAGCGCCGGCTTCAAAACTGAACTGGGCTATAATTTCCCGCACCGGAGATCAGATCTATCCTTCAATGGTTGTGGTGTTTTCCACAGCGAAGCTTGAGGAGAAAAAAGAGCCGAACACAATGGGCATGCCTTTGGGACTGCTTGGCGTTTATGTGGTTTCGCCTTCTGATAATGCAAAAGTAAAAGTTGTCATCAACAGCCCTAAACTGGTGAAAACCAGTGTTTTCGAAGGAGTTCTGCCAAAAGCCGGGGTTAAGTATAAAATTTATCCCCATATCAAATATGATTATGATCAGCTTTACAAAGTAAGGCAGATCTTCCCTGAAGATGTTACCGCTGAAGTCTTTATCAACGGAGTTTCACAGGGTGAGAAGAATAAGATATTCTCCGTAATGTCTCTTAACGATTGTGTTTATGAGATGATAAACGGAAATGATGAAGTTGATATATCGTGGATGTTTGCCGCCTATGTAAATGAAAATCATCCCCTTGTGGAGCAGGTTCTGAAAGAAGCCCTTAAAAAAGACATCTCTTCCTTTGCAGGTTATCAGGGAAATGCAGAAGATGTAAAGGCTGAGATAGAAGCTATCTGGCAGGCTCTTCAGGACAGGGGAATCAAATACAGCAGTATCAGTGTCCCCTCAGTTTCCTCCGACTATGTCAGCTGCCAGCATGTAAGGCTTCTCGGCGATTCCCTCAAAGGAAGTCAGGCAAACTGCGTCGATGGCACAGTGCTGCTTGCTTCAGTTCTGAAAAAAATTGAGCTTAATACTTATCTGGTAATGAATAATGAGCATATGTATCTTGGCGTCGATCTCACGGAAGACGGCAAAAAGAGAATATATATCGAAACAACAATGATTGACGATTCTGATCTTGATGATGCCATTCAGGCTGGAAAAGAGCAGTTTCAGGAAGATCAGAAGAAAAAAGGCGAACTCATTATTCTCAATGTTGATGAAGCCAGAGAAATGGGTGTTATGCCTCTGAAAGATGTCGGAAATAAGGCGGAATAGTCGTCGGATTGCTGAATGTTAACATTTTGTTAATGTGAAGAATGTATTAAATTTCCGTCTTGCATGATAAAATAAGTTGTTGGAAAATACCGTGTTTTTGGCTTTTATCCATGCCAGCGAATCAGTTTTATCCGGAAAGTTAAGATAAAAGTTTGAATATTATTTTTTTGAGAGGTTAAGTATGAACAATTCCCTGTCATCCGTAACCAGCAGCGAAATCCGTTTCCCCTCAAGGATAGAATCGGGAAAGATTTCACAGCCACAGGCTCCTCCGGTAGGTGAGGAATCCCTTCCGAAAGACGGAGTTACCATTACCGGCGGACAGCAGCCCGCTCCCGAAGCTCCCAAAATGGTAAAAGTCAGCGTTTTTCCTCAGGATCCCCTGATGGACAAACCGGTTACCGACCAGATTGAGCAGTCCAAAATCGGAAAGAATCTCGAAGGACCCAGAGCAAAAGCTATGGATAGCAGCAAACCGGTTGCTATAGCGGATCCCGACGGAAACTTCTTCTTTGATCCGGTAAAACCCGAGTTTGATCAGGCAAGTTCTTTTGTTTATGTTTATAAGACTCTCGATATGCACCAGAATTATCTCGGACACGAAGTCAAATGGGCATTCAACGACAAACAGCTTGATATCAACTCACACGCCGGCGAAGATAAAAATGCTTATTATGCAAGATGGCAGCAGTCAGTCAACTTCTTCCATTTCGAATCAGCCCCTCTCGGCAAAACCATTCAGACAGCGCAGTCCGTTGATGTGGTATCCCACGAAACAGGCCACGCCACCCTTGATGGCATGAAACCCAAATACCTCGGCGGCTGGGGCGGAGAAACCATGGCTTACCACGAAGCGTTTGCAGACTGCACAGCTATGCTTTACACCCTTGGTTCCGAACACAATATCGGCAAGATTATCGAAGAGACAGGGGGAGACCTCCGTCAGAATAACAGACTCTCCATGCTTGCAGAAGAGTTTGGAAAAGCTATTAAACTCGAAAATACGGATCCGAACGACGACAATAAAACCTGGCTGCGCAACGCCAGAAATGAATTTAAGTATGTCCCGCCGGATCAGCTTCCCGACCACGGTCCCAGAGATGAACTCACTGCTGAAGTCCACAGCTTCTCAAGAGTATTCTCAGGCGCTTTCTATGATTGTGTGAACAGCCTTTATGACAGATTCGTATCAGAACTTCCCCCGCTTCCGCAGCCGGAAACACCGGAAGGACAGCAGCCTCAGCCTCCTCAGCCCGATCGCATCGGTGCTCTGACAAAGGCAAGAGATGTTATCGGACCCCTTCTTGATAAAGGTACCGAACTCGCACCTACATCAGGAGCCACCTACAAGGAGATCGCCCTCGGAATGCTCAAGGCTGACGAGATGAACAACAACGGAGCTTATAAAAACGAACTGACAAAGGTGTTCCTCGACAGAAATATTCTCACCAGCGATGATATTACTCAGACCAGAGCACTGGCAGATGTTAAGCTCGAAACACCCGTAGCCGGTAAGGATGCCGCCCTCGAATTCCTTAAAGCCAATGCGGAAAAGATGGGCGTAGATGCTTCTGCATATACCGATGCCAATGTCATAACCAATAACAGAGGCGAAACAATCATTGAGTTCGAAAGCTCCAGAGAAGTGCCTCTTTCACAGCATGGCATTTATCAGGTAGCCGGCGCCAGTGATCTTTACACCGATGTTTACGGCGGACTTACAGTGGCATTCGATAAATCGGGCAAACTGGTAAGCCAGTCGGAAGATCCCATTACACCTGAAAAGATTAAATCGGCAGTTGATCACATCAACAACGCCCGTAATGAGGAACTTATCCGCATGACTCCCCTCTACAAGGGCACAAACCTCTTTAAATCAAAGAATGTCCCCTATGTCGGCGAAGTTTATCAGGAGCCTTCAGGTAAGATGAAAATAAGGAGAATCCCCATTGCAGTGGATTAAACTTAATAAAATAGTAGTAACCGGATTTCTGCTCATTGCTTTTATAGCAATGGGCAGAATTGTTTTTGCGTCGGAAATGGGCAAAGCAGCAACAAAAGGCGATTTGGCAAAGGTCAAATCCATAGCTGCCAAAAATCCCGGATCCGTGAATGAGAAAGATCAGGGAATGATGACCCCTCTTCACTATGCAGTGATGAACGGCCATAAAGCAGTAGCTGAATTTCTCATTTCAAAAGGCGCAAAGGTAAACGCCAGAGGCGAAGCAGGCGTAACCTGCCTTTTCCTTGCTCTCAATGAAAAGCATAAGGATATTGCCATTCTTTTAATCAACAAGGGTGCTGATGTCAACACCAGAGTTGAAAACGGAAAATCGCCCCTGCATGTTGCCTCTGAAAATGGATACATCGATGTGGTAAAAGCGCTTGTTTCCAAAAAAGCCAATGTCAACCCGAAAGACGAAAACGGCGATACGCCTCTTCTTCTTGCAGTTGAAAAAAGCCACGCTGATGTAGCTAAGTTTCTGCTTTCGAAGGGAGCTAATGTCAATGCCCGTAATAATTCGGGCCAGACCTCCCTGCGTATCGCCATGAGCAGCGGAAATAACGAAATGATAGAGTTGATCAGAAGTTACAGTGGAAAAGAATAGTTTAGAATATTCTTCCCATTGATTTGATCCGTTCTTCCATCTCTACCAGCAATTCCATCCAGCGGATATTGTAATAACGGGGGTGGCTGAGATCCATCTCGGTTTTGCCCTCAAGTCCTTCCCAGATAGCCAGAGCTGCCGGAGTAATGCCTCTTTTAGGTTCAAATCCGATAGCTCTTTTTATTTTGTCTCCGTTTACTCTGTATGAGCGTACCGGAGCGGATTCAAGATAACGGACATCAACTTCAAGCTGTTTCTTCTCTCTGAGAATATATTTAAGCCAGTGGGCAAGTTCAAGAATTCTGTAGTTTTTGTGGACAACATTGAAAATCTGTCCTTTTACCCGATCTTCCGGAGCATCAAGACAGGCGATGTATGCATCAACCGCATCATTAATGTCAAGAAGCGGGCGCCACATTTCGCCGCCGCCGTGGACTGTAACTCTGCCTTTGAGATATGCGTGGAGTGAAAAAGTATTGACGACCAGATCATAACGCATTCTGGGAGATTGTCCGAAAATCGTGCCTTTCCGGAGAATTACCGGGCAGAAACTATCGTCTTCAAGGGCTTTGAGTGCATTTTCGCCGTCAAATTTTGATTTTGAATAAGGTGCAGTGGGGCTTACCGGTGATTCTTCATCCAGCATTGTATCTTCAGGAGTGAGTGTATAATAAATGGAACAGGAAGATGCATAGACAAATCTTTTTACACCTTTTTCCTTACAGGCTTCTGCAAGCCTGCGGGTTCCGATATGGTTCATTTCATCATTGGCTTTGGGATTGTATTCTGCAGTGGGATCGTTTGAAAGCCCTGCAAGGTGGATAACTCCGTCAATTCCGTCCAGAACCGAAGGCTCGACATCCCGGATATCGCCCTGAACAAGTTCTATGCGGTTTTCAACATCTTTAAGAGCGTCTTTTCCAAAATAGAGCTTGTCAAAAACCCTGACCTGTTTGCCCCGTTCGAGAAGCTGTTTGACCAGCAGACACCCTATATATCCGGCTCCGCCTGTTACAAGAATCATAACTGTCTCCTTTCGGTTTATGAAAAAGTAAAAAATTCCAATAATAGATGTTTGTTCTTCAGATGGTTTCTATTACGGGCTTTTTATTCCTCTGTTGTTCGATTTTTGATGAACAGGCAGGCTCATGGTTACAAAATTCCATGGTATCCCTGCAAAAAGGGAGGATTTAGACTAATGTCACTGAATTAGCAAAATTTACTCCAATTCCCAACCTAATACTCTTGTTTTTCAAGGAGGGAGGTTCGGAGGGTAACCTCGCTTTTTTAAAAAAGCGTGGTTCCCTCTGACGGTCCCCAAACCCTACGGTCCCCGGTCGGTCCCCAATTCATAAGTTTTGGGAAGGAGGTCCGGAGGAAACTTTTTTCAAAAAAGTATCCTCCGGAAGCTGGGCAGACCGCTCCAGTTCCCGTGATCGACAAGATATATCTATGCCTTAATTCATGGGCATTGGGATTTAGACTGTCAGTGGATTAATGATGACAGGAGGGTGTCTTTTCCTGATTTGTAAACAATTATTTATAGCAAATAACGCAGAGGCATTTCAGGTTTGTTCTTCCCATTTCGATATGAAAAATAATTGCATAACGATGAAGTAATTGCAAATCATTGGATAAATAGAAGTTGATGTGAAAAATTCGTTAAAGACATTCAATTTAACAATTCTGGCAATGCTTGCAGCTTGCAACGGAATTCTTGAACTGACCATAGGCAGCTACCTGCATATGATTAAGTTTCCGATGGTCGGCGCTGTAATGGTCGGAATAAATGTGATTGTCTATACACTTGGATATTCAGTGGTTCCCAAAAAGGGAGCCGTTTTTTCTATGGGTATAATTACAGCCTTTCTCAATCTGGTCCTCGGAGGAGCTTTTAAACCCTGGTCAATTCTTGCGATAATTCTCGAAGCTCTGATAATAGATCTGTTTTTTGCCGTAATGGGCTTCAGTTTTATTTCCGTGGCTGCATCTTCAGTTACTGCCAGCATTTTTGCTTTTGCATATACGGTTGGCGTTATTGCTGCCGTAGTGGGCAAGGGTGTGCTTTACTCCCTTAATTCCGCACTTTCCAGAATCGTTCCCGACCCTGCATTTCTTAAAACATCTCTCATTTTTGCCGCCGTTGTGATTATTGTAATTCATGCTGTTTCAGGTTTGCTTTTTTCATGGATAGCCTGGAAAATATCAAGCCGCATTGAATTGTTTCCGGGGAGGATTGCCAGTGGAAAACCGGTGGAATGATATTATAAAAAGCCTCTTTGGGAGAGATGTCAGAATTGTTTATCCAAAATTCTTCTATAGCAAGAAAAATCAGGTTACCCTCCTTTATCTTGAAAGCGCGGGAAAACAGTTTTGCGTAGTTGCAAAGTATTTCGTATGGGGAGATCCCGAAAAAGAAAAATACATCCTCGAAAAAGCTGCTCTGGAAGGTGTCAGAGTGCCAGCCGTTACCGCATCCTATGAAAATATTCTCTTTATTGAGTATATCCCGGGCACTACAATAAAAAGCATACTGGCTAACGGAGGCTTTTTCCCTGCAGAAACAACCGCTCAGTGGCTTGGGCAATTTCACCGCGCCCTGAAAACAGAAAACGGAGCGTTTCTTAAAGGTGATGCCATGCCTCCTAATTTTATCATCCACAAAGAATCAGAACTTGTATATGGAATAGATTTTGAAGAATCAGCCCCCGGACATATTGAAGAAGATATTGCCGACATTACAGCCACCATCAGGCTTATCGGCGGAGGCAGTGAGACGGACAGAGCCGGAATGACCGCTCGTTTTCTGCAAAGCTATCTCAAAGAAAATCCGGTTGAAATCAACTATAACAGATTAATTGAATACACTATCGAAGCATTTGAAAGAAGATATAGATATTTACCTGAATTAACCGATCGGATAAGTGAATATAAAGCTATTATTAAAAAAGAGGGCAAGGATTTTTTTCACCGTTTTTGAATATTTATCTGACAGGAGCACAACGGATTCCTGATCAAAATCATTAAATAAACAGAATTTCAATGTTGTGGATGCTCTCGCCGCAGGGCATACAAACACTGCCTGTATAAACATATAACAGGAGGACTCTTTATGGAAATCAGACCCTGCATTATCGGACCGGATCTTTCCATAAGTTCCGATATAGTATATTCAATAATCGACGGTCCCGGACTTCCTATGCTGGGCATAAAGGGCGGATCCTGGGAAACTACGCTGCTTCTCGGAGAATACCGTGAAATTGCTCTGGGTATGGATTTGATTATGCCTATGACTCTTCAGGGCACAACCGGCAAAAATGAAGCGGATCTGAGTCTTAATCTCACTGAAGAACAGAGAAATATGAAAGGTTCATTCTGCGGCCTTTTTGGTTCGTATTTCATCTATCCCATCGAAAGCGGATTCTGGGTGAAAGGAACCAACGGAAAATACCTGCTTGATATGAGAATCAACGCCACAGGCAATTATACAAAGGTTTTCGGAACTATCGGAAATGATAAAATCGAAATAACCATCAATATGATTACGGAAACCACAATTCTGGTCCGTGGCTTTCATGGCTCCCAGAAAATAGAGATAAATGTAATATACGGCAATGAGGGTATAAAGATAAAAGGAACCCATGGACCACACTTCCTTGATTACACTGTTACCGCAGGTGAGGACAGGGTTACTACAAAAGGAATAACACAGGATGGGTTTGTAAATTACGATATGGTTCTTGAAGATGAAAGCAGTGTGAGAATCAAAGGCAAACCCGGCAAACTTGAAGCGGATTATATGCTCAACATTTACGGCAACGGAATTGCCGTTAAGGGTGATGTAGGACTTTTTAAAGCCGACTATGCGTTTGTGCTGGGACAGCTTGACGGTGAGTCCGAGTAATTAAAAAAAGAACTGAAAGGGGAATTATCATGGGTGAGTCAGGAAGAGAGCGGGATCTGGTTCTTGCTCCAAATGAATATGCGTTCATACTGGATGAAACAAAGGGTAATGTAATCGCTTATGTGGGGCCTCATAAAACAAGCCTTGCCAATACGGACAGACCGGTGATTTTTGAAGAAGCTTCCAGACGATTCCGCAGGTGTATTCTGGAAGAAGCCATCACTCAGTTTCCGTTTGCCGAGGAAGGCTGGTATATTGTTCTTGAAAATCCCGCCAAACCCGGCGATGAAGAACATGCCAAATCAGGACCCAACAATCTGCCCAAACTGATTTCCGGAAGAAAAGTCAACATCCCCGGACCGGTAACATTCCCCCTTTGGCCCGGACAGGTGGCAAGAGTCATTCAGGGACACCATCTGCGTTCAAACCAGTATCTGGTTATACAGGTTTACAACGAGGATGAAGCACTTAATAACTGGACAAAAGCAGTAATGAAACCTCAGCGGGGTGTTGCTTCCGCAGAAAACCCGCCCGAAGGAATTATCTCAGACCAGGAAACACCGGATCTGACCATCGGCAAACTCCTTGTAATAAAGGGAACCGATGTGTCGTTCTACATTCCGCCTACAGGTGTGGAAGTAGTGTGTGATGAGGAAGGCAACTTTATCCGCGAAGCGGCTACCCTCGAAAGACTGGAATACTGCATTCTCCTCGACGAAGATGGAAATAAGAGGTTTATTCAGGGACCTGCTGTTGTTTTTCCTGAACCCACCGAGATTTTTGTTGAGAAAAACAGTTCCCGTAAGTTCAAGGCTATCGAACTCAACGAAATCAGCGGAATTTATATAAAAGTTATAGCACCTTACAAAGAATCAGACGGCACAGAAAGAAAAGTAGGGGAGGAACTGTTTATTACCGGAAAAGACCAGATGATCTACTTCCCTCGTCCCGAACATGCCATTATCAAATATGAAAATCAGGAAATCCACTACGCAGTAGCTATTCCCGCAGGGGAAGCACGATATGTGCTCAACAGGCTTACCGGTGAAATCACCCTTCAGAGAGGTCCCTGTATGTTCCTGCCGGATCCCCGCAGGGAAGTCATTGTCAAACGAGTTCTCCCCCCAAAAATGGTCAGGCTTATGTTCCCCGGAAACCAGCAGGCTCTCGAATATAATATGCATCTTGCTCAAATGGCTGAAGCTGAAAAAACCGACTTTGTTCAGGCTCCTTCAGCTCCTGCCAGCGCTCCCCTGATGAAAATGATGGCATCGGGCGCACCTATGAGAGCCGAGAGAAAACGGGAAGTAGCCAAGGAAGAAGGCTATGTCGGCGACGACTTCAACAGAAGCCAGAAATACACGCCTTCCAGAACCATAACCCTCGACACCAAATATGAAGGTGTAATCACCATTGAAGCCTGGACAGGCTATGCAGTTCTCGTGGTTAGCAAAAGAGGGGAACGAAAGGTCATTACCGGACCTCAGACCTATCTTCTCGAATACGATGAAACCCTTGAAGCTATGGAGCTTTCAACAGGCACGCCAAAAAGCGACGAGAATCTGATTAAAACCGTATATCTGCGGGTTCTCAACAACAAGGTTTCTGATATAGTTGAAGCTGAAACCAAAGATATGTGCAGTGTGGAAGTCAGAATTTCATACAGAGTCAACTTCGAAGGCGAACCTGAAAAATGGTTCAATGTGGAAAACTATGTCAAATTCCTCACCGACCACCTGCGCTCTATGATCCGCAACTCCGTTAAACAATACGGTGTTGAGGAATTTTACGCCAACTGCATCAATATTATCAGGGATACCGTCCTCGGAACTCCCGGTGAAGGCGGAAAACGCAAAGGCAGGTTCTTTGAGGAAAACGGCATGAGAGTTTATGATGTGGAAATTCTCGATGTCAGTATCGGAGACGATGCCATAGCTGATATGCTCATAAGAGCACAGCATACTGCAGTTCAGCAGACAATCCAGATTGCGCAGGAACAGAGAAAACTGGAAATTACCCAGAAGGTTGAGGATATTAAACAGAAAATATCCGAAGCTCAGTTCGCCACCACTTTCAAACAACTTGAAATGCAGAAACAGGAAGTGGAAAAGAATCTGGAACTTGCTCTCTCCCGGATTATTGCTGAAATTCAGTCTGAGGATAAGAGACTTGAAGCCAGTCTGAATAAGCAGACTAAATTAACCGATATAAATAATGCGGAACTTGAAAGAGAAAAAGCCCGTCAGAATCAGGAACTGGATTATGCCCGTCTGGAAATGGAACAGCGCATTCAGGAAATGGGTGCTGAAGTCCAGGCTGTCGTTGACAAGGCAAAGGCAGTTTCTCCCGAACTTATTGCCGCATTACAGGCATTCGGCGATAAACATCTCGCTGAAAAAATGGCTGAGAGCATGTCGCCTCTTGCCATTCTGGGCGGAAGAAGCATCGCCGATGTGTTTTCACAACTGCTCAAAGGCACAATACTCGAAGGGGTTATCAATAATCCCGAATCAGAATAGCTTTGCCGTTAATCGATCCTGAAAAATAATATTCCGATGGAATCCATGCAGTTTATAGTTTCAGGATTGCCTCTGTTTATGAATACAGGACCGGACTGCCTGAAAACCGTAATAATCTCAGTTTTCCGGCAGTTCCGGTTATAATTTGATCTTCACAGACCAGATTGATGGCATAAATAATAAGCCAGGCTATCAACTTCAGATCCCCCGGAGTCTGAATTATAGTTTGCCGACAGGGGTTCGACAGGGAATTAGAATTAACCGGAAATAACCGGTGGGGAGTATAGACAATGATATTGCCGCAAGTTCAGGTTACTTTGTCCTGCAACCTTAACTGCAGGTACTGCTTTCAGGATCACAGCTCTCCGTTTATTATGGAAGAAAAGACCGTTGACAGTATAATTACCAAGTGCAGTGATTATATACGGGACGAATGTCTGTTTCCCCGGAAACTCGAAATGATATGGCATGGCGGCGAACCGCTCCTTGCGGGTATAGATTTTTACAGAAAAGTTATAGATCTCCAGCTAAATCATTGCGATATAAGGTTTATAAATAAAATTCAGACAAATGGAACTCTGATGACTGAGCCTTTTGCAGAATTTTTCAACGATTTCAATTTCCATGTTGGATTCAGTATCGACGGACCCGAAGAACTACACAACAGAAACAGAATAATGGACCCGGAAGGCGCAGGTTCATTTGAATCAGCTATCAGGGGGATTGAAAACTTCCGGAAATACGGAGAACATCCTCTTGTGTCGGTCCTTGCCGTTATCACCCGGCAGACTATTGAAACCGGGGCGAAAAAGTTTTATGACTTTTTCAGGGAGCTGGGTGCTGAAGTTCAGCTCGACCCCTATGATGTAACCTGTAATCCTTCCTCCATCGGGGATATTGCCTGGCAGGCGGCAGAATTCATGCCATCCCCTGAAGCTTATTGCAAATTTCTTGTGGAACTGTTTGACCTCTGGTTTTACGACAAACCGGGGAATATTCAGTTCAAAGAACTGAAACATGCAGTAAAACTGGCGCTTTGCCCTGATATTAAAGTTACTTCCATAAAAGATAAAAAACGCTGTTCCGAGTTCAGAACCATTTTTGACCCCTATGGACGGGTTTATAGTTGTGATATGTATATCAACAACGAAAAAACATCTCTCGGAAATATCAATGAGGATTCGATTTCCCTTATCATCGCCAGAAAACAGCATGTATGGGAAAGAATCAAAGACATATTCCGCAGCGATGACAAAATTTTCAACTGCCACAGCTGCAGCTACGGCGATCGCTGCTCAGGTGGATGCCTCACATGCATGAAATATAACGCAGCTCTGAGCATGGGCTATACGCTGGAAAATATGCCGGAAGTTATGTGTGAAGACTATTTCAGCAAAACCTTCCCCAACAACGGAGCCTCCTTCTACTGCGAAGCCTACAGAAAATGCGGAATCCACATAGAACAGGCAGTCTATCAGGAAATGCTTAACAGGGAAAAGTGATGAAAATCGTTATACAGAAAGAAAAATTTGAGAGAGCATAAAAATGATGCACTGAAAGTTTTTGCCGGAGGGGTTTTGTAAACGAGCTTTTTTTAAAAAGCGGGTTTCGTAAAAAAAGAATCGCAGATGATACCACTCTGTTGAAAAAAAATCAATCAAATTAAGGCATGGATTTGTCTGATTACTCAAGAGATTCATAACCGTTTGCCCAGCTTCCGGAGAAGACTTTTTAAAAAAAGTTGCCCCCGAACTCAATGCCACCGTATTAGTAAAAATCACGCCAACCCAATCTCCAATATTCTTGTTTTTCAAGGAGGGAGGTTCGGAGGGTAACCTCGCTTTTCCAAAAAAGCGTGGTTCCCTCTGACGGTCCCCAAATCCCACGGTCCCTGGTCGGTCCCCAATTCCAAAAGTTTTGGGATGGAGGTCCGGAGGAAACTTTTTTCAAAAAGTTTCCTCTGGGAATTGGGCGTGCGGTTATAATTTTTGTGAGTGATCAGATAAATTCCACCTTAATTCGCAGGCGTCCCCGCCTGCACCCGGTCCCAAAACCCACCTCCAACCGCCAGCAACCATTATAACCACAACCCCCCGCCAGCGACTGCCGGATCGCAGGCGTCCCGCCTGTCCCCCGGTCCCAAATCCAACCGCCAACCGCCAGCAAACCCCAATAACCACAAGCTTCGCCAGCGTTCGTAGGAGGAGGGCTTTATAAAATCGATGCGGATCCGCAGGTCTGCCCGCAATGCAAACTCAAACCACAAATCATTCACATGTGCGGAAATCATATTGATAGCCTAAAATTACCATAATTTGATTTAGATTGAAGACTGGTTTGATTTCGGGTCGGATCATTGGTGCCAACCCTACAGCTGGAGTTATTTTTCCATTTCGGAGATTGTAGAGAGCATGCGAGGTTGTTTAACCGGTGGGACAGGCGAGACGCCTGCGATCCGGCAGTATTGGCGTTTTGTTGTCATTATAAGGTTTGCAGGTGGTTTGAGTCTGGTTGAGAACGAATACATTTAAACCGCTCCCACTACCCATAGATTAATGCATGAATTTACCTGATCGATCACGAGAATTGTAACCGTATGCCCAGCTCCCGGAGAAAACTTTTTTGAAAAAAGTTTCCTCCGGACCTCCATCCCAAAACTTTGGAATTGGGGGACCGACCGGAGGGATTTAGACCGACCGGGGAATGGGGACCGTCAGAGGGAACCACGCTTTTTTAAAAAAGCGAGGTTGCCCTCCGAACCTCCCTCCTTGAAAAACAAGAGTATTAGGTTAGGGGTTGGAGGAAATTTTACTAATTCAGTGGCATTGGGGTTAAGGGACCCTCAGAGGAACCCACGCTTTTTTGGAAAAGCGAGGTTCCCTCCGAACCTCCTTCTTCAAACCGGTTTAAATAAATTTCAAAAAATGGTTTTCCAAAGATCTGATTTAAGTCATTTTTCAAAAAAGGTATTCCTGTTAATTCCAAGAATAGCATGAACCGGTACGGAAGTAGTGTATTTTTTTATGCATTGATGTTCCGGCAGTTACCGGATTGCCGTTATTCCGTTGTTTTCCGGAGGCGGTATCCGGCCGGGTTTGAGTTTTTTCCCGTTGGCGGGAAATGGTGTCAGCCCGGATTTTAACAGGAAGCTGGTGTTTTTATGAAGGATAAGCTCAGCGAAGCTGTATCGGCTTTATCGGTGGACTATCTTGATATCAGGATGGAAAACCGCTGGGAAACCCGTATTGTCTATAGGGGAAAGAAACAGGAAGAATTTTCCAGAACAAAATCATCAGGCGGTGTTGTGAGAGCGCTGGATAAGGGAAGCTGGGGAATCGTTTCTTTTACCGATCTTTCCCGTATTGAAAAGAGCGTTTTTCTCGCCGTCAGGGAAGCTAAGATAAAAAGAGGCGGAGAGAGCAAACTTGCTCCTGCTCCGGTTATTAATGATAGAGTGGATGCCGGTGTGAAAACCGATCCCAGAGATATTCCCCTTGAAACCAAGGCGGAACTGATGCAGGATTTCAACGCAAAACTGATGGATCACCCTCATAATCCCTCCTCATGGGTTTATTATAAGGATATGACCACAGAGAAATTTTACATCAACTCAGAAGGTTCTTATATTGAGAGCGAACGCATCGACTGCGGCGCCACCATCGGCGCTATTGCCAAAAAAGACGGCAATGTTCAGACTTCCCACGAATCCATGGGCGGAACCGACGGCTGGGATAATGTCCTCAAAGTTGAGGATATGATTGAGCCTCTGAAGGAGAGGGCAATCAGCCTTCTTGATGCTGAACCGGCAAAGGGCGGAAAGTTTGACTGCGTTCTCGACAACAGGCTTACAGGCACATTTATCCACGAAGCTTTCGGCCATATGAGCGAAGCAGACCATATGGACGACAATGAAAGCCTCCAGAAGGTTATGGTTCTCAACACCAGATGGGGTTGCGACGAGCTGACCGTGGTTGATGATGGTTCAGGCCCTGTCGGGCTTTCCGGAACAAGCAGATACGATGATGAAGGCGTGCCTACACGGAAAAACTTCCTTATTAAGGACGGTTTTCTCACAGGCAGACTCCACAGCAGGGAAACTGCGGGCAAGATGGGCGAAGAGGCAAGCGGAAACGCCAGAGCTATAGATTTTCAGTTTGAGCCTATCGTCCGTATGAACAATACTTACATCGAACCGAGAGACTGGAAAGTTGACGAGATGATTAAGGATATCGAGAAAGGATACTATGTCAGAGGCTCCCGCGGCGGTATGACCAATCTTGATATGTTTACCTTCTCCGCAGGTGAAGCTTTCAAAGTTGAAAATGGTGAAATCGGTGAAAAAGTAAGAGATCTGACCCTTACCGGCAATGTTTTCGAAACAATGAAGAGCATTGACGCCATAGGCGACGATTTGGTTATTTTCGGCAAAGGCGGCTGGGGCGGATGCGGAAAAGCCGGTCAGTCCCCCCTCCCTGTAGGTCTGGGCGGACCTCATATCCGAATCAGAAATGTAATTGTGGGGGGCAGATAACATGAAGAATATTCTTGAACTTGCTTTATCAAAATGTCAGGATGCCGAACTCTACAGCATTAAGATGGAAAAATATCCCGTAGCTTTTGCGGGAAACCGTCTTAAATCCATAAAAAGTCAGATTGTAAGAAGACTGAGCCTCAGGGTGAAAGTTGACGGCAGACTCGGTTTTGCATCGGATACAACTGCAGACGACCCCCAGGGGTTTGTTGCAAGAGCAATGGAAACCGCTGTCTTTGGCGCTGAATGTCCCTTCGACTTCCATAAATCGGATGCAATGGCAAAAGTGGATCTTTTTGACCCCAGAACCGTTACTTTCGATATGGAAGACGGTGTGGAGATTGGACAGAAAATCATTGAAAAAATGAAAAAAGCCTGCCCTGATTCCACCAATGATATAAGACTGATTAAATACTTCCTTGAAGTAACATATATGTCCGGAAGTGTGGAAAAAACCTATTACAAAACCCTGTTTGCATGGGATATATCCAATATGCAGGTTAAGGAAGACGGCTTGATTTATATGGATGAATATGATTCATCCTGCCGGATTCCCGATGATTTCAGTCATATCGGAAACACGATCATCAGCAAAATGGATCTCGTAAGCAAAGCTTACGAAATGCCCTCTAAGAAAATGCAGGTTGTTTTCCATCCCAAAGCCACCGGAAACCTTATCAGACCGCTCACCGCAGGCCTTTCGGGAATAAGCCTCGTTTCAGGCACTTCGCCTATGGTGGGCAAACTCAACGAAGTGATTCTGGATGAGAAATTCTCTATGGTTGACGATCCGCTTATTCCTTTCGCAGCAGAATCAGAGAGCTTCGATGGTGAAGGTCTTGTAAGAAAAAGACTGCCGCTTTATGAAAACGGAGTTCTGAAAAACTATCTGCTCGATCTCAGTTCTGCAAATACACTGGGACTTGAACCCAACGGCTGCGCAGGAAGAGAACCCGATGCTCCGCCTACTCCCGGAACTTCAAATCTGGTAATCACACCCGGCAATACCCCCATCGAAGAACTTATTAAAGGCATTGACGAAGGACTTCTGGTGGAGGATGTAATAGGCGGCGGACAGGCGAATACCATCGCAGGTGAGTTCTCAGTTAATGTATCCCTCGGTTTCCGTATCAAAAACGGCGAACTTCTGGGAAGAGTGAGAAATACCATGATCGCAGGAAACGCCTACGAACTTCTGAAAAATAATCTGGGTGCTTTCAGCGTTGAAACAATGAGAGTCGGTTCAACCATAACCCCTTATATGCTTATCAACGATGTCAGCGTCTCAGGTAAAGAATAAACAGTATATACAAACCCTTAACTAAAAATGTCGCCTTTTTGCAAAAAGCGGCGTTTTTTATTTTTCAAATGTATATTTTTTTTACTAAATTCTTGCTGAAACCAGAGTTCTATTTATTTCTTTAATACTGTTTAATCATCATTTCTATCGTCCCGTTTCAGTGAATATATGTGAGCTATCCATCCATCAGCAAGAGAAACATTCTTGATATTTCTAAAATTCTTTGCATCATATATCTTCTGCAGTTTTTCAGCCAGATAATAAGGTATATCTTTTTCCCAAGGTGATTTGTCAACTGATATTATGATAAAATTAAGATAGTCTCCATGTTCCTCATTTTCTGTACCTTTAATATCGATTATTACAGTACCTGAAGGATTGTAAGTCTGAACCTGAATAATTTTTTCCCATTCTTCTCCCCTTTGTATTGATGCTGAAGCGGGATACTTACTTATTATTTCATAGGCAAAAGCTGAATCCGAGACCTGAGCTTTTTCTCCTCCTTTAACTATAACCATTGTCTTATCGCTGTCTACAAGTTGATCTACCACATCTGAAACTTTATCAAGGTTCCAGTTTGTCTTATCCGGAGGAATGGAGAAAAAAACAAAATCTCTCTTATCTTTCATTAATGATTCAAATTTTGGCAATATCCATAAAGATGAGCTGCAAAAGCTGGCTATCAGTAATACTGTTAATAATGCCATTTTTAAAAATTTATGTTTTATTGCATCTATCCAAAAGACTGTGAATGTTGCAGTTAGTGGGGTTAGTGGCAAAAGATATCTGGAATCTTTATTTT
>JAJTBE010000035.1 GCA_021287065.1 Bacillota bacterium
GGGTGTGATATAATTAAGGATGGTTAATTTAACAATATTATACCATTTTCCAAAGCATTTTTGATATAGTAATCCCATTAAATCGGTCATGATATCCGGTATCAGGCAATTTTCCTGACAGAGTGTTATTATGGTTGATTAATTGGAAAGACTATAACTATCCCAGCGGATATACAATGCCGACGGATATACATCACGGCGGCTGACCGGATGGTATCTGCGGTGTGAAGCAGTTTTGTCGGAAAGTTAGTATTAAATGAGGATAAAATATGAATATCAGGGCAGTTGTCAAGAAAAACAAAGGTTTCGAAAAAGAGTTTGTTTACCACAGGCTTGTTGAATCGGTCAGGACGCCCAGTGGGCCCCGACAGAGAATGCTGCTCAATCTCGGAAAGCTTGAGATTCCGCAGGATGAGTGGAAAACCCTTGCCGACAGAATAGAAGAAATTCTCAGCGGTCAGGAGGTTCTTGTCAAGCCGGCCCGTCATATCGAGGATTTGGCCCAGCACTATGCTGCAATGCTGATAAACAAGCGGATGCAGGATTCTGAGGATGTTGAGGCGGAGCCTGAAAAAGAAGTTAAAGAGTGGGAAACGGTTGATCTGGCGAGCATTACAAACTCCGAAAGCAGAACTGTGGGGGGCGAAGCTCTGGCACATTATGCATTTGAAAGCCTTGGGTTTGGAAAATTGCTCAGCGGACTTGGTTTTTCAAAAGAACAGATTAATCAGACCGAGCTTCTCCTTGCAGGCAGGCTTCTTTATCCGGGCAGCGAGCAGGCGGTTCTGCGCTGGGCAAAGAATCTGAGCGCTATGGGCGAAGTGGTTGGAGCAGATTTTTCCCATCTTTCGAACAACTGTCTTTATCGGTTATCCGACGCCCTGCTGGAGAAAAAGTCGGAAATTGAAGCTCAGCTTGCCAAAAACGAGAAGAGCCTTCTTGGGCTTGAAGAAAAAATTCTCCTTTATGATTTGACAAATTCTTATCTTGAGGGAAGCCCTGAGGGAAGCAAAATGGCGAAACGAGGCCGCTCAAAAGAGAAACGCAGCGACTGTCCCCTTCTCACTCTGGCTCTTTGCCTTGACGAAGACGGTTTTCCCAAAGGAAGCAGGGTTTTCCCCGGCAATGTAAGCGAACCTGCAACATTGAATCTGATTCTTGACGACATTGCCGCAAATTCAACCAATGATTTGTTTTCAAACCCAACAGTGATAATCGATGCGGGCATTGCCACCAAAGACAATCTTAATCTGATGAAGGAAAAGAATTTCAATTATATCTGCGTAAGCAGAAACCACCCTACGCTGAAACCCGGCGGCGATTTTTGCGAAATCACAACCGCTTCGGGGGAAACAGTTTCTGTCAAAAAAATGGAGCAGGATGACGAGATTTTTCTGTATTGCCGCAGCGAAGGCAGAAAAGCCAAGGAAACAGGCATGAGCAACCGCTTCACCCAGCGGTTTGAAGACGGTCTGCGGTCAATTGAGATGTCGATAAACAATCCGAAAGGGCGCAAAGACTACAGAAGCATTGTCGAGCGAATCGGCAGGCTCAAAGAAAAATGCTCCGGCGTCGCCCGTTTTTACTCGGTTGAAGTCACTCGTGACGGTGAAACCGCAACAGCTGTCACCTGGAATCTCGAAAAAAGAACCGAGCTGGAATCGCACTTTGACGGCTCTTACTACATCCGCACCAACCGGAAAGACCTTACTGAAACTGAAATCTGGCATCTTTACGTTACGCTTACCCGTGTTGAAAGCGCTTTCCGCAGCCTCAAAAGCGACCTCGGACTTCGCCCCAATTTTCATCAGAAAGACACCCGGATGGAAGGCCATTTGTTCATAACGGTTCTGGCCTACCACCTGATGGCTTTCCTTCAGACAAAACTCCGCGGGAACGGAGTAAACTATTCCTGGCAAACCATCCGCACCCTGATGTCAAGCCAATGCCGCATAACCACCGGCATAACCACCCAATCGGGCAAACGTCTCCACATAAGACAAACCACCACATCCGAAGATTTCCACAAACAAATCCACCGAGCCCTATCCCTGCCCCCCAAACCCCTGAGAATGAAAAAAACAGAACTGTAGTGCCCATAACTCCCTGCAAAATCGCTCAATCAGGCATGACTACTGGGTTTTTGAGTCTTTGGTGGTAAAGATGGGTTAATTCATGGGCATTGGAGCCGATGTCACGGAAAAGATCCAAAGCTGAACACAAAAACAGATATTGTTCAGTTTACAGATTATTGATAAAAAAATATAGCAGGCTTTTTGCGGGGAAAACAGTATTTAACAGTATGCAGGTTATATAATAAGTTGATTATTTCTTTTTTTGAATGTACAGGGATGGGTGAATATTGCCGGTTCAGGTTTTTTGGTTTTATCGGATTTAAAAAATAAACACAGGGGAGTGTCAGTTTGAAAGAGAAGATGAAGTTGTTTTATGATTTAAAGGGAAAAACCGCTCTTATAACAGGCGGGGCAAGAAGGATTGGCAGAGTTATCGCCCTTTCCCTTGCTGCACAGGGCGTAAATATTATTATTCATTATAATACTTCAGGTCAGTATGCAGAATATCTTGCTGATGAAATCAGAAAACTTGGTGTTAAATATTATCTTCTTCAGGCGGATCTTGAGCAGCAGGATGATGTGGATTCGCTTGCTGACAGAGCGTGGAATCTGTCGGGAGGGTTCCAGATTCTTATAAACAACGCTTCAATATTTTCGCAGGATAAATTAAGCAGCGTAAGTTTTGAAAATATTTCCACAAATGTAATGGTCAATGCCTGGGCTCCTCTGGCTGTTTCGAGGCGTTTTGTAAAAAAGGGACAGGGCGGGAAGATTATTAATCTTCTTGATACAAGAACTCAGGAAATAAATCCGAACTGGCATTTTTCGTATTTACTCAGTAAAAAAATGTTCAAAACCATCACAAAAATGATGGCTCTGGAATACGCCCCGGATTATATGGTTAATGGTGTTGCACCGGGTTTAATTCTTCCTCCCCACGGCAAAGACATCAGTTATATTGAAAAACTGAAAGATACGGTCCCTCTTCAGAGAATTGGTGACCCTCTTCAGGTAGCGGAAACTGTTGTTTTTCTGCTGAAAAATAATTTTATCACCGGGCAGGTTGTTGCTGTTGACGGAGGCAGGAATCTGAAAAATGGAATTGATATTTAATGCCGGCTTGTGAAAAAATACGGTAATATATTATGCCGGATTCTGCATAGCAGGTGTTGGTGAAATTGATTGCTTTTACATCTGTTTAATCCGGAATTATACGAAATACAAGGAATAGCTTTACTTTGTTTTTACCGTAAAAGACTCTTTTTTATGTGCTAATAATTGATTGCCTGTTTTATTTATGCTATAAATAATACATGAACCTTTGCATGTTTTTTGCCTGACGACTCAGAAACCTACGGGAATTCACATCGCATCCTGTTATTGCAGGATTTATGCTGCAACATTGAAAAATCCCATCGGGAAATCACGGATATTCCGCAAAAGCCTGTATTTTTAATTTCTGCTTGAAGTTAGCGCTGCAATGCAAAAGTTCCCACAGAGATATTAAGGAAGAACCTATGAAGGCAGCGAATTCTGTTGCAGGCTTTTTAAAAAAAATAGCAAAGCCTGTGAATATTTTTTTAATTCTATTTATTGTGTTTTTTGTCTGGCAGAATAATCATTTTATCCGGATGGATACCGCCCCCAAGGAAACCAACGACCAATATTCCAGAGCACTTGAGGTTTACAGGGTTTTTGTTACAAAAGAGTTTGCAGGTATGGATAACAGAAACAATTATCCGCCTCTTATGTCTTTTGTCACTCTCCCGTTTCTTCAGACTTTCGGACCTTCGGAACAGGCTGCCCGATTCAGCCTTTCTGTTTTCAGCGTAATCTTTCTGCTTTCGATGTATGGGATAGGCAGATATCTCGGTGATGAGTTTTCGGGCATAGCTGCTGTTTTTCTTGCTGCTTCATCTCCTCATCTGCTGAATCTTTCAAGGCTTTATTATCTTGATTTCCCTCAGACGGCTCTTACCGCCCTTGCTTTTTATTTTCTGCTTAGATCCGAAAATTTTACAAACAGAATCTTCTCCATTCATTTCGGATTAGCTCTTTCCGCAGCGTGCTGGATAAAATGGTCTGCGATTTTCTTTCTTGCGGCTCCGTTGGTTTTTCTGCTGATACCTGTATTAGTAAAAATCAGAAAAAACAACGCTGTTTATGCAGTTGTGTTTAGCGCTTTTATAATCCAGTTTTTTGCTGCAGCCTGGTATTATAAGGGAATTTCAATAGATCCATCAGGTCCTCTTGTGGAAAAACAGTTTCCAGGATGGTTTTTCGATTATCTGCTGATAATTGTTCTTCCGTCTGTTGCGGGCATGTGTCTCATAAAATATCTCAACAAAAGCAGGAAGGATGAGTCTGAGCAGGATGTTTTTATGAAAGGGATTACCAATTTTTATCATGTAGTCTCCTTCTTTGTCATCACTGTTATGCCATTTTATTTTATGAGGGCGAATTCCGTAAAATGCAGATTTTTTGATGAAATGACCGCAGATCTCTGGCACAGAAATTATTTCAGCAATTTTTACTCAGCTTTATATTCGATGGGTACTATGTTCAGTCTTGCGATTCTTCTGATGGCGGCAGGGATTGTCTTTATGTTTGTTAAACGCAGGGACAGACTTTTTGAGCGTTTTTCCCTGATAATCGGCCTCATTGCAGGTATGGCGGTCCTTGTAAAAATCGGCCATACAAATTTGAGATATTATCTTTCATTCATCATTTTTACTGTGCCTCTTGCTGTTTACTGGTTCTGCTATCTGAAAAAATACAGGTTCAGTGCTGTAGTTTTGCTTTTTATAATGTCGGTTGTTGCCTGTGTGGGGCTTTCTTATGGAGGCAGATACAACTCTTCCCTTCTTGTAACAGTGCCCAGCGATGTGCCGCCAATGCTTGAAAAAGTGCCTGTAGCAAGTATTTTTGCACCGGTTCAGCCGGATACCAACAAATTTGAGCTTGATGAGCTATTAAAGGAATTACCGGAAGAAAAACCCGAAGGTAAAAGAAGGCTTGATGTCAGACTGATGGCTTTTCTTGCGGAACCACAGTCAGGAATTCCCTTTGGTGTTGAGTTTGTGCATGAAGAAGCAAGAAAGAAACGGATTCGGGTCAGAGCTATGCCTTTTTGTATGAATGAACCCATAAAGGAAATGGAGAGAACTTTTGATAACGAGCCGGGCGACGGAAGCAATCTGGTTGCAGTTGTATTTCAGAGTTATGATAGCTACAGGAATCTTCTGAGTGAACTTGAACAAAAATACGGACGGGTTGAAATGCTTGGAAAATTTGTAGATATAGGTTCCGGATATTTTGTCAGGCTTACAAGAGTTTCTAAAAGGGGGTAGTATATGATTAATTATACTTCTGTGAATACTGCAGCCGGCGTTATTTATATCGCTGAAAAAGATGGAAAGATTATTTATATCTCCATCGGAAATGACCCTGAAACCAATATGCTCAGATGGTTGAAAAAGTATTTCTTTTCAGAAAAAAACGGTGAAAACCGGACAGAACTTCTCGAAAATGTTTGCAGCCAGATTTTGAAGTTTATGACTGGTGAAAGTGAAATTCTTGATTTTCCTGTGGAACAGACAGGAACCGATTTTCAGAAATCAGTATGGAGTGAAATAGCCTGTATTCCCTATGGCAAAGTAAAAACCTACGGCGAGCTTGCAAAGCTTACCGGCAAACCTGCAGCTTCCAGAGCTGTTGGAGCTGCCTGCGGTGCAAATCCTCTGCCTCTGATAATACCCTGTCATCGTGTGGTTGGAGCAAACGGCGCTCTCACCGGATTTGGCGGAGGCCTCGAAATGAAAGAATTTCTGCTGAAACTTGAGAAGGCAATATAACACAGGTTCAGAACGAATTTTTTCTCAGATTCTCCAGTCTCTCCACATGTTTGATTTCTTCATCAAGAATTCTTTTTATCGCGGTTTTGCCTTCTTCTCCTGAAGTTTGATCCATCACTTTTTTGTAGAATGCGATAGCCTTTTTTTCCCCTTTCAGGCATAATTCAACAGCTTCCTCATGAGTATCAACCTGTTCGAGGAGCTTCTTTACCGAATCGGGATTTGCAAAGACCGAACCGCCTGAAGTTCTTGTGAGATACTGCGAAACATTCTCTTCATTTTCCCATGTGTAATCATCTTCGTTTTTAAACATGGGTTCAATTTCTCTGTTTATGATTTTTATATGGTCAAGTTCTTCCTTTGCCATTGTTCTGAACATTTCTTTTACTTCTTCGGTAATGGCAAGCTTTTCCGCTCTGGTGTAAAACATATGCCCCATTTTTTCGATTTCAATGGCAAGAAGAACTATTTCGTAACCTGAATAGTTGTGTCTGATGGATTCATCAGGTCTGTTTTCATCGAAACTCAGTTTATCCAGAATCAAATTCAGCTCGTTGACAGCCATGTTGCACCTCCTGCGAAAATTCCGCAAATAAGTTAAAAGGCATTCAGATCCTGACAATTTGCCGGTTCATAAATGCCCCTTAATTCTTTGTTGATTATAAGCGATAATCGGTGGTTAGCCGAGGGATTCGCCTTCTTTGTCATGGAATGTGCAGTCATCCCAGCATTCCTGGAAGGAGCGCATAGGGCGGGACTGGTAAGGGTGGGTGCAGTTCAGGAAAAGAACCGGTTCACCAGCTTCCTCATCCATGCTGAAGCCGAAGTCGGCGTAAGTGCAGTAACGGTCGGGCACAACGGAAAGACAGAAGTGGTAAAGTTCTTCATAATTTTCCGGATGGTCAAACTGGAACATACACTTTTCGCACTGGAAGATACCCAGTACCGATGATCTAAATCTACAAGGACGATAAACCATTTTGTTCTTCCTCTCCTTGATTAAATGTCATTGGAATTTAACAAATATCTATAGGCTGATAATGTAGCCTTGGCGCCTTCTCCGGCTGCAATAATAATCTGTTTCTCAGGCACATCCGTAGCATCTCCGGCGGCAAACACCCCTGGTATGCTCGTTTCATTCCTGTTATTGATTATTATTTCGCCCCAGTTGTTTAATTCTACAAAACCTTTGCAAAAACCAGTATTGGGCGTTAACCCTATCTCGATAAAGATTCCCTTTACATCGAGATTTACCTCTTTATCCTGAGAATTGTTTTTAATAACAATGTTCTCCACATACTGGTCTCCGTTTATCTGTTCAACCATAAAACCAGTATGTTCTTTAACTGATGGCAGTTGTTTTACCTTTTCGGTCAATATGGGATCTGCATGCCAGGGGACAGGGCAGACTACATGAACTTCGCTTGAATATTTTGCTGCTGATTCCGCAGCTTCAATTCCGGAATTTCCACATCCGATAACAGCCACCGGGACCCCTCTGTAAAGAGGTGCGTCGCATATTGCACAATAGCTGACGCCTTTCCCCCTGAATTCCTTTTCTCCCGGAACTCCAAGTTCCCGGGACTGCTTGCCGGTTGCTATAATAACCGCTCTGGAATCATAAATATTTCCTGTATCTGTAATACAACGGAAATGCTTATCAATCCTTTCAATTCTGCTGACTTTTTCGAAGGCTCTGGTTATTGGAAACTGAGTTATCTGTTGTTCAAACTTAGCCGATAGTTCCGGTCCGGTGATGAACTGATAACCCATATAGTTTTCAATATCCCAGGTCCAGGTCATTTGTCCACCGATGAGTTCGCTGATTAAAGCAGTTTTCAGCTTTTTCCGTGCAGCATAAACACAGGCGGTCATTCCTGCGGGACCTGCGCCTATGATTGTCAGATCAAAAATAGAATTGCAGTCAGTTTTGCCGTTGGAAATTTCATGCATTTACCATGTTTTTCCGGCGAAGCAAAAAATCCTGCAATTCTATTGTCATATCAAAGCAAAATTAAGATAATGCCTTAGCAGGCGGTCTTAACCGAAGGTTTTTCAACAGGTTTTAAGCCCAGTTTCCATTCGATCAGTTTGACCGGAAGAGAACCGCATCTGAGAAGATCCTGGTGGAATTTCTTCAGCGGGAAGTCTTTTCCGTGTATTTTTGCATAGTCTTCCTTCAGGCGGAAAATTTCCAGTTTGCCTGTGTAGTATGAAAGTGCCTGAGACGGATCGTGGGCGTAGCGTTTGAGTTCTCCTTTAGCTATGAAAGGGGACCAGTCGGTTTTTTCAGCCATAAATGCCATTGCTTCGTCCCATGTAAATCTTCCTGTGTGGATACCCACATCGAGAAGGATTCTCAATGCTCTCCAGTATGCTGCCTCGAGCTGGCAGAGTTCGCTTTCCTTATCGAAAAAGCCGTGGTCTTTCATCATTTGTTCAGTATAGAAAGCCCAGCCTTCAACAAAGATATTGCTGAATGATCTTTTGAAAACGGGATCCTGAACACTTGAATGATAAACGAGCTGCAGATGATGTCCGGGGAAGCATTCGTGGAGCGAAACATAGCTGATTTTGCCATAGCAGCTGTCTCTGAGCTGTTTTTCCCTGTCTTCCTCAGGCTGGTCGGGATTTACAGGGGTTACCCAAAGAAATGCTCTCTGATCTTTTTCAAAAGGAGCCGGCGGCATATAAGCAGCCAGAGGAGTCAAGCTTCTGAAAAATTCCGGAGTATGCTGGGGCACGAGCTGCTGATTTTCCGGTATATCAACCAGATCGTTTTCGATAACGAAGCTTTTTGCTTTTTCCAGACATTTGATATAAACATCCAGAACTTCATCTTCTCTGGGATGGTGTTTTTTTACTTCCCTGTAGTTTTCTCTCCAGGTTTTGCCGGGATCAAAGTTTTTATTGCAGAAATCTGTAAGCTCCTGTTCGCATTTCTCCACTTCCCGTTTGCCGATTTCCCAGAGATCATCTGATGTGAAATCGAGGAAATCATTCTCTCTGAGAATTTCATCCATCATTTCCTTACCAATGGCGTATTCACCGTTGGAACGGGGGAGAATTACGGTTTCGAGAAATTCCCTGTAGTCGGAAATTTCTTTGCGTGCGATTTCCAGCGCTTTATCCATTCTTTCCTTTATTGAAGGGACTTTTTCCGCCATTTTTGGAATAAGGTCGTTAAGAAGTCCGCCGCTGCCGTTGAGGATGTCAATGGCTATCTCTGTGAAAACCCTGGGCGGGTTGGTAAGGTTTTCCCTTGCAGCCTGAAAAAGTTCAGGTGTTTTTTCAAGTCTGGAGGCTACAGAGGTCATTCTGTCTTCGAGAGGAGCGAATTCCCTGTTGAGTAGAAGGAAAACAGAAACTGCAACATTGGCATAAAGGGCCGGATCTGTTTCATATCTTTTGGTTACATTAAGGAATCTGTTTCCTTCCTTGATGGATGAATCGAGTATGTGCCATTTAATTTTGTTGTCGTTGTCGAGTTCGTCGAAGTTTATGCTGTCCAGTTCCTGTCTGAATTCTTTATTTGATTCCCTCATTCTTTCAAAGGAAGCAGATGATAAATCATCCAGCAAACCGTCATAATCGTGAATTCCCAGATATGTGGAAGAAGTGGGGGAGTTTTTGTCCATTTCTTTATAATATCTGTCCGCCAGGTCATTGAATTTCCTGTTCTCAGCCATTTTTATGCCTCCGTTTATATCAGTTGTAAAAAACAATAAAAAAACAGCTTACTAAGCTGTTCTGTTGACTTCATTAAATTATCTGAAATACCTTCTAAACAAAATCGGACCACGGTTCATTTTTTATGTGGCTTTCAATGAGTTTCCAGTAATGGGAACTGCCGTTGTAGCTGATAACTGCCTGTTTCCAGGAGCCTTTCTGTTCGTAGAGGGTTTTAAGATATTTTGCGCCGTATTCGATATTGTCCTCTGCGTTCCATACATTTTTGGTTTTTGCAAAGCTATGGTATCTGTCGTCAATCTGCATCACGCCTTTGCCATGTCCGCCGTCGAAAGATTTCAGGTTGGTTCTCCAGCGGCTTTCCTGCCAGGCTATTGCTTTTACATACTGTGACGGAATACCGTTTTTCTTTGCTGCCGCTTCAATCATGTCATTGATTTCTGCTTTTGTGGGCTGGCCTTCTTTTTTAACCTGCTGGGTTTGCTGAACCTGTTTTTCCTGTTGAACCTGCTGCTTCTGTTCAGCCTGCTGCATGTTTTGATTCTGAGCAACCTGTATCTGCTGGGGCATTGCCTGCTGGGGTTGTTTGACAATCTGTTCCATCTTTACGGGAGGAGTCGGCTGCGCCTCTG
The DNA here is from genome assembly GCA_021287065.1 of Bacillota bacterium. Lineage (GTDB taxonomy): Bacteria > Vulcanimicrobiota > JAJTBE01 > JAJTBE01 > JAJTBE01 > JAJTBE01. Next base: position 10,252 of record JAJTBE010000035.1, read on the forward strand.
TTCCGAAGGCTGAAGGTGCAAATACTGCTGTGGCGTTAAAAAGCGTAATTCCCATCAGAAGTGAAACTGCGGTCTTTTTGCATATATCCGCAAAACGGGATACATTTCCGGCATTTCCCCTGTTGTCATCGGCGGCTTTGGGAGTGAAGCTGATTTTTGAAGGGTCGATAAGCTGAAGCTCGTTGGTGTTTGAGGCGTTGAGGGTTACAGTATCCTTAGCGGAAAAATAAGCTGAACTCCTGTCGGGTGTGCCGACTGAAGCGGTTCTGTCAATGCCGGGTGAAAACCCGCCTATTCTGTTAATCAACATATCTGCCTTCCGAAAAACAAAATATCTCCATTTCCTATTTTAAAACTTTATGCAAAATTTATCAATCACATGAATATTAACAAAATGTTACATTCTACTGATAAAGTCCCCTCTATGGAGTTTTACCCTGAGCAGGCAGAAATCTCAGCAGAAGATTGAAGAAAGGTTTCTTCTTCCAGCTGACGGCGGGGCAGGGGGGAGAAATTACCTTAATTGCCTTTGATGCGGGATCAATAACTGAAATTTCATTGCTGATAAATGAACCCTGAAGAGGCCTGATGTCGAATCCTACAATGATTTTTCCTTCTGCAGGAAACCAGAAGTATTTTCTCAACATATACTCAGGTCTGATTTCCGTATAAAGTTCGCTGCTTTTGCCCTCTGCAAATTTATAAAGGGTAAGATATTTATCCAGCTTTCCGCAGACTGCCGCAGAACCATCCGGTGAAATCTGATAGACTGCCGAATCGATTTTATCCTGCACTGCTTTCCCTGTGGAAGAATCATAAAAGACCGGAGTCTGGGAAAATGCGCAGAGATTAATGATTCTGTCGTCAAAAGTCTCAAACTGCACAAACTGGCTTACAGGAAGATTTCCTGCAGCTTTTCTCAGATCAACGAGTTTTCCGGCTTGTGCGGTATAGAGGAAAAATTGTGGCTCCTTTTCCCTTATGCCTTTTTTGAGAATAAATGTTCCCGGCGTGTTTCCCGTTGTTATTGAACAGTCGTCTTCAGAATAATCGAAAGGAAAAGAGCACAGTTTTGTTGCTTGTGCAGTTAAGGGATCATAAAGATATGCGTCCCGGTGGTTTTCAATTCTGATGATGTTTACGGGGTTTTCGAGTATGTATTCCCCTGCGGGAATCGGTTTGGTTATTTCCGGTTTTCCCGATTCAACCTTATGAAAAGTTGCTCTTGGGGAGCCTCCGGTTCCTGTTGTTGTGGAATCGGAAACAATATAAAGCAGGGCGTTGTCTTTCACATCATGATAAAATTCCTTGTTTTGCGACGAAAAACGGATGGTTGTGATGTAGCTGCCCTGTGATGATGAGGATGTAAAATTGATAAACTGAATAAAATAATCTTTTGGTGGTGGTGTTGACGAAAGTTTATTTGCCTCCAGAATCCTCTGAATGTAAAAACTTTTGCCGTCGGCAGATGGAAAAGCTTCGTCGGTGTAATAACCGTTTTTTTCGAGCCAGGAAGGTATCAGATACCGGACTCCGGCAATGCAGAGGAGTAATAATATCGGGATAACCACCCAGCCCCATCTTCCTGAACGCTTTTCCATTTTTTTGTCCTTTCGAATCCTGTAAACATGGGATAAGAAGCAAAAAATAAAGACACATTATCGATAAAAGGTTTTAAAAACCAGTAAAATATGAACTTAAATGTTTTTGCCGGATAAGGTTTGGGTCAATGCTACTGAATTAGTAAAAACCGCTCAAATCCCCCAACCCGATACTCTTGTTTTTCAGGGAGGGAGGTTCGGAGGGCAACCTCGTTTTTCCAAAAAAGCGTGGTTCCCTCTGAGGGTTCCCAAAACCCCACGGTCCCCTGGTCGGTCCCCCAATTCAAAAGTTTTGGGATGGCGGGTGCCTGCCCGCAGGGTGGGCGCGAGGAAACTTTTTTCAAAAAGTTTTCTCTGGGAGCTTGGCGAATCGGCATAATCCTCGTGAGGGATCAGATAAATCCAAGCCTTAATTCATGGGCATTGGAGTTTGGGGAAACCGGCTTTTTCATAAAGCGGGTTTCCCCAAATGTCGGTATAAGATCGGATTATTGTAAGCTATAGCCTCAGACAGCAGCTTTTGAACCTATTTTCTCAAGCATTTTCATCGTGAAGCGGGCTGCCATTGCGTTTGAGGGAAGAACGATGATTCCTGCATCCTTCAGTTTTGCAATCTGAGTCGGTGCATGCTGGGGATCTTCCTCAACTCCGCATACGGAGGCTACGCAGATAAGATGTCTGCCTGCTCCGGAGGCTGTTTCCTTAGCTTTTTTGACTGCAGGGGCAATTTCGCCTGCGGGATCAGGGTTTGAACCGTATCCCAGAACCACATCAAGGAGCAGTATTGCTGTTTCGGCATCTTCCGCTTCCTGTGCAATGCGGTATATTCTCTTTGTGTTGTCGATCATAGGGTGGGGGGCGCCTTTTGTGAAAATGTCGTCTCCCATATCAACAAGACAATGTCCTTTGGAATGGAAAACATCTTTCAGTTTTCTTTCCGCTTTTTTGGTTACATTGGAGAGAACACTAAGACCAGCTTTTTCGAAAATCAAATCCGCCTCGCCGCAAAGTGTTCCACCGGAATAAAGTCCCCTGAGGTCTTTCTGTGATGAAGCTAACTTTGAAAGTTCGCTTTCCATCACTGCATCCAGATTTTCTGGTTCCGGAAGAACCGGATGACCGCCGGAAGCTTCCACTGCCTTAATAGCAGCTTCTTCCAGAGTGGGGGCGAATCCGAATCCTCTGGCAACAGCTTCTTTTCCATCGCTGCCGAGGAAATTGATAATTACTGTTTTGTTAATCCCTTCGAGGGTCTCGTAGATTGCTTTTTCCACATCAGGATGTGGGGGTTTTGATATGAGGACAAGAATCTTTGTGGCAGGATCTTCCATAAGGGCTTTGATGCCCATTCTCATTGTAATTCCGCCCACCTCTCTGGAAAGGTCTCTTCCGCCTGTGCCTATGGCGTGGGTAATGCCGCAGCCCATTTTGTGGATGAGGGTTGCAACTTCCTGAATTCCTGTGCCTGCAGCAGCCACTATGCCTATGTCGCCTTTTCTGATTACATTGGCAAATGCAATAGCTTTACCGTTGATTATGCTTGTTCCGCAGTCGGGACCCATCACCAGAAGGCCCTTTTCCTCGCCTTTTTTCTTCAGCTTAATCTCGGTTTCCAGAGATACATTGTCTGAGAAAAGCATAAGGTGGAGTCCCTTATCAAGGGCTTTTTCACCTTCATAATCCACATATTCACCGGGAATGGAGAACAGGGCAAGGTTTGCTCCTTTGAGAATATCCATTGCGCCTTCGATGGAACGGGGGGTGAATTTTTCAATTTCTCCGTCCTGTTTCGGGGCGAGCATTTCTTCGAGCATATCGGGAATCTTATTGATTCCGCTGTCATCATTGGCTACCACTGCGATAATAAGATCGCCGGGTTCAGCTTTTTCGCCGTCGGGAGTCAGCAGGTTGGTTGCCCGCATAATATCTTTATTGGCATCGGTTCCCATCATCAGGGACACCTGTGATGCGCCTATTTCAGCTTTGATTTTTTCCGCTGCGTTCATAAGAACGACTGAATCGTAATAACGATTTGCAAGAATAATGTTTTTGGTCATATCAGTCAATCCCGCTTTCATTTCCTTGTGTAGGAGTGGTGGGTTTTCCACCCGGATTTTTTCTTGTTAATATCAAAATGTCCTTTTAATGTGATTAATTGCGTTGTGGGAAATTAAACCCCGGCACCCTTTTACTGAAAATGTTTTTTGTGGTATAAAGTAAATGAACCCAATAACACAGCATTGTAATTGTTGAGGAAATACTCATGCTTGATATGATAATTATCGGCGGCGGACCCGCCGGAGTTTTAGCAGCTTTTCATGCCAGAAGATATGGAATCAATCATATTGTTTTCGAAAAAGGCAAAATCGGACAATCATGGCGCAATATGTATCAGGGAATGAAGCTTCTTTCCCCGGGGCACTGGAAAAAAGACTGGACAAGCTTTACTTCCCAGTTTCCCATATATGCAATGCCCAATTCAGGCCCTTTCCCCACCGGAGAGGAATTTGTCAGATATATGGAAGCTTTTGTTGATAAATATGCCCTTAAAGTTCTTGAGAGAAGCGAAGTTCTTGATATAACAAAGCGGGAAAACGGTTTCCGGGTTTATCTCGACGATTTTTACATGGATTCCAGATTTCTTGTGATCTCCACAGGAGTTTTTAATAATCCCTATATCCCGGACATTCCCGGAGCAGACTACAACCCATTTGTTGTTCATTCCGCAAAGGTTGTCAGTGCTGAACCTTATGCAGGGAAAAGAGTCGCTATAATCGGAGCCGGCAATTCAGGCATAGAGCTTGCCCTTGCGTTATCGGCAAAGGCGGATGTTTCCGTATTCAGCAGGCATGATGTAAAGTATTTTTCCCAGACCGGCAATATAACTGATGTGCGGGGTGTTTCCGAAAGCCTTTTCAAGGAAATGCTGAACTTTAAGATCGTTAACTGTTACGAACATATTGAGATTAAAGGTTTCAATGACGGAACCATCTATTTCGAAAATATGGATTCTATGTCCTTCGATTCAATTATTCTCGCCACCGGCTACCGTCCCGTTCTGCTGCCCGTTATGGGAGCTTTTCACGAAACAAGGGATATGGGATTCCCCCTTGGCGACAGATTCGGCGAATCGGTTTCAATCCCCGGACTTTATTACGCTGGCGGCATAGTGGGACCTGAACGGCAGAATGCTTTTATCCACTGTTTCAGAAGAAAAATTCCGAGGATGATGTTCAAAATAAGAAGTCAGCTTAATCTTCAGATGACGAAGCAGTAAAATCGATTTTCCAGACTCCTTTTTCATTGACCATAACTATAGTGCCGGTTCGCATATCCTGTTGATTGCCGGATCCGGCATATTTTATTTTCAGGATTATTTTATCTCCGTCTTTCTTTTCTTCAGCTACCTGGGTGGATTTTAATTCAGCCTTGTATTCTTCATTTTTCAGAAGCTTTTCTGCTTTTTCCTTAAAATTATCAAAATTGACGGCGTTTTTCACTGATTTTTCGCTCAGAAAGCTCCATGCTTCCTGAATATTGCCACTGAGAAGGGCATTGTTGAATCTTTTAAATACACCTGAAGGTGACTTTTGGGCTTCTATCTCTTTGTGCCTGTTATAAACCCATAAAAACGAAAGAACAGCCAGCACTATAACCGCCGCTGCTCCTGCTGCTATCATAACCTTGTTGTTTTTCATACCGCTGAACCTCCATCGGGTTTATTCAGACAATAGATTATACAACAGGGCGTAATATGTATTCCTGCTTTAAAGGGTAACTTTGTGAACTGTTTTGATCTCTTTTCCGAGGAATCTTGAACCGTTGATTCTGAAATCTTCGGCGTTTCCGCTTACATAAAATTCATGTTCGGGGTTTTCCATATCAGAAAGTTTCTGTGAGTCGGAAAGTATCTTTTTAAGCTGATATGCCAGAGAATCAGCGGGATTGATAATTTTCAGCCCGTCGCCGGCTATTCTGCGGATTACCGGTGCGAAATAGGGATAATGGGTGCATCCGAGGATGAGGGTGTCGATATTTCTTTCAAGGAGAGGTTCAATATCTTCCCTGACTACTTTTTCCACTTCTTCACCGTCAAAAATACCGGCTTCGATCAGGGGAACCCATCTGGGGCAAGCCTGCTGATGGATGATTGTGCCGTTCATTGATATTCCCTTTATTGTGCGGACATAAGCTCCGCTTCCAACTGTAACAGGGTTGGCAACTACTCCGATAACTTCGTTGGCAGATTCATCCAGAGCCATACGGGAAGCAAATTCAATCACTCCGAGAACGGGAGCTTTTACATTGCCGTTCAGTCTGGGCAGAACCACTGCGGAAGATGTGTTGCAAGCCATAACAAGGGCTTTAATCTCTTTTGCTTTAAGAAACTCTATGATGTCAAGAACATATTTTACAATCTGTCCTTCTGATTTGTTTCCGTATGGCACATTTGCAGTGTCGCCGAAGTAATAAATTTTCTCGTTAGGGAGAATTTTTGTAATGGCTGAAGCTACTGTCAGTCCGCCGAGCCCTGAGTCGAATACGCCGATTCCTCTGTATTTATCCATCGCACTTACCTTTTTTAATAAATCAAAACTTGAGTTTACGGTTATTCTACTGCAATTCTCCATAAGGTTCAACAAAAAAACGGACTTTTACCATTACAATTTGGTTACAATTTGATTACAGCAGTTCCTTGTATCTGAAACAGCTTACAATGTGGTCGTTTACCATTCCGCCTGCCTGCATAAAGGCGTAAATAATGGTGGAACCCACAAATGTGAAACCTCTCTTTTTCAGATCCTTGCTGAGTTTATCAGACTCCGGGGATGTCGGGGGTATGTCTTTCATTGTTTTATGTGTGTTGACAATAGGCTTGCCGTCCACAAAGCGCCACATATAATCACTGAAGGAGCCGAATTCCTCCTGAACTCTGATATAAGCCCGGGCGTTTTTCACTGCTGAATTGATTTTCAGTTTGTTTCTGATAATGCCGGGATTCCGGAGGAGTTCTTCAATCTTTGATTCGTCGTAGTTCGCAACTTTCTGAATATCAAAATTATCAAAAGCCTGACGGTAGCTGTCCCGTTTTTTCAGAACAGTAAGCCAGCTCAGACCTGCCTGTGCTCCGTCCAGAACGAGGAATTCGAATATGAGCCTGTCGTCATAAATCGGAACTCCCCATTCCCTGTCGTGGTATTCTGCAAGCAGCGGGTGGGCTTGCGCCCAGTCGCATCTGTTTTCCATTATTTCATACCTTCCAGAACTTTCTGAACAATCTGCCTTTCGAAAGCAGGTTCGTTAGCTTCGCCGATTTTGACATCAGGTGAAATTCCTGAACCGGAGAGGGATCTCTGACCGGCACTGAGCATATTTCCGATGGTCATCTTAAATGTAGCTCCGCCTTCAAGGGGGATGTATTCTGAAACTGCAGTTTTACCGCCGGTATGAAGCCCGAAGAGTTTCGTGCCTTTGGTCTCTTTGAGGGTGGCTGCCGTAATCTCCGCTGAGCCGATGGTGTAATTGTTGATGATTACAGCTGAGGGTGGATTAAGGTTTCTCTCAAACAGTGAGGGGAATTTCTTTACATTGGGTTTGTATTTGATATACATAACCGGATCGCCTTTGGGTGTGAACATGCTGATAAAATTGATAACAGCGTTGATAGCACCCCCTGTGTTATCCCTGAGATCGAGGATCCATCTGTTGATTCCTCTTTTTTTGAACTCTTCGAGGGCTACAAAAGTCTTTTCTGGCACATCCATTGAAAAATAGACGATTTTGATGTATCCAATTTTCAGCTTTTTATCCATGCCTACATGGACAGGGTTGATATTTACAACTTCCCTTGCAATGGTGCGTTCGATTTTTGTGCGGCCTCTCATAACTGTAATTTTTACAGTTGTTCCTGCCTTACCGGTGAGTTTTGCCACTGCATCATTAAGATCCATTCCGTCTGTGGATTTTCCATTGATGGATACGATTTGATCACCGGGCTGAAGTCCCGCTTTCTGTGCTGGTCCTCTGAAAAACGGATGGATTATGGTGAGTTTTCCATTTCGTTTTTCGATAAGAACCGCAAGTCCGCCATAACCTTTGGGAACCAGATCTTTTTTGGGGTCCTTTGATTCTGACGGGATTATAAGTTCGCATTCCTCGTCATGAAGGCTTTTTATTATGCCTATTGCGCAGGCATAATAAGCAAGATCTTTATTGACCTTATTTTCGTATTTCTTTACAAAAGCAGAGAGAATTTTTCCGTCGGGATTCATCGAATCTATTTCGCCGGGGTTGATTCCATAGGCTTTAAGAAGAGCGCCAAGCTGAGTTTTTGCTCCTGTAAACAGTGATTTTTCGTCAACATTGCCGGGATACCGGTCTTTGATGTTCCAGTAAATCTGCTGGATAAATTTTTCCTTTGGGGTAAATCCCAGAGTTTTTTTCTTTGTTACAAAGGGCTGGTAGTTTACTCCTGCTGCTGATACCGGCGTAAATACTGACAGAACCGCAACAGCTATCACAAACAGGGCTGTTTTCAGTGTTGATTTCATATTGCATCTTCCTCGGCTGATTAATTGGATTCTTACGGGATAATTCAATGATTAAACGGTTTTCCCTCTGATTTACTATCCTCTTTTAGCCTGTTCGTCCGTTTCCCGCCTCTGAAGCATTTCTCTTCCCGCAAACCGTTTAAATATCCTCAGAAGCCCCATCTGTAGGGTTTCCGCATTCATCCGCATTGGCTGGAAATTGACATGGGTCCAGGTATATTTCGACCAGTCCTCAGAAATAATTCTGCCTTCCGCTTTGAGTCGTTTATGCAGATTTGAACCAGGGATGGGGGTAAGCACGGCAAAATCCATATCGTATAAGCCTGCTGATGAAATAAAATCCACCACATTGTCAAAAACAGTTTCATCATCACCATCAAAACCGATTATAAAAAGACCTGTAACAGGAAGTCTGAATGACTGGATTTTTCTTATATCTTCCCTGTATCTTTTCAGCTTTTCATATTTCCACTGGTCTATATCTTTCATTACTTTGGGATTAACTGTTTCAAGACCTATGAGAAGGTCTTTGCACCTCGATTTCTTCAGAAGTGCAAGAAGCTCCTCATCTCCTGCTATACCTATATCACAGAAACATTCCCAGGGAATTCCGAGTGGTATCATTGCCTTGAGGAGTTCTTTTGAAAATTCCCTGTCGCAGAGCAGATTTTCATCGCAGAAATGGATATAAGGTCTGGGGTGTATGGATGCGATTTTTTTTATGTCCGTTATTACCTGTTCAACGGTTTTATGCCGGTATGATCTGGCGTAAATATTGGGAAAACAGCAGAAATCGCAGCTATGGGGGCAGCCTCTGGTAGCAAAGACAGGCATTTTGTTGTATCTTTCCGGGTTTTTTATCAAATCATATTTTGCAGGAGGTATCAGGGTAAGATCCACCGGTTTTTCCGCTTTATAAATCCGTTTTGGGCAGCCATTTTTAAAATCTCTGAGAAATTCCTGAAAAACTTCCTCGCCTTCGCCGATTACCAGAGTATCACAGTGGGGCAGGGCTTCCTCAGGCAGCGCTGAAGCGTGAAGCCCACCGATAACGGTGTATGTGCCCATGCTTCTGTATCGGTCCGCAATTTCATAACCCCGGAGAGCTGTATAGTTTACAGTGCTGATAAGGGCTATGTCGTATTTTTTTCCAAACAGGATCTTATCGGTTTTATTCACCGGAATATAATCTTCCTCAATAAAAACCTTTTCCCACGAATCCGGAATATAAGCGGCAAGAGTGAGAAGAGCAAGACTGGGGATAAATTCCACATCATCCATCATAAGAGCCAGATGGCCTTCAAGCTCCTCATAGATTTCATACATTATGTCATCCTGCTGGTTTCTTTCCGAACCTCTCGGATTGACGAGCACTGCCTTTTTCATAATCTGCCTTTCTTTCCGGTTGTGATTATTACAATCCCGAATATGGGGTTTCTATATGGAAAAACTATTGTTTCTATTCGTTTTCTCTCATTTCGTCCATTTCTCCGTTTTCGTCTGGTTCTACCTGTTCTTCCTTTAGTTTCGACAGTCTTTCCCTTATTTTATCGGGTTCGAAGCCTTTTGAAAACAGATGACGGAGTATCTTTTCAGGAGGTTGGTTTTTTTTAAGTTTTGCTTTGATAATTTTGTCGATGTTTTCGTCTTCGTCCTCTTCGGAATAATGTAAAAGGGATTCCCCGATAAGATCATCGGGAATCCCTCTTTTTTTCAATTCCTGTTTGATTCTGAAAACACCGATCTTTTTCGAAATCTGGCATCTCCTTATCAGACCTTTTGCATAATCGGCATCGTTGATGTATCCGTATGAAATCATCTGTTCAACCGCTGCGTCGGCTATCTCAGGGGTAAAGCCTTTGTTCAGGAGCTTTTCCCTGAGTTCCTTAGCGGAATGATCCCGATAACCGAGCTGCTTGTATGCTGCAAAGAGCGCCTTTTTCAGATCAGATTCATCAAGCATCCGCTGCTTCCGTTGATGCGCCTGCAGAGACAGGTATTCCGTTTTTGCCGAGTCTGCGCTGAAGTGCGGGTATTCCTGTAGCTTCAATTACCTTTGCGGTAATCTCTGCGGTTATTTCAGGATGTGTTTCGAGGAATGTTCTTGTATTGTCAACACCCTGGCCCAGTTTTACATCGCCGTAGCTGTAGTATGAACCGCTTCTCTTTACGATGGCGTATTCGAGGCCCGCTTCTATGATGCTGCCTTCCCTTGAAATGCCTCTGCCGAAGAGAATATCAAAATCTGCCTGTTTGAAAGGAGGAGCAACTTTATTTTTTACCACTTTAACTTTTACTCTGTTTCCGATGGTGTCTCCGCCCTGTTTGATGGCATCCTGTCTTCTTACATCAAGGCGCACGCTGCAGTAGAATTTCAGTGATCTTCCGCCTGGAGTTGTTTCTGTAGGTCCGAACATAACGCCGATCTTTTCACGGATCTGGTTGATGAAGATTGTGGCGGTTTTGGTTTTTGAAATAACGCTGGTCAGTTTTCTGAGGGCTTTTGACATAAGTCTTGCCTGAAGACCAACCTGCATATCTCCCATTTCACCTTCGATTTCCGCTGCAGGCACAAGAGCCGCCACAGAGTCGATTACGATAATGTCAAGAGCGTTTGAGCGAACCAGTGATTCCACAATGTCAAGAGCCTGTTCGCCGGTGTCGGGCTGTGATACAAAAAGGTTTTCGATATCAACGCCGATATTTCTTGAATATTCGGGATCAAGGGCATGTTCAACATCTATGAATGCTGCAATGCCGCCCATTTTCTGGGTTTCTGCAATTATCTGGAGTGCAAGGGTTGTTTTACCGGAAGATTCAGGTCCGAAAATTTCGGTAACTCTTCCTCTTGGTATTCCGCCTACTCCCAGCGCTATATCCAGAGAGAGTGACCCGGTGGGAATTACATCAATCTCCAGTTTTGTGGAAGCTTCGCCGAGCCTCATGATTGAACCCTTGCCGAAGTTCTTTTCTATCTGAGCAAGTGTTAGTTCGAGAGCTTTAAGTTTGTTGGGATCCTGACTCATTTTTCACCTCATTTTAGTATTCGGGGGTATTTTAAACAACTTCTTCATTATTCCTTTTAGGCCCGCTGAACTGTTCGCTGGACTCAAAGAGTGGGAATTTTTTGATAGTTGTGTAGATGGGGCCTGTTCTCTGGAGATCACTTTTTACAAGATGAATCTCCGTGATTTTCATGCTGTCGATTTCCTGTTGTTTGATCTTTTCAATTTCCTTCATCAGCTCCGGTATGCCTTTGGGACCTCTGACCCTTCCTATGGTAAGGTGGGCTTTGAATTTCTTCTCTTCTTTCTCAAAACCAAGAGAAGCCATAGCTTCGTCTATTGCTGAAGCTATGGCTGTAAGTTTCGAGTTGACTGATTCGGAGCCAACCCAGATAATCCTCGGATTGTGCATATTGGGAAATGCTCCGATTCCTCTGAACCGGAGTCTGGATGTTTCGAAAGCTGTCAGTGTTTTTTCCAGAGCTTCCGTAATTTTGTCCACTTTCCCTATAGGTGTGTCTCCGAGAAACTTCAGGGTTGTATGAAGGTTCTCCTCAGGCACCCATTTAATATCGGCGCCCAGAGTTTTAAAGCGGGTGATTACTTCCCCGATTCTTTTTTTGATTCGGGGAGTAATTGGCACCGCTATAAATAGTCTCAGATTTTTATCCATAATCCTCCACGGGTTACTTGTGAACGTGAGGCTGGATTGAATACCCGCCTACCGTTATTGTTCTGCTGACAGTTTTGGTCTGTCCTGAACGATCGGTCAGAGTTGCCGTAATAGTGCAGCTTCCCGCTCTTGAGAACGCATAGCTTACACTCATACCGCTTCCGATATTCTGTCCGTCGATGCTCCAGTTTACTGAAAACGGAGGGTTGCCGCCGGTTAACCTTGACACTGACATGTTTACTCTGTCTCTCACCGACGGTTTATTATTACTCAGGCTTATTCCAAAATCGAGGCCTGTCTGCTGTCCGCCCGGATTTATTACAAAAGTGTTGCTTCTGGTTTTTACATTACCGGAAGAGTCTCTGACTTCCACAAACATATTGTAGGTTCCTGCGTTTCTGAAAGTATATGAGGTTTCATTTGATGAACTGAATTGCTGGCCGTTCATCTGCCATTTTACTTTGTAAGGAGGTGATCCGCCTGAAAGATCAACCACCCTGAATCTGACAGTCTGTCCCTGAGATGGTGAGCTGGGACTCCAGCTGAAATTGCAGTTCAGGTTCTGGGAAGGCTGGGATGACACATTGAAATTCAGATGTCTTGTGGTTACCGAACCCCTGTTGTCCCTTACTTCCACAGAAAGTCTGTAAGTACCCGGTGAAAAACGGTATGAAGCGGAACTGCCCGTGCCTATGTTGCTGTCATTCATTTTCCAGAGATACTGATAAGGGGATTCTCCCCCTCTTATGTCTTCAACATAGAATCTTACGGTCTGTCCTGCCTTAGGTGACGGATCTTCTGCCCGGATGTTGCAGGAGAGGGGCTGAAGAACTCCTTTTACCCTGAAAGTTGCCGTTCTGTTTTCAGAAGTTCCCTGTCTGTCGGTTACAGTAACTTTAAGCGTGTAATCACCTGCATTGGAAAAACGGTAAGAGGCATTCTGCTGAGTTGAAAACTGCTGTCCGTTCATTTCCCATCTGAACGAATAAGGCTGGTATCCGCCTCTGAGGTTGTCGATTCTCAGCGGAAGCACCATTCCCTGATCGGGAGTGCTTGTTTCGTAGTAGATTTTATATGAAATTCTTTCGGAAGGAGCATTTCCCACCTGAACATTTTTGCTGAATGTTGCCGTTGATCCCTGGGTATCTCTTACTCTGAGGGAAACCTTATAGTTTCCGGCATTTCTGAAAGTGTAAGTGGCTGAGGGACCATCATCGATCCTTCTGTCATCAACATACCACTGGTAAGTGTAAGGAGCTCTGCCTCCTGTAATACCCATGGCCGCAAGCTGAATCAGTTCTCCGGTGCGGGGTCTTTCATTTGAAACTGATACGCTTCCGCGGATACCCGATGACGAACCGCCCCCTGTTACATTGTATGAAAACTGCCGGGTTGCCGATCTGTGGCGGTCGTCGGTAACAGTAACGGTCAGTCTGTAATGGCCCGAACGGTCGAATCTTACTGTAAAACGCTGATCTGTTCCTGAATCGCCGTTGCTCATTCTCCATCTGTAATTGTATGGTGAATTTCCGCCCTGAGGATCTCTGATTTCAAAATCCACATTCTGGCCTACTCTGGGTGTTGTGTCGCTGCTCCATAGGCTGAAGCGGATTCGTGAACTGCCGCCTACATTAAAATTGACTGTTTTGGTGTTTGAGTTTCCATTTGAATCCCGTCCCTGAACCTTCAGTTCATAATCTCCGGACGACTGGAAAGTATATTGGTTGTAAGTGCCGTTGCCAATGTATCTTCCGTTCATTTCCCATTTGTAATGATAAGGAGTTCTGCCTCCTCTTGCGTCCTGTATCCGGAAATAGACAGTTTGTCCTGTCATGGGAGATGTATCGTCGGTATTGATGTTAAAATCAAAATTACCGTTGCCCCTTACATTGTAAATGTTGCTCTGCCACTGGCTTCTGCCTCTGCTGTCGATCACATTTACAGTAGTGTAATAGGTTCCGGGGTTGTCAAATCTGAATGATGTTGACTGTGAATTGCCGATGGTTCTTCCGTTGACGGTCCATTCGTACCTGTAGTTGCCTGAACCGCCTCTGATATTGGATACTCTCGGATATACAGTATCTCCGACTTTCAGATCCCTCCAGTTGAAGTTTGAATCTCCCCAGATTGTATCAAAGGAGATTGCGCCGATTCCTGAGTATCCATGTCCCGACCAGGCTTCTCCGGGCATTGTGCCTTTGCCTGAATTCCACGATACTATTTTGGTATATTGATTCTGAAGGGAAGTGAGATCCAGAATCATCTGTTTGTAATACATAAATACGGGTCTTGTATTCATCCATTCCTGATTGATAAGGCGGTCTGCCTGAGACATATTCACATCGTAAAGTGAAGACTGAAGTTTTTCCATGCTTCTGCCTATATCAAAATCGGAAGTTATATCCAGAGGTTCGTTTTCGTTGATGTAATCCTGAACTTTGGTAAATCCGTCATCAAGAAAATTGTTGAGATCGCCGGAGTCGTTGATCTTGCCGCTTTTGATGGCTTTTCTAGCGTTTTCGAGAACTCTCCTGTATTCAACCACAGCCTTGAAGTTCTTCCTCTTATTATCAAGAGATGCCCAGAAACTGCTGGTTTCAGGAAGGTCGGCTCTGTTGCCGCTCTTCACGAAATTTCCAACTTCGTCTCTGAGTTCGTCAAGGTTTTCTCCAAGGGTCTGGTTGGTGTATTTCCATTTTTCAAGTTTGGCATCAGGAGTTTTTCCCGATGTCCCCTTGTCGAGGTTTTTATCAATCATATTGATAAGAAGGTCCACATGCTCCTGATCGCCGTCGGCAAAAGCCGGTGTGCTGATCAGAAATGCAAGCGCGAAAATAATTAGTGAAAAAATCGCATACTTTCTCATTTCAATATCCCCTTTTAATCATTTTTAGCAGGCTTTGCCTTTATGTTGAATTTTTTTTCGCCTGCCAGTTTATTCCCTTTCGAATCGGTAACTTCTACTTCAAGGAGGTGTTCGCCTGTCGCCTCGAAAACATATCTTATTTTATCGCCTTTACCGATGTTTTTACCATCGATCTTCCAGATGATTTCATAAGGCGGCGTACCTCCCTTCAGGTCTACGACTGCAAACTGAACATTCTGTCCGGGAACAGGGGAGGGGTTGCTCCACCAGAATCTGTAATCCAGTGCGCTGTTTTGTGCATTTATTACTGTCGAAGCAGTTTTCAGACATCCTCTTGCATCTTTTATTACCACTGTTAGCAATGCTGTTGGTGATTCGGGCATATCTGCTTCTCCTGTATTACCGGCTCCTGCATCCCGGGAATCAAGCTTCCACCTGATTTCATAAGGCGGAATTCCCCCGGAAAGTTCCCGGATGAACAGTTTAACTTTTTCGCCTCTTGTGGGATTCTCAGGACTCCATCCGTAGGAAAACGCCATGGGCTTTGGAGATACCTGAAAGATTCTGTTTAGTTTTGTGGTTTTTCCTGATTTTTCCGTTACTGCAAGGGTCAGGGTATAGGTTCCGGGCTTTTTGAACCTGTATGAGAAATCAAAGCCGTTACCGGTCTGAGTGTTGTTGATAAACCAGCGGATTTTTCCGGATGGGTATTTCCCTGTGTCAACAAGAGCCTTGAAATAGACAACCTGTCCGGCACTGGGGTAACCGGTGCTGAAACTGAAATCGGGTCCTGTTGTTGTCTGAATATTGGTTTGCGGTTTTTTTCCATCCGGGGTTTTTCTGCCGGAGGGAGAAGGGGGAGTGTTACCGTCGGGAGTATAGCCGGGAGTCTCCCTTTTGCCGGGATAGTCGGAAGCTGTATGCTCCGCAGGCTTTTCAGGATGCATTGCCGATGGTACTCCGGCTCTGCCTTCACAGAATTTTCTGATCCTCACAAACTGCACATAAAGATTTTCTATATCTTTTGTGTAAGTTTTATATTCGAGAAAAGTATCCCGTGTCAGATTCAGTTCTTCATTCATCAAATCAGCTATCTGTTTCGGGCTGCCTGATCCCTGAACTTTTTTTATAAGCTGGGCTGAATGGGCTGAAAAATCAAAACAACTGGTTATTTCAGAATACTCCGGAGCTTTGCTTTTTTCACCGATTTCTGAAATCCGCCGGGAAAAGTCCTGCCTGAATGCTTTCAGATCCGCTTCAGGCCTGTCTTTCAGCTCTTCTGAAGTCTGCTCAAGAAATCGACGGTATTCAACCATCAGTTTAAAATTGCGCCATTTTTTTTCAGCAACTGAGTTAAACGGGTTTTTACCCGGCATTTTTCCCTGATCATTGCCTTTTCTGAATTCTGCTATATCAACGAGTAGTTTATCCATGAGATTTCCGGATTCGTAAACCTGCTGCTTCCACCTATCGGTGCGCATTTCCGGACTCCGTCCTGTTGTTTCCGCTTCTATGGTTCTTTTAATTGAATCAATAGTCCGGGATGCATTTTCCAGAGGGTTGTTCTGGCCCAGAGCTGTTGATGTTATTATCAGAATCAGAATAACAGGAATGCTCAGGATAAAAAATAAGTGTTTTCTTTTCATGTTATTACTCATAGTAAAGTATTTGTAGTTTAATACTTCTGTATATTCCCATAAATAAAAATATGAGACCCTTTGCATTAAGCGGGGTCTCATATTTCTTTGAAAAATCTGCTATTTTTTCTTATCAGCGGGTTTGGCGGGAGTTTTGCCGTCGTCTTTCTTTCCCTGAATCTCTTCCAGCAGCTCCTTGCGCCGTTCTTCCCTTCTCTGGTGGTGAACAACATATCTGGTGATATTGCCGAAGACATTTGATTCCATAACCTTCTCAGGGAAGGTGATTTTGGTTGAGCTTTTCTTGCTGTCTTCAGCCAGGGGTTCACTCTTTGCTGAAGTGCCTTCCGTCTCTACTATGGGTGATTCGGGTGTTTTGAAGAAAAGTTTCAGATCCGTTCTCTCAGGAATCGGAAGATTCGTTACCATTTCCACGAACTCTTTTGTAATGGTCTTTGTATTGGCTCTTTGAATATGCGAAGTGGTTATTGCACGGTATTCAAGGGGAATGGTAACCTCCAGGTTCACCGCCTGATTTTTGTCAAATTTCTTCAGGAGTGTTTCGTAATGTTTCATATTCTTTGAGATCATAGCCTCAAATTCTTTTTCCATTACATTGGTTACTTTAAGGTTTACTTCGTAAATAGTGTCGCCAATGAGAACGATAAGCCTCACTATGTCTTCCTTGCTGAGGGGGACAGGCTTGTTATTCTCTCTGGGTATCATAAAACTGGCTTTTTTGCTTGTAACTTCAACTACCTTCACGAAATAACTCTTAAAAGTTTCCCCTGAAGTGAATTCCAATTCAACTTCCATATTATCCTGAAGTTTAAATTTGGACTTTGGCCCAAATAATCCGAACATTTGTGTACCTCCTTGAAAACCTTTCTGTATATTCTCTTCAAAAACCTATTATCCTTTTTACTGTATCTTTTGATTGGCGGTCAGAACTGGTAAGACCACAAATTTCCCAGAAATAGTGCATTTTCTTTGAATTCATCCCTGAACACACGGGTGATAAATGTTGCCAGAGGAGGGTGCAGTTCCAGTTTCTCAAGTTTGTCTATATTAACAAATCTGGCTTCCATAACACGATCATCCTGAATGGGTTTCGCTTCTTCCTCCGGATTGAGTATCTTTCCGAGAAAAGTGAGATTGATAAGGTGTCTTTCGTACTCCGCTGAAACTGATTCAGATATAAACAGCAGTTTCAGCAGTTTTATGTCATAATTGGTCTCTTCCTTGATTTCTCTTCTTGCACATTCTTCGATGGTCTCGCCGTAATTAAGTCCGCCGCCCGGCACCAGCCAATACTGCCTGTCGCCTTTCACATGCCTTACAAGGAGTATCTCATTGCCTCTCGGTATCACAACCGCAATTCTTATCCTGATGTCTTTTCCCATTTTATCCTCCGGATTTCTTATGCTGCCTTCACGGGCTTCAATACGGAAACTTGCCTGATTTTATCTGTTTCAGCTTTTTTTCGTATTCTGCCTTCATTTCTCTTTTATCTGCCTTATCGGATTCTTCTGCAGCCAGTGTGTACAGAAACTTCAGTATATAAGGCTTGTATATGCCGTCGTATAAATAATCGCCTTCTATCGATTCGTCCATGATTGAATTTTCAATATCTTTCAGTAAAGAAAGAGCTTTTGTATGGTTATTGTTCGCATGGGCTGCAATATACTCTTTGAGTTTACCTGCGAAAACTTCCGTTTCAGGCTCCCTTATTCCTCCTCTCAGCTGTCCGGTTATCGAGTCAAGATTTCTGATGGTCATGGGTTTTTTTTCATAATAACTGTATATCCACAGTGCATATATGCCGTCCATCAGATTTGACGGATCCAGTGTGTCTGTTTTTTCTGCAGATTCAACAGTTTGTCTGAAAAAATTCAGTGCTTCTTTTCTGTTCCCGTTTTCATCTTCCAGCGCCCCAAGAAGAAAAAGGATCGAAATTCTGTCCCTGTCCTGCTGGGCTTCCTTTAATGCATTACCAAGTTCTGCGGAAGTTTTTTTACGATCTCCCTCAAACAAAGCCAGACTCGCTTTGAGCATAGATTTTGTATAAGGTATCGTTGTTTCTTTTATGCCCTCGGAAAGCTCGGTTTTGATTGTTTCGATTATCTTTTTTTTCTTTTCCTGATTTTTTTCCATCATGTAAAGTGAATAATTTGCCTGTGTGAGAAAACTGTAGTGGGATTCCCATCTCGAATACTCGTCAAGGTCTTTTTCTATCAGCGGCAGAGCGCTTTCCGGTCTGTCAACTGCAAGGTAGCACAAAACCAGATTTGATTTGATGGCTGCGGCATTTGGAGGTTTTGCTTCCAGAGCCTTTTTGAATTCCCTGATGGCAGGTTCGTATTCTCCGGTGAAATAATAGATTTCACCCAGTCGTTTTCTTGCTTTGTGGTGGTTTGGATTTTTTTCCAGAATTTTTTTGTATAAAGCTGCAGCTTCCTCAAAATCGTTGGATTGCTGGGCTTCCTTTGCCTTCTGGTAAAGTTTTTCCGTATCAATCTGAACAGAAGCTGCCGGGGCAGGGGATGAAGCGCAGACTGACGGCGTTGCGGCAGGTGTATTTGTGTTGTGTCCGCATCCTCCGCAGCCCGGTATTATACATGATGATATCGCAAGAATATAATAAAAAATCTTTTTCATACGGGAAGATTATAGTTTAAAACAGAGTTAAAAACAATACTGAAAAAACCGCCGAAAGTAAAAAGTCCCGATGGTTGTGCTCAACGGGACTCCCGGTTATAACTGGCTTGGATTAATCAGCAATTTTGTTAAATCGATTGTTAAACTGATAATTTTCTGGAATCGAAGCAGTCTCTGCAAAGAACAGGCTTGCCCTGGCGAGGTTCAAAAGGAACTTTTGTTTCCTGGCCGCAATCGGCACAAACTACTGAGTAGAACTGTCTGTCTGTGCGAGTTGTCTTCTTTTCCCGTTTCTTGTTTGCCCGGCAATCGGAGCATCTTTTAGGCTCGTTCTGGAAGCCTTTTTTGGAATAAAATTCCTGCTCTCCTGCTGAAAAAATAAATTCCTGACCGCAGTCGAGGCAGTTAAAGGTTTTGTCCTTGAATTCCATTGAGTAAGTCCCCCTTAGGTGGATGTGAAAATTTACGAGAACTTGAATGCATCGTCTTCCTCCATTGCCCGGTCACAACCGATTTGACAGAACCGCTGATTGATCCGACCAATATAACCGCCGGAGCACTGGCTGGTAAGACTGAACTGTCGATTCAAATCCTTAGAACAGATTATATCATTGAGATACCTTAATTGCAACTAAACATGAATAAATAATTATTAAGAAATATTAAACCAAATATTTTGAAAACATGCCGAAAATGAAAAGTCCCGGGATTTGTGCTCTCGGGACCTTATGTCATATCAGTTTTGGATTAATCAGCAAGTATGCAAAATCGGTTTTAGGGGTTTAAACCCTCTTGGCATCGTAGCAGTCTCTGCAGAATACCGGTTTGCCCTGGCGCGGTTCGAAGGGAACTTTTGTTTCCTGGCCGCAATCTGCGCAGACTACTGAGAATAACTGTTTGCTGCCAGCGCGGGGAGCTTTTTTCTCCCGTTTCTTGTTGGCTCTGCAATCAGGGCATCTCTTGGGCTCATTCTGAAAGCCCTTTTTTGCGTAAAATTCCTGTTCTCCTGCAGTAAAGGTAAAATCCTGGTTGCAATCGAGGCAGGTGAAGGTTTTGTCCGTAAATTCCATTTAAATGGGTCCCCCTTAGGTGGATAATGTTAATTAAGAGAACTTGAATGCGTTGTCTCCACCCATTGTCCGGTCATAACCGATATGATTGACCCGCTGACTGACCCTTCTGATAGGACAACCCGGAGCACATGGCTGGTTAGACTAATCCGTCGATTCAAACCCTTTAACAGATTATATCACTGTGAAAGTCTAAAAGCAAGAACCAAAACCCAAATGTTTTAAGAATATTTCATGATTTACACAATCATCCGGAATCAGGCTTGTTAAATAAGTATCAGACGGTCCACCGCTGTAAGGAAAGTATCGGTTACTTCAGGTGAAAACTTCTTTCCCTTGAGCTTTATTATGCTGTCGATTGCCTGAGCAGGAGTATAGTTATTCTGCTTAATCAGATTATCCCAGAAGTCGGCTATGCTTATTATCTGGGCGCCAATAGGTATGTCGTCGCCTTCGAGGCCCTCGGGAAAGCCTTTGCCGTCATATCTTTCGTGATGATAGAGAACCGCTTCCGAACAATCTTCGAGAAACGGTATCTGTTTTATCATTTCATATGAATAGTGGGAATGATCTCTGAGCATATCCCTTTCGTCTTCTGATAAATCTCCGGTGTCGGCATTTATTATGGTTTCCGGAATGTAAAGCTTTCCTATATCATGCAGTAATCCCGCATGTTTGAGCAAAGTTGCATTCTCTTCATCCACACCCATTGCGGTGGCAAGAAGATAAGCCATTTCACCTACCCGGGATGAATGGCCCTCCTTATTGTCAAAGCGGTTGTCTGCAGCTTCAGCCATCACCGATATCATTGATTCAAGGCTTAAGCCCAGCGCTTCCGAGAACTGACCGCTCTGAGCCTTTCTCTTTGCATATTTGATTGTTGAAAGAAGAATGTGGTTTATACATGAATGTGATGGAAGATCCTGCTCCTGAAGAACCCTGCCTGCTGAAGTTGTTTCAAGCAAATGCATTGCATCGTCGGTCATGTCTTTTTCGAGCATGTTAACAATATTGAAATAGTTTTTGTAATTTCCCGACAAATCCATCTCTGCCGCAGTTTTGAAAGATTCCGCCGCATTTTTGAAATCTTTTAGCTTCATATATATATTGCCGATGTTGTATTGTGCCGTTATGTCCCGGGGATTGATTTCAAGGGCGTATCTGTAGCATTCCAGAGATTTTTCAAACTCTCCCTTTTCTGCAAAGGCATCTCCAAGAGCATTCTGGGCAATAGCGTCCCTTGGATTGAGTTTCAGCGAATTTATGTACTCCGCAATTGCTTTGTCGAGTCTTCCCAGTTTGTGGAAGGCAAGACCCAGGCTGTAATGGGCATAGGGATGAAGAGGCTGAACTTTTACCGCATTCTGCAGTTTTTCTGCCGCCTTCTCATACTGATTCCTCTGGATGTGAATCAAGCCGAAGTAGTAAAGGGCGTCAGCGTCGGAAGGATCAAGATTGATGGCTCTGGTTAAATGTTTTACCGCCAAATCAAGTTTTCCGAGATTTTTGTTTATCAAGCCAAGCTGTAAATGGGCGGTACGGCAGTTGTCATCCAGTTCAACCGCTTTTTCATAAAATGAAGTGGCTTTGTCGAGCTGAAATTGCTGCTCTGCAGTTTTTCCCAGTTCGAGGTATGCAGGTATGAATCCGGGATAAATTTCAAGAGTTTTATATAAAATCTCTTCTGTTTTTGCATGATTACCCTGGGTCGCAAAGGCTCTGGCAAGCTGAAAGTGAGATTTGACATGCCGGGGCATTTCCTTCAGGGTTCTGTAAAATTGTTGCACCGCCTGAGTTAAATTGCCCATCTCCATATAAGCAAGGCCTGAATAATACAGACATTGTACATGCCGGGGTCTGATAGTAAGTTCCGAAAGAAAATCGGAAGCGGCTATCTGGTATTCTCTTTTCTGAAAATGGCAGTATCCCTTGTAAAAATTACCCGATTCTATGGAAGAATTGAATGCAAGGGTATCCTTGAAATCTTCTATAGCTTTATCCCATTTGCAGAGTATTATGTTTGCAAAGCCCAGAGTATAGCTCTTTACTGCAGAATCCTGAGGACTTTCCCTGAATCTTTCCCATGATCTTGCTGCCGCCGCAGTGTGAACAACAGGTATGTTGACAAAGTTGTCCAGCGAAAGATCGCCGTCCGTGTCCACCAGTTTTCTCCATGATCTGATTGCCTGCTCGTATTGTGAAGTTTTTGAATAGACAAGTCCAAGTTCGTAATGTATCCTCAGATTTGAAGGATCGAGAAGAGCTGCTTTTTCAAGTTCGTTTATCGCTTCCCTGAAGTTCTGGTTCTCATCATGGTAAAGGCCTAATTTAAAGTGTGCCTGAATATCATTGGGGCTGTCAATGATGATTCTTTCGAGTTTCTTTATTTCCAGTTCATTCTTCATTGTAATCATCAACCTTGTTTATTTCCGGTATCTTAACCGCACTTGTGTATAAATCCTGTTTGTATATCACTTGTAATCATTAATAGTAAAGTAATCTTATGATGTTAAGATACCTGATTTCTCTGTCTTTGCCATTTCATCAATACTTTTGGTTCAGAAGTAAAGAATTTTTTTCAATCCGGTATTTACAAAAATTTTATGGGTGATATATTATAGTTAATATTGGCTTATTTCCGAAATGATGTTTTCAGGGAGAAAACCGGTGCGGAATATAAATAGTTTGTCAGGTTTATTTCTGCTTTGAACGGTAAAAGGTCATGCAGAAAATCCAGAAAAAACCATTTTCAAAATTGGGAGATAATTATCCCAAACCTTTATCTTCAATAGTCTTTGGGCACGGATAAACCGACTGAAAGTTTTTTTAAAAAAAATCATGATAACCTCTTTACAAAAGAGGGGTTGGTAGTGATATAAGACCCGAAGATAATTGTTAGACAATTTAAGGAGGTATATACAATGGGTCGTGTAGTAAGAGGAATTGGAGATGCAGTGGGCAGCGTTGCCAGAGGAGTAGGTAATGTTGTATCAGGCGGATTGAAACTTGCCGGTGAGGTAGTAACAGCACCGTTTAAACTTGCAGGAAAAGCTCTCGGAGCAGTATTTGGATCACCTATGGGCGGAGCCCTCGGTGGCGGCGTCCTCGGCGCACTCGGCGGAGGACTTCTCGGCTTCACAATCGGCGGACCCGTCGGAGCTATGATGCTCGGTGGAATGGGTGCCAGCCTTGGAAGCGGCATTGGAACACAGATCGGCGCTCAGAACTATGCCAGCAACCTTCAGGGCCAGTTTGGCCAGCAGATGGGCATGATGAACGGCTACCAGATGGCCGGCATGGGAATGCCTATGGCAGGTATGATGGGTGGAATGCCCGGATACGGAATGATGATGCCCGGTATGGGTATGTCAGGAATGGGTATGGGCATGGGCATGGATATGATGGGCGGATACGGCCAGATGGGCGGATACGGTCAGATGGGCCAGCAGGGTCAGATGATGCAGATGCAGATGATGATGATGATGATGCAGATGATGATGATGATGCAGCAGCAGAGTCAGATGAACCAGATGGGCATGATGCCTATGATGGGTGGATCAAGAGGATTCATGGGCGTAGGCTTCGGCGTAAGCGCATCATTCTAATCAGTTTAAAAAGCGTTTTTTACGGCAGCTTTAGAGCTGCCGTTTTACTTTTCGGAACCTTTTTTGTTGCATGATTATCGAAAGGATTTTTTTTCACAACGACAAACATGACAAAAAAAGCAAATACTATATCAGGGAGGAACCAGGATGGAAAAACCGACTATTTCTCCTCAGTCGAACAAACTTATTGAAATGTGTGAAGCAGTGCTCACAGGTAACGCTAATGTTGACGACCTTGCTGAATTGCTCACCGAAATGAACACAGGTCTTGCCAAAGCAAAAGAAGACTTTGTGGCTCAAACCGAAAAACAGGACGAATATTACAGGGAACAAATGCAGAATGAGATGGATCTGGTTCTGCAGAGTTTTGCCGAATACCAGAACGGTCTGGATGAAATCAGTAAATTCACCATCAGGCAGAGTGCCGAACATATCAACAACGGCGTTAACATCATCATAGACGCGACAAACCATATACTCGACTACCTTACAGTGTATGAATCAAAGTCACTTCAGCTTGGACCCACAAGTTTCCCTATTCTCAATATGCTTATTCTTATGACGGAAAGCTTTAATAAAGGCGAACTTGAAGAGGATGAGTTCCGGTTTATGATCTATAATGCCGGACAGTTTTTCAGAAAAATTCAGGCAGAACTTGACGGCTACAGTGGAGATGAAGCTGTTGAAGCTATTCAGACTCTGCGCGACGGTTACAACAAGTTCATTGAGGGCCTCGATAAGATGGATGAGGGAGCACAGTCCCATAATACACTCATTATTGAGGATTCCATCGAAATCATCAGGGATTCACAGGAACTGATTAAAGCCGGATATATGAAATTCAATGAACAGATGTTCCTCTCAGGTCCCACTGATTCGCCCAAAGCCAACCTCCTGATTTCTGCTGTGGAAGGACACAAAAAAGGCACATTCCCCAGAGAACTTCTGGAAGATGTTCTTGTGAAATACGAAGAGGATATGCACAACCTGAGAACCACCATAGAAGGTATGATGCAGATTCCTACCGAGAATAAAGATGTTGTTGACGAATTCCCAAGAACTGAAGAAGCTTTTGATCTTATCGAAGACGGTATGGAAGAGATCAGGCTTTACCTTCAGGACAGTTCTCCCGCACATCTCGATGCCTCTGTTGAAAAGATTAAGGAAGGCAATAAACTCCTTAAAGAATCAAAAGAAACCTACGATCAGATTGGCGAAAAAGAGGGTAAGATAAGCTGTATCCGTTGTGGTTTCCTCAACGAATCATCAGCAAACCTTTGTGGCAAATGTAACGCCCTTCTTCCCAAAATCAGCGGTACTTCAAACCTTCAGTCAACCTTCCAGATCGGAGAAGCCGGAAGTATGGCTTCAGCCACTGGCGAAGAGTTTGTTATGACTTCAAACCTTCATAAACTCATTGAGGATTCTGCCGCAGTCAGAGACGGCAAAATCACCTTTGAGCAATATGAGAAGACACTGCACTGGATGGAAGGTCTTCTTGATAAAGCAATGGAAGAGGCTGAAAGCCCCAGAGCAACTATCAATGTTGAACAGTTCAGCGAGGAAGATCGTGATTCAGCCCTTAAACAGAAGGAACTTGTTGATGATACAATGGGCCTTATGAAAGAAGGACTTGAACAGTTTAATGAAGGTATCCAGATTCTGCGCCAGTTTGGTGAGGATTCCGATATAGCACATCTCAGGGAAGGCCTTGAAATTGTGCTCGAAGCTCACATGAAACTCCAGCAGGTTGAAAAGATCAGCAATCTGGCTGTCAAAGAAATTGAAAAGCCGGGCGGATCAGAACACCACACAACCGAAAGTGTTTCAGGCAGCTATCACTCAACTGAGGAAGAAGAAACCGAAGAAGCAGCAGGAGAAGAGCAGGAGCTTGATTCTGATGTTTTTCAGGCAAGTGAACCGGAAGAAGAATAAAATTGGTTTTTTGAAAAATTCTGAAGCAAATGCTTGACAAAAAAATCAATTCTGTTATAATAAACCTGCTCGAGGGCGAATGGCTCAGTCGGTAGAGCGCCTGCTTCACATGTAGGAGGTCACAGGTTCGAGTCCTGTTTCGCCCACTGAAAAGAGGCGCACAAAAGCGTCGCTTCTGCGGCGCCTGAGAAGGCGAGTCAATGTGCCTTAGGTTTAAACGGAGGCGTGGTCTAGCGGTTTAGGACGTCGGCCTGTCACGCCGAAGATCGCGGGTTCGAATCCCGTCGCCCCCGTTTTTTAATATCCCGAGCCGAGGTAGCTCAGTTGGTAGAGCAGCGGACTGAAAATCCGCGTGTCGTTGGTTCAACTCCGACCCTCGGCATTTAATTGGCCCCGTCAGTAAATGATGGGGTTTTTGATTGAAAAGTCATACCCGTCGTAAACACGGCAAAAGTCTTTACGAAAGTAGAGATTCTTCAAACGGAGGCGTGGTCTAGCGGTTTAGGACGTCGGCCTGTCACGCCGAAGATCGCGGGTTCGAATCCCGTCGCCCCCGTTTTTTATATTCCGGGCCGAGGTAGCTCAGTTGGTAGAGCAGCGGACTGAAAATCCGCGTGTCGTTGGTTCAACTCCGACCCTCGGCATTTACAAAACCTGCAGAATAAACATTCAGCGGGTTTTTTTATTTTAAGGGATTCCTGTTGGAACTCCGAGGGGGATAATATGCGATAGTTTTTCCAGTTAATCAGCCACAAATACACACTTTCAGGAAACTTGCCTGATACTTGACTTAATGACCGATTTAATGGGATTACTATATCATCCCGCCTGCCCCCCGTCCCCCCAAACCAATCGCCAACTGCCAGCAACCCTGATAACCACAAACCCGGCTAACGATCGTAGGAGGGCTTTCCAGAGATTGCGTAAAAACAAGTAGCGCAAGGCTTCACAGGCCGAGACAAAACTCCAAATTTCTGTTGCAGGCATACAATATATTGGAAGTGCTGCAAAATTCAATACAATATATTGTGTCAGCTTAATGAAAAAATTTAGTTTTGGCGCAGCCTGTTCAGCCTTGCTGTCTGGGGCATAACTGAGATGTTTGGTGTTATATATTGTATGTATCATAGTGAAATACGCCTGCAAAGCAGGTCTGAACAGGCTGAGACAAAACTCCAAATTTCTGTTGCAGGCATACAATATATTGGAAATGCTGCAAAGTTCAAAACAATATATTGTGTCAGCTTAGTGAAAAATCTTAGTTTTGGCGCAGCCTGTAAAGACCTGTGCTACGTCGATCGGGTTAGTTTTTACACAATCTCTGCAACCCCGACGCGGACCCGCAGGTCCGCCCACGCTGCAAACCTGTGCACGAAAACTCCCGAATGCGCGGTAATAAAACACCATGGACCGCCGAATTACGGAAATCCCCGCCATTGGTCCTGTTTTCCCGGAATTTGATCACAGAGGGAAGCGGGGTTATTTAACCGGCGATGCAGATTTAAATAATTTCTTCAAAAAAGCTTCTATCAGAAAATCTGACCGTAAAAAGATAGCTTTTGTATTGAAAAAAATACATAAAAATATAAAATAACAAGAAAAATGAAAAATATTGACCATTTTTTGGCGGATCCGACATAAAATTCTGTCGGAGTATCCATGTAAATCTCAGCCTAAGGATCGATTTTTTTATGGGCTGCTTTGCTTATTATTAAATAAGATTGAAAAAGCGGAGGGGAAAATAATGGATCATAATGATTTCAGGGTGATCAGATCGGAAATACTGGAAGGCAGAGTAAAATCAAGAGAAAATTTTCTGGTAAGTCTTAAACCTGTATTCCGGTCGTTTTTAAGGGAAAGAGATGTCTTCAGGCCTGTTGGTAAAAGAAAAATTAAAATTATGGAAAATATCGCCCTCGACCTGCTCTACTTCAACAAATTTCCAAAGGGAGCTGAGCCGGTTGAATATCTGAATAAAATTTTCGGGGAGTTATTTAACTGAATTTATCCTTTGGTGGCAAAAATCAATTTCAGTTTCTCTATTCCGGGAAGACTTGATGCTATGATTATGGTATCGTTGGCTTTGAACTCGAAGTCGGGGGATGGCTGAACGAGTTCACCGCTCCTTATTATGGCAGAAATAACACACTTTTCGGGCAGCTCCAGATCCTGAAGTTTGCTTCCGAATACTGCCGTATTTCTTGTTATACGGGTCTGGAGGATTTCCATCTTTCCGTCCTGGAAAATTGGTATGAGATTTCCTCCATGTCCGAATTTTTTCTCGACTACTGAAAGAATACTCTCGGTTGCACTGACTGTTGAGTCGATTCCCAGCTTCTTGAATATTTCATCATTCTGGGGGTTATTGACTCTTGCTACTGAATTGGGAACGCGGAATTTCTTTCTTGCTATCTGGCATATTACAAAATTATCTTCATCTTCGCCGGTATTGGCAATAATCATATCAGCCCTGCGTATTCCCGCCTTTTCGAGAATTCTTGGATCGCAGGCGTCGCCTATTATCACAAGATTTCCGAATTCACTTATTATGCTCTTGGCGCGGTCTTTGTCCCGCTCTATGAGTATCACTTCCTGAGCTCTGTCCAGGAGTTCCTTCAGAAGGTAGTATCCTACCCGGCCGCCGCCGGCAATAATTATGAACATTAAAGATCTCCTTTGATTTCAGCGTTTAGACAGCTGGTGCTTTCCCCGCATTTAGCCGGACAGACAAGGGTTTCAAGGGTCTTGATTTTGTTTGTCATTGCTACACCGAAAATATGGTCGTCGGTTTTAATTATAAAACTATCATCAGGGATTATTACTTTTAATCCCCTCATTATTGCTGCAGGCTTGAATTCGCCCGGTATGTTGAGGGTGGAAACCGGCTTACCGTCCATATTATCGCCAAGTTTGATTTCAAGTGCCACTCCGGAACCGTCTCCAAGCTGAAAGCGTTTGATAATTCTGGAACCCAGAAGTATATTGCCGAGCATTCTTGCGCCAATAGTTGTAATGCTCACCGTATCAAGACCAAGATCAGCATAGATGGTGGCGAGCCTTGCGTCGTAAACACGGCATGCAACCCGTTTTACGCCGAATATGCCTTTGGCTATCTGGGCGGACATAAGGTTAGTGTTGTCTTTTTCTGTGACAGAAGCAAACAGATCGGTGCTTTCGATCCCGGCTTGCTTCAGAATTTCCACATCGGCGCCGTTGCCCATTATTCTGTTGCCTTTGAAGCCGTTGAGCCTGACAAAGGAATCAGCGCTTCGATCGATTACAGTTACTTCATGTCCTTCATCTTCCAGGGTCTGGGCAAGCAGCGAGCCTGTTCTGCCACAACCCACTATAATTGCGTTCATTGGGAACTCTCCGGTTTAGTTTCTTACTTATTATATTTATTTTTAAACATCCGGTTTCTTTTCCCTTCACAGGATAATCGGGAAGGATGGGTAGTTAATGGTAATGCCACTTGATTAAGGCGTGGATTTGTCTGATCGCTCACGATGGTTGTGTCGGTTTGCCCAACTCCCGGAGAAAACTTTTTTGAAAAAAGTTTCCTAGCGCCCACCCTGCGGGCAGGCACCCGTCATCCCAAAACTTTTGGAATTGGGGACCGACCAGGGACCGTGGGGAGTTGGGGACCATCAGAAGAGCCCACGCTTTTTGGAAAAGCGAGGTTTTCCTCCGAACCTCCCTCCTTGAAAAACAAGAGTATTGGGGATTGGGAAACGGATGAAATTTTGCTGATTCATTGGCATTGTAGTTAAGGGACCTTATGAAAGTCCTTATGAAAGTCATTATGGAAGGAAAACAAGATACCGTAAAGAACTTATACCGACATGATTTGTTGGAAGGTGATTGTATGGGCAAGAAAGATTATGTTGAAACTCTGAAAACAGGCCTTGATATCGTAGGCAAAATGGCTGCCAAAGGCGTTACATCCATTTCAAAAGGCATCCGGGGGGATGAAAGGGAAGATATGGAAAACCGTGCAACGGGTTTGTACTATCAGCGCCATATTCTGCCTGCCTTTGGCGACCTTATCCCCAGAATGGAATACTACGAATCCATTAACCAGAATCAGCTCGTAGCCGGCTTTGTCAAAAAAATGATTCGTTCCCCGGCAGACCGATCGTTTGTTAATGCCTGCTTCGCTCTGATTTATGGCGACTTTGATTCTGCCCTTGTCAGTCTCTCTGAAGCCCTTACTGCAGATCCCCAATATACCGATTGTTATTTTCTGCAGGGAGCAATTTACCTCACTCAGAGGAAATTTCTGCGTGCAGAAGAGGCTTTCTCCAAATGCAGGCTCCTCCCTACGGGTCTCGGAACAAAAATCCGTAAATTTATTCCATCATTCAGGCTTACCATATGCATCACCGATTGTGTTTCCTTTACATTTTATCCTGATATTCTCGCTCTCAATCTTCTGCTGGCTATTTCCCAGAGAGACGGTAATAAGCTGCCTTCAGCCATAGCCACGCTTGAACAGATTCTTTCGGTTATGCCCAGCAGTCCTGAACTTACTTTTTTCCTTGCCGCCCTTTATTACGAAGCTTTGTGGGACGACAAACTTATCGAATTGCTGAAAGAACTGGTTCCTGCAGACAATATGCAGATTCTCACAGTTCAGTTTCTTGTAAAATCATTTATGTTTAAGAAAAATCTGAGCCTTGCAGAGGGTATCCTTCAGAAATCCCTGGAATCCGACAATGTGGACCCTTATCTTCTTGCAGATATAAAAATGCTTCTTGGCGAAGTGGCAAAGGGATCCGGAAGAGTTGCAGAAGGCACTTCATATATCCAGAAAGTTTCTCAGGCATATCCCGGTTATCAGGAATTGACAAAAAGACTGGGTCTTGCCAGAAGAAACGAACCTCTTGCAAAACACCTCGTTCAGGATATGATTCCTCCTATGCCTCCAATGCCGGCACCTCCTGTTTACGGGACTGCGGAAACGCCTTCCCAGCCCACCAGTATCAATCTTCAGGAGCCTGTTGTCGCTCCCGGTGCTATGACTGTCCTCACTCCTGTAGATATGCTTCCCGGAGAACTGACAGGGGTTGAACCAGGCAGAATTAAGCTGAAATCCAGAGACGGTAAGGTTGATATGATTATGCCCGATAGTATAACCATCGGCAGGGAAGCTGGGGATCTTATACTTTCATGGGATGCTTCCGCCTCCAGATCCCACGCACGGATTTTCCATGATAAGGGTCAGATTTGGGTTGAAGATATAGGAAGCTCCAACGGAACATGGATTAATCAGCACAGAATTTCCGACAAAAGAGCATTCAATAAAGGCGACAACCTTCTCATCGGCAAGACCGAATTCTACCTGGAGTAGTATTTAATGGCAGCAGACGAAGCGGTGAACGGGCTGATCCGCACTTTGGCCCTTACATATATCAGCTCGATTAAGCCATCCGATATTAAAAAGCTTCTGGATTATTTTAAGGATCCCGTCGCTTTGTTTGCATCGGATGTCAAGACTATTGCCTCCTGCATCGGAAGCAGGCAGAATTCCTGGGCGCTGGCTGAGTCAATTCTGCGGTTTAAGGATTTTGACAAGGTAAAAAAAGATCTCGAACAAATACAAAAACTCAATATCTCAGTGGTTACCCTTTTAATCGATAATTATCCGAAACCCCTGAAATATATGCCGGATCCGCCGCCGGTTCTTTATATTAATGGTGAAATAATTCAGGAAGATACATTATCCGTTGCCATTGTGGGAACAAGAACACCCACTTCCTATGGAATTTCATCAGCCGTCGGGTTTGCAAGGGAACTGGCTTCATACGGAATCACTGTGGTCAGCGGGCTTGCAAGGGGAATTGATGCCGCCGCCCATATAGAGACCCTCCGGGCAGGTGGCAGAACCATTGCGGTTATGGCTAACGGCTCAGACATCACTTATCCGTCGGAACATCGTAAACTTCGTGAGCAGATTGAAAAAAACGGTGCGGTTATAACTGAATTTCCACCGGGAACCAAACCTGACAAATGGAGATTTCCTGCAAGGAACAGGATTATTGCAGGTTTATCGATGGGGTGTCTTGTTGTGGAAGCTCCCGTTAAATCAGGCGCCATGATCACTGCAAGGCTCGCCGCCGACTACAACAGGGAAGTTTTTTCCGTGCCAGGCAGTATCGCCAATCCGAAATCAGCTGGATGCAACCTGCTCCTGAAAGACGGCGCCCGGCCTGCCACCTGTGTGGAAGATATTCTCGAAGAATTTGGGATAAAACTTGAAAAGAAAAAGAGTATCACGACGAAAAAGGAAACTCTGAATAATGAGGAACAAAAAATTCTTGAACTTATAACAGGGGATGGAATACTGGCGGAAATGGTTATTCAAAACAGCGGGCTTCCATCGTTTAAAGTATCATCATTGCTTACTGGGCTTGAACTGAAGGGGTATATAAAGAAGTTGCCGGGCAATTCATATGTCAGAATTGGATTAGGTAATTAACTATGCAGGAATTTCTCGATAATATTCAGCAAAATCTCGACAAAATCAAAGAACATGTGCCACGGGAAAATAACAGCCTATGCTCGGTTATAGAATCCATAGAAGGCGGGTTGTCTCTTTTACGCGGAGAGATTAACAGGGAATCGGTTCTTGTCCGCATCGAAAGGGAGCTATATTCCTCGCCCAGATCCATCAACGACACAATGGATCACATTTCCCATCTTGTTAAAAAGGAATTTGAGTTCTCCCGGTTTGATATTGCCATAATTGATCCCGAATTAAGAAGAGTAATAAAACGATATTCAAAAGGCGGCTTTGGTCAGGAAGATCTGGAGAAGCTCTGCAGACATGGAGCACTTGGAAATACAAGAGATTATGCGTTAAACAACACAGAACCCTGGATTGTCAATGATATTATGACCGAGGAACCTCTATGGCAGTTGTCTCTCGAACTTGATGTCTGGGTTCATGGCACTTTTCCCCTTTACAGGGACAGAGGGACGGGAGAAAAAGAACTCCTTGGCCTGATTCATGGAGGTAGAAACAGGGAAGCTTTCCAGCAGGGCAAAATTCTTAATCCAAAACAGGTCAGTGAGCTGAAAAGGCTTGCAGGTGCTGTATGCAGGGCGTTGCATGAGGCAAAGCTTGCATATTTTGAACAGGGCGTTATGAAAATTCAGCAGGTTATAGGCTCCGCCCATCTGGAACTCGCCGACGGTGAGGATGGAGAAACCATAGAGGGGCAGCCTGCAAGGATGTCTTCCGTTCTCGACGCAATTACGGAAACAATCGGTGGTTCTTATGCGGGGATACTGGTCCGTGAAGATTCCCGAATTATCCCCTACGCTTTCAGAGATTCGGGAAAACACAGTATTCAGCCTGAAAAAATTACTTATACATCAAGACCCCTGACAGGTCTGGTCAGCAGAGCATTATTTGGGGGCAGTTCGATTATCGAAAACGAAGTAACTTTCAAATCCGATTCTATGGATTTAAAGATTGAGGATTTAGAAGAGACGATTTATACTCTGATTGTTGTTCCCCTTACGGAAACTTATCTTGCAGGCGATAAAATCAGAAAAAATGTTACCGGCGCCATTGTGGTTCTCAATAAAAGAGATGAAGCGGGCAGCGTTATTGCTACCGATTTTATAGGTAACGAAGGCGGTTTTTCATCTCTCGACAGAAGAATCCTCGAATCAATCGCTCCTCATGTTGAAACTTATATTTCCAACACCCTGAGCCACAGAAGACTTCACTATCTTTCCCTTACCGATGGGCTTACCCAGCTTGCCAACCATACCCACTTTAAGGAAAATCTGCTTCCGATGGAATTTAAACGCAGCTCCAGATATGGAACTCCTCTCTCGGTGATTTTTGCGGATATCGATCATTTTAAGGTTTTTAATGATATCTATGGCCATCAGACAGGGGACCTTGTTCTCAGGGAGGTAGCCCATACACTGCGTGAAAACAGCAGGGAAGTGGACCATATTGCCCGATACGGCGGTGAGGAATTTGCCATAATTCTTCCGAATACAACACTCGAGGACGCACTTCAGTATGCGGGAAAAATGAGCCGTCTTGTTAAGGAAATCCCTTTTGGTGCGGAAGTCAGGGAGAATAATCTTCTTGATATTGATGAAACTTACAAGCGCTTTATGGCTATTATCAACCTTACTGATGAAAATAACCGGAGTGTTAAAATATCAATAATGAAGAATCATTTCAATCTTGATATTTTTGAGATAGTGGGACAAATCGAAAACGGTGAAATAGAACATGCGAAAAATTCCATTCTGGATTCTCTTAAAATCTGTCTGAGTATGGGTCTGGCTTTTTATCCCGATTCGAGAATCAAGGATCAGAATGAACTGATTAAAATGGCGGACATGCTGCTGCTAAAA
The DNA here is from genome assembly GCA_021287065.1 of Bacillota bacterium. Classification (GTDB taxonomy): domain Bacteria; phylum Vulcanimicrobiota; class JAJTBE01; order JAJTBE01; family JAJTBE01; genus JAJTBE01. The sequence goes on from JAJTBE010000035.1 coordinate 44,238, forward strand.
GCAAAGGAATGCGGACGGGACAGGGTTGAGGTTCAGCAGAATCCAATGGATTGGAATAAATGTTAACAATTTTTTAACCCTTTGTTAACATGAAACTGTTTTGTCAATAAAATTGTTACAATTTTTTGATTGATCACAAAGGCATTAGCAAATATAATAAAATCAACAGATTTTCCTTATGATTGGAGGGCATATCATGTTCCAGATGGGTATTCAGGGATCCTTTGGAATGGGATTCAGCCTTGGAATAGGAAACGGCCTTTTCGGAGGCAGTTCAATGGGCATCTCCGGTGGAATGCAGACAGGCGCTTTTGCCGGAATAGGCAGTATGGGAGCCTTTGCCGGTGCATTTGGCTCCGATGGATGCAGTTTCTCCCGGGACGCTTTCTCTGGCGGCATGTCAGGGTTCAACCATCCTCTGCTCAACGGCGGTATGGGAATGCCGAACTGCGGTATGAACAACGGTATGGGTATGGTTCCCGGTATGCAGGGAATGCAGGGCATGCAGGGTATGCAGAATCAGCAGATGATGCAGATGATGATGCAGCTCATGATGATGATGATGCAGATGATGCAGCAGCAGGGAATGAATAACGGAATGATGGGCGGCATGGGAATGCCTGGTATGGGCGGAATGGGTATGCCCGGCATGGGTGGCATGGGAATGCCCGGTATGGGCGGATTTGGCTCACCTATGGGTATGGGAATGCCCGGCATGGGAATGGGTATGCCTGGTATGGGCGGCATGGGCATGGGAATGCCCGGCGGCGGCTATGGTTCACCGGTTGGAATGCTCCCCGGAGGCAATCATGGCGGATATAATGTAGGAAATACAAGCCCGTACTCAGCATTCGGTTCACAGGCTTCACCCGGTTCAGGACAGGCTGCCGTTGATCTGGCACGTCAGTTCAGAGGTCAGGAATCATGGCGAATAAAGGGTCAGATGCCCCACTTTACCGCTGCAGGCGGACAGACTAACAACTGTGCCGACTTTGTAAGTTCAGCTCTTGAATCAACAGGCAGGCTTAAAGGACATCATGTTGGTGTAAGAGATCTCGAACAGTCACTGATTAAACAGGGATATGTCAGAGTCCCGCCGGAACAGGCGAGACCCGGCGATGTCTGGATCAACCACAGCAGGGGCCATACGGAATTGGTGTCAAAAGCCGGCGGCACTTCCACAATCGGTTCTAACAATGACAGGCAGGGCCATCAGGTTATCAGTGAAAGACCAAAGAGCACAAGCTCAGGTGTCTACTACCAGCTAAGACGGTAATAAAACTGAAAATATACGGAAGCTTCGTTCGAAAAACGGAGCTTCTTTTTTTGTCCTATTTGTTAACAATTTTTTAATAGTTTTTTAACATTTGTAACTCATGTTAATCCTTTTGTAACAATTTTATAGTTGTTTAATACTATTTTAGTTCATATAATAAAAATAACACAATGCTTTTGATTAGGAGGAATTATCATGTTCCAGATGGGCATTCAGGGATCTTTCGGGATGAGCCTCGGAATGGGGATAGGAAGCAGTTTGTTTGGCGGTTCCATGGGAATTGGAAACGGCATGCAGATGGGAGCTTTTGCAGGTATCGGTGGAGTGGGAGCCTTTGCCGGAATGGGCAATATGGGCTCAGATGCCTGCAATTTTTCAAGAGATGCATTTTCCGGCGGAATGTCCGGATTTAACCATCCGCTACTAAACGGCGGAATGGGTATGCCAAGCTGCGGTATGAATAATGGCATGGGTATGATTCCCGGTATGCAGGGAATGCAGGGCATGCAGGGTATGCAGAACCAGCAGATGATGCAGATGATGATGCAGCTTATGATGATGATGATGCAGATGATGCAGCAGCAAATGGGCATGAATACAGGAATGATGCCCGGTATGGGAATGCCCGGTATGGGTGGCATGGGAATGCCTGGAATGGGCGGCATGGGAATGCCCGGCATGGGCGGCTTTGGATCACCTATGGGTATGGGAATGCCTGGAATGGGTGGCATGGGTATGCCCGGAATGGGCGGCATGGGAATGCCCGGCGGCGGATATGGTTCTCCCGTTGGTATGATACCCGGCGGCGGCCATCATGGCGGATTTAATGCCGGTGGTGTCGGCAATAACGGCGGAAATTTCAATGCCGGAGTCGGCGGAGTAGGCCAGCCCCAGCAGCTCGGATTCAAAGGCGGAGATCCTGATATGGCGAAATGGATAGACAACTATCTCGCCGAAAGAGGATCACCTGCAGCGGGCCACGGAGCCGGTGAAATGTTTGTTAAATACGGCAAACAGTATAATGTGGATCCGATGGCGCTTCTTGCTATTTCACAGCATGAAACAAACCATGGCAAACTCGGCGTTGGTGTAAACAAAATGCTGGGTGTTGGAGCTTATGATAATAATCCCAATGGAAAAACACCTTTTGACGGAATGGAAAACCAGATCCGTTCAGGAGCCAAGACCTTCAACAACCTCAGAAGAAAAGGCGGCTCAAGCCCCGATGCGCCTCTTGCCGCACAGCTGGCTGCCGTCAACAAAGCCGGATGGGCCACAGATCCCAACTGGCATTCAAAAGTGGGCAAACACTACAACAGTATTGCAGGTCAGGCTATGAAGAGCGGCGCAACCCCCACTAAAGATGTCGCTGCTGCCGGAAATGTACAGCCTTTTAATGGCAATACAGTAAGACCTGTCGATGGCGGAAGAGTTACATCCGAATTCGGACCCAGATGGGGCAGAATGCACAAAGGTATTGATATTGCAGCTCCCACAGGGACACCGGTTAAATCCTATGCTGATGGTGTAATTTCAAGAATGGATTATGATCCGAAAGGTTATGGCAACTGGATGGAAGTGAAACACGCAGACGGAACTTCCTCAAGATACGGCCATCTCTCAAAGTTCGGTGATGTCAAAGTCGGTCAGCAGGTTGGAGCCGGTTCGGTAATCGGAAATGTTGGAAGCACAGGCCACAGCACAGGTCCACACCTCCACTTTGAAGTTAGGGACTCAAAAGGCAATGCCACCAATCCGAGGGAAAAAACCAAAATCTAAACTCAAAATTTGTTAAACTGGTTGAAAAAACTGTCTGTATGAAAATTACCGGCAGTTTTTTATTTTTCGTTTTCTTCCTGACTTCCCGGCATGCCTTTTATTATTTTATATGGATCATTTTCATTGATTCCGTCTTTTGCATCCGGATTTTCGGCCATCTGATCGAACATATCTATTGTATTTTCAGCAGCCTGACTGACATCAGAGTCGGGATCTTTCATCATTTCCTTTATTCTGGTTCTGTAAGTTTTGTATGACAGTCTTGCAAGATAACTCATAGCGTAGATTTTTACACCCTTATTCGGATCCGTCAGGTGTTTTTCAAAAAATGCCGTAGCTTCAGGCCTCTGAAAATCCGAAAGTCTTGCTGCCATCATTTCTCTCAGTCCCTGTTCCGTTTTTGTATCGTTAAGTTTATCAATAAGAAATTTTACGGATGCATCTGACTGGGGCATAAGGTTTAAGATTCTTACCTTTGCGTTATAGCCGGCAGTTTTTTCGTAAAGTTCAATATATTAGTAATCCGGTATAGTGTTTCCCTCGGCGAGGATATTATATGCATGCATTGCTTTTTCTTCATTTGAGCTTCTGAGATATTCAAAAATTACAGGTTCGAAATGTTTTTGATATTTGGTCATCAGTTCTCCCAGATAAGCCCCTGCCTCGGCGTAAAATTTAAAGGATTTCTGTGAAGTCTGCTGATTCCTTATCTTATAGCTTACCTGATTAAAACAATGGCAATAAGTGCTGAAAACCAATTCCCTGTGAAAAAGCCAGATTGTGGCGGCAGTAATCAGAGTAAATGAAATGATTATTAAAACCGTATGTTTTTTCATTTTCATCCCCCAAAAAAATTAGCTCATAAACTTACCCTGCAGGAACATACTCCGAGCCTGATGTTCTGAAATAATAGCCGTTGCACAGTCCTGTTGGGTTCATAGATAAAAATTCGTTTATGTGATGTTTCGAAAAATCTCTGTATTTATTTTTATCGCTGGTTTCTATCCATAGAGTAACAGCTTTTCTGTAAATTTCAAGAGTATGGTTGAATTGCTCCGATGACATAACCGAAGAATCTATATGAAGATGGGTGAAACCTTTTTCAGCCAGCTCCGGTATATGCTCGAGCATACAGACATCTTTTCCGCTGAGTGTGGTTCTGCCCCTTACAGTAAGCTGCATTTTGTCGGAATCCAGATTGACGGGCTTGCTGCAGAAGTCATCTATTACAGACTGTCCGGGTTTCTGAGAGTCAAGCCACCATTTTACGGGGCATTCTTCTGATATTCCCAGAACGAGTCTTCCGTGAATAAGTATCTGCACTTCAATCCGGCAATTTTTTCCTATTAGTTCCATTTCTTCCAGTGAAAGTTCAGGATTAGGAACAACCCTCTCAACCCCGAAGGATTTAAGAAGATGGACTGTGGAGTCGGTGTAGATATTGGACAGACATCCCATATGAACGGGCATGGAAGGCAATATTTCATTCACAGCCTGCAGAACTCCCGTATTATGCACTTCAATAGCAGATATCTCAGGGATTTCCGCCTTTATATATTTTAATTGTTCTTCTATAGCCGGAAGATCTGAATTTCTCGGAACAGAAAAAGTTGAAATATAAGCTTTTTTGCCCTGGCTTACTATTTTTGCCACAGCCTCTTTCAGATTATGTTTTTCATAGCAGAGGTTACCCGGGTATGATGGTGAAAAGGGATCTCCGAGATATACGGCATCTGCGTTTTTTATTGAAAAATCATTAAGTTGGCTTGTTGTTAAAATTCTTGTATTAAGTTCCAATTTATCCTCCGGAAGTTAAAAACGGATGAAACATCTTTCGATATCATCATCCGTTAACCTTTTACATTATAATTCCAATTTGGGTTTACCACCAGTCGCGGTAAACACCGGGAATGGTTTCAACCGGTCTCGAAAGAGGTGTTGCTCCGGTATAGAGCTTCAGTTCAAGCTGCATCATTCTTTTGTGGGTCAGTTCCTCTTCGGCAAGATAACTGAAAAGGTCTTTCAGTGCACCTTCATCTGCTTTTTCAGCCATTTCGGTATAAAACTTATTGGCTTCTTCTTCCTTTTCAATTGCGACGGCTATTATCTCGGTGATTTCAAGCTGGGCATAATTGGCAGCATCAGCTTCATCAGGGAAAATAATTGCAGATTCAAAATCTTTCGGTGTGCCGGTTATCTTTTTGTAGAGATCTTCAAGGTTTTCTCTGTGATCCTGTTCTTCTTCCGCAAGAAATTCGAGTTTTGTTTTCATGTGTGAAGAAGTGGCATGTTTTGCAATGGATTTATACATGAATCTCGCCTTGATTTCTCTTTCGATGGCAATCTCCAGAGCCTGCGCATAGCTTGTGTTCCCCTGTGCGGGAAGAATATTCTGTTCCATTTTTCCTCTTTTCCTCCTTGGATAAAACAGATTATGAATACCGTTTTATCCCCATACTCAAAGATAGTGTTTATGATGTCTTACTGAAACTCACTTTTGTTTTACCCAGATCCTGATATATTCCTGCCTGCAGTGAACTGATTTTGTCCTGTTTAATGCCTTTTAAAGCAGTTTTTATAACGGAAAATTGTCTTCAAATTTATTCTGTGGTGGATTTAGCAGGGAAAAGGCGTTTTGTAAAAAATATCACATGTTGAGTTGTTATTTATTTTTCGGGGAGGTTTGCTTTGAGCCAGGAAGACAGATTTGATATTCTTGTTGTCGGAGCAGGTTATGCAGGAAGCACTGCTGCCCTGATTACAGCCAGAAGCGGGCTGAAGGTGGGGTTAATTGAGCGGGGTGAATTTCTCGGCTCAAAAATTGTTATGGGTAACCTTCTGTATTCCGGTGTTTTAAGGCAGATAATACCTGATTTGGAAGAAAATGCACCTCTTGAAAGATTTATCAGAAGGCGCAGATTTTGCTGCCTCAACGGAGAAAGTGCCGCTTCATTTGAGTTTGAAAGTCAGAAATATAATGAATCCCCCCATAACGATCTGTGGAGTGTCAGGCGGGATCGTTTTGATCCGTGGCTTGCCTCCCAGGTTGAAGCAGCCGGCGGGAAGTTTTTTAACCGGCTAACCATAAAAGAACTTATTGTTGAAAATGAAAATGTGGTCGGAGTAAGAACAGCAGACGGAAGAGAAATGTTCTCCGACATTGTGATAGTTGCTGCAGGAGGTAACTCAAAGCTCGTGCCCCAGACCGGCGATCATCCGGAATATCCGCCGGACAGCTATATCCTTGGTATTGCAGAAAGCCTGACCGTTCCGCCGGAAATCATAGAATCCAGATTTATGCTCAAGGGCAGGGAAGGGGTCAGCATAAATTTTTACGGACATGTGATAGAGGGAAATGTGGGCTCCGCCTTTCTTACTACAGGCATAGATTCCATAATGATCGGAGCGGTTTTTAACGCCCGCTCCCTCAAAGGTCAGGTTAGAAATGCACCGCTCAGATTTTTGATGAACCTGAAAAACCATCCCATTGTCCAGCGAATGATAGAAGGCGGCAGGACAAGAGCGCTTTCCACCTACATCATACCGGAAATCGGCTTCGATTTTATGAGAAATCTTTATTGTAACGGCGCTATGATTGTAGGCGACGCTGCCGGTTTTCTCAATTCAAACACATATCCCATAGGTTCGGTTATGGCTACACTCTCCGCTCTCTTTGCAGCAGAAACCGCCATAGAAGCCAAAAGAAAAGGCGATTATTCGAAGCGGACTCTAAGCAAATACTCGGAAAGAATTGTGTCAAGCTTCACTATGGATGATATGCGTAAATTCAACCGTAATCCATGGTTTACCGATCATTATCCTGAATTTTTCGGTGTCTATCCTCAAATGGCTGTTGATCTGGCAGAAGATTTTCTATCCAATGACGCAACAGCCCCCCGTTCCAGACAGCAGCGCGTTTTTCAGAGAGTTAAGAAAGAACTGTCGGTGTTCCCGTTCCTGAGAGAACTGATGGAATCGAGAAAACGTTTTGGCGACTATCTCTGATATGGAGGAGTCTGAAGTTCTTATGCAGTCAATTTTCCGACATATTTTTACTTCATCCTGTGTGCGGATATTAAAACATCTGTTTTGCGCCGTTATCTTTGTTTTATCTTCTTCTTTGGGTGTGTTTGCAGGCGAAAAAGGTTTTGCCTCCAAAATAACCGGAATTGATCTTTCCGGTAAGGTTATCTATGTTACAACCGGAAAACAGAAAAAAGAAGTGAGATTTAACGACGGTACAAAGTTTTTCAGAAAAAGCAGGCCTCTTCCCGCCGATTTTAAATCAAAGCCGGGTGAATTCAGAAAAAATGACATAATTTATGTCTTTACGGATAATCCATCCTCAGTTACTCCTGTCGCTAAGGAGATATGGGAAGACCGTGCCTTTGCCGTAAAAAATAATCTTGTTCAGACTGAAAAACTTATTACCGGTGAAGTTCTTTCTGTTAAGGCAGCATCCGGAATTTTAAGCCTCCGGACTTTTGATCAGAAAAATCAGCAGCTGAAAATCTCGGAAACAACCGGAGTATTTTTCGATAATTTTCCCGGACATATTGTGGATTTGAGGCCCGGCACAAAAGTTGCGGTTAGCTGCAGATGGCCCGGTTATGAGGAAGACAGGCCTGAAACACCTTCCGCTGTGGAGGTTATGAACAGTGGCACTTTTGTAATCCGCAAATTCAGGGAAAGATTCGGTCCCCTTCTCGGCAGGGGAAAAGTCAGCGGAATTGACATGTCGCTTAAAACAATTAAAATTTCCACAGGTCAGGGAGTAACCGCCACTGTGGGTTTCTCAGGACTGACCAGATGGATTCCTGCCACGCCCAGAATTAAAACCCCAGCAGATTTCAACGGTTATGAGGTTCTTATTTTCGGTGAGGAGAGAAGGGAAAAAAGATCAGAAGCCCGTATGGTGCTCAATGTAATAGGCATAAACACCATTTTTCAGGATATAGTCAATGAAGGCGATATAAAAGGCGCTGTAACGATTCTCGCCTTTGGGGATGTGGTATCGATTGATAATCAGAGTCTGGTTGTCTTTTCAAGAGAAAAGAAAGTGACAATCAAAATTCTGAAAAATACTCTTTTTGTGAAAAAAGGCAGAAAAGTAGCTCTTTCACAAATCGAAAAAGGCGACAGAGTGCTTGTAGAAGGTATTTTTGACAATCCTCCCGTTGCCCTAAGAATAACTGATTTCGGAAAAATTTCAAAATGATTAAAGATGTCTGGTTTGTTCAGGATGGCGGAAAAGATATTGAAACACTGATTCCACTGGTTTTAAAGGAAGCTTCCGAAAAATCAGGAGAGGAGCATGCCCGGAAACTCAGATGGCATCTCTATTATTTACTTTCTGATGAAAAATACGGCAAAGCTGTTCTTGTTCACAGAGAAAGTAAAAAGCCTGCCGGATTCTGCCTGTTTGGAAGCAGCAGCATCGATTTTGTCTATATTTCATCGGAAATATCCGATAGAAAAATAGCTTCATACACCCTTCTTGATTTTGTTGCAAAAAAAATGCTGTCTGCAGGAGCCGGTTATATTGTGGCCGACTGCAGGGAATCAACAGCTTCAAATGAAGACATAATGCAGAATCTTTCATTTTATGACTTTTTCGAAATGTTCTTCATCAGGCTCAAAAGAGAGAAAAAATCTTACCTTTACCCTGAAATGGTGGATGGACGCCTTCTTGAAAACCTCTCTTTTTATTCGTATTTTGATGATGAACATAAAAACATTGTGCTTGATTTTCTGAGTATGTCTCCTGATTTGTTTGCGGAAAAGCTTTTTGAGGGCAGACAAAATAAAAATTCCCTCTTCAGGGATTATTACCGGTATTTTCTTTTTGGGGAAGAATATCCGGAAAAGCCTTCTTTTGATCCCGATCTTTCAACGGTAGTATTCGGAAGCGACAATGTGTGCGTCGGCGTCCTGCTATGCACAGGAGACGGTGATATTCAGGTTCTCAGAGCTTCTTCCTCAGGAAGAACCGGCAGCGTGGAAATAATATCCGAATTGCTATACAGAACCTTGTTTAATTCCAAATCTCAGTATAAAATACCGGAAACGGAACAAAAAACCGAAACTGAAGGATCCGTGGAAAAACCTGCTGAAATGCATGTTGAAATGCCTGCCGTCAGAAATCTGAAGAGTATAAGCATTGCGCTGCCGGAATACGACAGAAAACTTATCCGTATTCTCAAAAAATCAGGTTTCTCCGAAATCGGTGAATACAGAAACTGGGGTTTCTGTCAGGAATCCGTCTGAGATACTACAAATTCCCCAACCAGCCGCAAATACAAAAAATACCGGAGAGTTAATAAATGGAAAAACCCATAAAAAAACAGAATCTTACTTTAACTGACGCTGATGATGAATCCATACTTTACGATTCTGAAAGCGGACAAATTCATGTTCTCAATCAGGTTGGAGCCAGAATATGGGATCTGTGCAATGGTGAAAGAACACATGCTGAAATAGCTCTTTTTATTAAAGACGAATTCGAAACAGATGAAAAAACCGCAGCTTCCGACACCGACGAATTCATTTCCCAGCTCAGGGAACTGCAGCTTATTGATTAGTCCGGTTTTTCCGGGATATAAGACAACACCCGGAGCCAATGAACCTGCAGAAAACCTCCACTGTCAGCAATGCAACTGAATTAACAAAATTTACTCCAATCCTAACCCAATACTCTTGTTTTTCTATGAGGGAGGTTCGGAGGGTAACCTCGCTTTTCCAAAAAAGCATGGTCTCCTCTGAAGGTCCCCAACACCCAATTCTACTGAATTAGCAAAAATTCACTCCTCCCATACTCTTGTTTTTCAAGGAGGGAGGTTCGGAGGGCAACCTCGCTTTTTTAAAAAAGCGTGGTTCCCTCTGACGGTCCAAAATCCCCACGGTCCCCCGATTCAAAAGTTTTGGGATGGCGGGTGCCTGCCCGCAGGGTGGGCGCGAGGAAACTTTTTTCAAAAAGTTTACTCCGGGAGCTGGGCAAACCGCTCCAATACTCGTGATCGATCAGACTAATCCATGCCTTAATTCATGGGCATTGCCCCCGTCAGAAATTCAGGAATGATATCTGTTCTGATATTCAATGAAAAAAGCCGCAGGATTATCCCCGCGGCCAGAATCAAATTCAATCTGTTACTTCAGGTGCATTGACTATGTCAGACTCCTGTAAGTTTGCGGAATATTTCTATCCGCTCCTTTATTCTTTCCCTGTTTGTCTTTCCTGTGGCTGATGTTACATGATAAAGTTTTTCCGGAATGGTGAGTTTATCAAAATCAAGTCCGCAGGCTTTTTTGAATTCATATTTCTTGCGGAATACTTTCCAGGTAAAGTCTGTTATCCACTGGGGATCCCGTTTTTCACCAACTGCTTCGAGGCCTTCAAGGATGGTTTCCATATCATATACTTTCCTTGCAAACAGGCATATAACCAGTGAGTTTGAGAGCATTCTGTAAACGCTTTCATCCACAAGTTTTTTTACCTGTTCTTCCACAGTCAGGGCTTTCTGGAAAAGTGCCTGATCCACAGAATAACCCGCTCCGTCAAGGTGGGAGTGCCTCACTCCGAGAAGCCAGTCGGTGAATGCGTTCTCACCGGTCATATATCCCGGAGCTTCATTCTTTCCGAATGTCAGTGCAAACTGGCTTCCGCCGTATTTTTCAGCACACCATGAAGCACCTTTTTCAAGATCCCTGTATAATTCATTGTGGCTTTTTGTCATTCTTCTGAGTATTTCGATATATGTATCGCCATCTCCAAAATGAATATCAAGACCGTCCGTATGTTCTTTTGTCAGCAGTCCATGGATATATGCCTCAGTGAGCCAGGCAAGGGTAACGCCGAGGCTCATTACATCCCAGCCCTGCTTTTCCGCAATGTGGAGAAGTCTGAGAATTTTATCCGTGGAATTAATCGACAGGTTTGATCCCATTGCATATATAAGTTCGTAGTCGTACGAAATCTGGAATGTTTTGTACGAATGGTCCTGACCGAACTGCTCCCTGAGACTGGATAAGTGTATGCATCCGCATTGGCAGTGGGCGCAGGCGATTTTCTGAACAAGGGTTTTTACTGCAAAAGTTTCTCCGGAAATCTCCTCTGCACTTTCAAAAAATCCCTGTGTGAAATTTCTTGTGGGAAGTCCACCCATCATGTTAAGAGGGAGAATATTTTCAGCAGTCCCCATATCATGATATTTTTTCATCTGGTCCGACTCAACCACTGCTTTGTAAATTTTATCATACACCGCTTTATACTGTTTGAGGTTTGTGATTTTTTCGTATTGATCGCCTCTTACAATAAAAGCTTTGAGGTTTTTCGAACCCATTACGGCACCAAGGCCCAGCCTTCCGAAGTGGCGCTGGTTGTCAACAGTGGCGCATGCGTAGGTGGAAAGCCTCTCTCCGGCGGGACCGATTCTGACTATGCTTGCTTTTCCTGATTTATTCTTTTCAAACTCCTGCAGAATTCTGTATGTTGCCAGAGCTGATTTTCCCCAGAGGGTATTAGCTTTATGAAAACTAACTTTGTCGTTTTCTATGGATAAAAGAACCGGATATGCCGATTTTCCCTTTATAACCATAATGTTGATTCCGGCGTTGTACATAGCCATGGCAAGTCTTCCGCCTGCATGGGATTCGCCGAGTTCCCCGGTGTGCGGGGATTTAAAAAGGGCAGCGGTCTTTGTTGCTACGGGAAACATGTTTGAGAATGGCCCGTTTGCAAAAATAATCGGGTTGTCCGGTGAAAAGGGATCTACTTCAGGTTTGCATATACGGGTGAGAATTTCCGTTGCTGCTCCCGTGCCTCCCAGATATTCATTGAAAAGATCATCATCTTTATAGGTACGGTATTGCTGTGTTGTCAGATCAATTTCGAGAATTTTTCTGTGCATAAAAAACCTTCTTTTCTACCTTTACAGGCTATTCTTCGATCATGCCGATTACTTCATTGGGGCAGTATTTTACGCATATTCCGCAATGTCTGCACGGAATCGGAACCCTGTTTTCCCTGTCCCATTGCAGGCTTGCTATGATACAGGCTTTTACGCATTTTGAACAATGTATGCATTTTTCCTCAATGAGTTTAACCCCTCCGCCTTCCCTGGGAACAAGAGCCTGAGTGGGACAGGCGCCTGCACAGTCTGGATCTGCACATCCTTTACAGGTTCTGATGGAAAAAGCTCCTTCGGTTCCACTGTAGATTCTTACCCTCATGGCTGATTTTTCAGTGGTTACAGCCTGATGGAAAGTTCTTGAACAGGCAAACATGCAGGAAAAACATCCGATACACTGCTCGCGGTTAATGACTGCAAGGTGTTTTGACATATTTCTCTCCGTTCTTTGCTGATAATATTCAATTCTTATATTGAAAAAGTGAATTTCCTGCAATCAATCTTTGCCGGAAGATATAAAAATAGTAAAAACAAGGTAAATGCATAAGGTTAGTATTTATTAGTATATGTAAAGGATTTGTAAGTAAATAAGCAGGAATTGGGAGAAATGTAAAGAAATTTTTTCTCCATGATCTTAACTTTTTCCATTTAGTAGTGATATATTTGCAAATGAGAAAAACATTACTTTGCGAGGTGTTAACATGATAGGTTTTGTCAGTAGTCCTTATCAGACAATGTATGCCGGATATACCAGCGGTATGGGCAGCGGTATGTCAATGAATCTTTCATTCAATATGGGAATGGGAACAACCGGAATGGGAATGATGGGCTCAACCATGATGTCCAATCCTATGTTCAACATGTTCAATATGCAGTCCAGCATGATGGGTATGATGGGCATGATGGGAATGATGGGTATGATGTCCAATATGGGTAACATGGGCAGCTCATTTGCATACGCCGGTGCAAACAATGGAATGAACGGAATGTTTGGTATGGGTTATATGACCGGTGCAAAGGGACAGGTACCTGCACAGGGCGGCGGACAGCTTCAGCAGGAAGCAGCCGGCAAGCCGATTTCCTACACAACTTCAGGCGGATATCAGGTATCAGTTAACAAAGATACTATCAATATCACTGATCCCACCGGTAAAAACACTGTTACAACCTGGGGCGATCCTCACCAGAAACTTAACGGTCAGGATGTCGGAGACTGGACAGGCAAAGACCGCAGCATCGTCCTCGGCGATGGAACCAAGATCTCTATGCACGCTCAGGGTGCAAACGGTGTCGTCGAAAATATGAACATTTACGACAAAAATACTGCTATCGCAATCAACAACAAAGACAATACCATCTCAAGCGTCAACAACAACGGCTATCAGACCAGAGCACTGGAGCGCTCCGAAGCCGACGGACAGACCGCATACTTCGGAAATTCATTTGGCGGCAAGAGCGTATTCAAAGATGTTTACAATCAGGACAGAGACTTCAATGTAACCTCACTCAACAAAGTGTTCGGCTACAGCAAAGGCTTCGGTCAGGAAATGGTTAAAGCATAATTACTGAACAATCAGGAGGTTGGTTTTTACCAACCTCTTTTTTATTGCCTGTTTTTCAAAGGGCATTTATCGGAAACGGAGAATCACTAACAGAATAGGAAAAATCAATACTTGGGAGGTAAATAATGGCTGAAAATACCACAGAAAACTTTCTTTTATTAGATACAGTAAACGATTATGTTGCCAGAAAAATCGATATGTTCAGTTTTATTGCAAAAATTGAACAGTTCAGGGAAGCTCTTAGCCAGTTTCAGATACAGACTTCCGAAACTATGGACCATCTCTGTGCCAACGCAGCATTGGCAGAAGCTTCCGTAATGGAAGTTGAACAGATAAATCAGGCTTTTGACGCATACTACGAAACCTTTGATATGCTTAAAGAGTTTGTTCTGAGTAATGATTTTAATAATATAATCCTTATGGGATCAAGAATATCACAGTGCTCCTCGGCACTTGATGCAGCGGTAAATGCATTTGCGGAAAAAGCACTGATTCTCAGAGGTCCCACAAAGTTTGCAAAACTTAACCATATTATTGACTGTTGTAAACAAATAGAAGTAAGAAACGAAGGCTTTGAGAGACTCAGCGCTGCTGTGACCGCCGAAAAGGAATCATTCCTCAGCAATATTGAATTTCTCGAAAAGAAAGCGCAGAGCGACAAACTCCCGGAAATTGAAGCTCTCCTTGAAACATACAGAGAAGCTATAAAAGTGCTTGAAGCTGTTGATACTGCATCACAGGAAAAAAATGTCCCCGTTATTCAGCAGGAAATTGAGAAACTTGACGGTTTCTATATAAGAGCCAATGGCTTGAATATGGAACTTCTTATGAAATTCCTTGCCGGCTCCCACACCTTCCTGCCTGAAGCCAACTGCCTGATTGCCGCATCCATTGATTATCGGGAAGGCAGAGTTATCGAAACCGTTCTTCTCGAAACTTATGATGTTTTCAGGGAAAAACTTGCTTCCATTGAAGAACAGATTATAAGCTTTACCAGTGAGAGTGAGGAAAACGGGGAAGACAACTCCTGGAAAGAATATTTCTCCGATGATGAACGGGAAGAAATGGCAGGCTTCACCGCCAAAATGTCGGAAGCCCTTGAGCCGATTAAAGATTCTCTCGTTTATTACGAAAGATTTATTGATGAGCTAAACCCTGATCTACTGAAAAAAGGAGATGAAGCTCTGAAAGAATCCCTCAGGGCGCTTGAAGAACCAGCCCGCCAGATGGCTGAAGCCGGTGAAAAGGTAGGCAAGGTTCAGTGTATTAAATGCGGAACTCTCAATCCGAAAGAGAGAAAAACCTGCTCCCAGTGCTCTGCAGTTCTCCTCGAAGGCGGCTTATGATTTCTGCTTGTAGAAATTTTGCAGGTTATAAGCTGATGTGGTTTTCTGTAAAAACAGTATAAAATTTTGCTGATTTTTACGGAAAATGTTCTTTATACTGTTCTTATATGATTCTCAAAGGCGGGTTTGATTTCCCGCCTTTTTATTTTGCTGAAGAAATAAGCTCCCGCTTGCTTGCTTTACCCTGAAGATTATCCGGAAAAGAGTACGGAAATATTATGGTCGCAGATTGCAGGCAGATATATGTTGTAGGTAATATAATGTTAGTGTGATATGAGAAAATTCTGAGTTTACTCCATTATGCAGAAAGATAACCCATAAAAGTATTATATTTCACTGTAAAGGTATTCTTTTTTATGTGTAAAGAAACCTTTACAGGCATGATATTTACATAAAATACATATTGGTGATATATTTGTTAATAAGAAATTCTAATATGATGAGGTGTTAAGAATGATAGGTTTTATTAACAATCCATATCAGTCGATGTATTCAGGCTACACAAACACTGGCCTCGGATCATCAATGAATCTTTCCTTCAATGTATCACTCGGTTCCTCCGGTCTGAGTTCAATGACCGGTTCGACAAGTATGTCGAATCCTATGTTCAGCATGTTTAACTCGCAGTCAAGCTCAATGTATATGATGCAGATGATGATGCAGATGATGAGCCTTATGTCGAGCATGAGCAGCTCCAGTTCGTCATCATCGCTGGGCAGCCTTTATGGAAATAACATGTCGAGCCTCTACGGCAACAACAGTCTTTCCAGCCTCTATGGCAACAGCGGACTTTCAGGACTCTACGGCAACAGCGGTCTTTCAGGACTCTACGGCAATAGCGGTTTGTCAGGAATGTACAGCAACGGCCTTTCCAGTATGTTCGACACCGGCTATATGTCAGGCGCCAAGGGCCAGATTCCTATGGGCAGCAGCGGTCAACTCAGTCAGGAATCCGAAGGCAAACCTATCACCTACAAAACAACCGGCGGATATACAATCAATGTGGATAAAACAACCATCACAATCACCGATCCCAATGGTCAGAATACAGTGGAAACATGGGGCGACCCCCATCAGAAACTCAATGGTGAGAATGTTGGCGACTGGACAGGCAAAGACAGAACCATCGTACTCGGCGACGGAACAAAAGTTTCGATGCACGCCTCCGGTGCTCAGGGAACTGTTGAAAATATGGAAATCATTGACGGCAAAACCGGAATCCAGATCAATAATTCCAATAACTCAGTTACCAATGTAACAAACAATCCTTATCAGACAAAATCCCTTGATAATTCAGTTTCAGACGGTGAAACAGCCTACTTTGGAAACACTCTCAACGGCTCAAGCGTCTTTAAGGATGTTTACAATCAGGATTCAAACTTCAATGTTACAAGTCTCAGCAAATTATTCGGCTCAAGCACAGGCTACAATTCCAAGATGACAGCTGCTTCCTGACAACTGTCCTGACGAATGCTGAAATTATCTGACTGGCATAAACTGACTGCAATTACTGATACTGTTATTGTTACTGAATTGTATATTCAATGGCAACAGGCGGAGTGATTCAATCCCTTCGTAAAACGGCATGTATATGTAAATTGTAAAGATAAATAATAAAGAGGGGTTGGCGGTTCATACCGGCCCCTCTTTATCTTTAAAAATGGCGTAAAATAAAGCGAACGGTAAAAAACAGGAGGCAATCCCATGATAGATGCGAAAACGGAAAACAAAAACGAAAACTTTCTGCTCCTTGATGCAGTAAACAATTTCATTGATGGAAAACTTGATATGTTTACCTTTATGGGTAAACTGGAATCATTCAGAACCGAACTTATCGAACTTCAGAACGAAACCAACCAGACCGTGGACCGGCTCTGCATTAATAAAGCTCTTGCTGATGTTACCACCCTTGACGTTGAAATGATTGCCCAGGCTTTCGACTCATATCTTGAAACCTTCGATCTTCTTAAAGAATTTGTAATGAAAAACGACCGCAACAATGTTATTTGTATGGCGGGCAGAATTGAACAGTGTTCATCAGCTCTCGATTCAGTTCTGAGTGCTTTTGCGGAAAAAGCCATGATTCTCAGAGGTCCCACAAAATTTCCCAAACTCAATCTGATTCTGGATTGTCTCAAACCAATCGAATACAAATCAGAAGGTTATGAAAAACTGGAAGCTGCCGTGCAGACAGAAAAAGAAGGCTTCAACAGAAATATCGGTTACCTCGAGCGTAAGGCACAGACCGATGATTCTCCGGAAATTACCAGCCTACTCGAAATATACCGGGACGCTATTATTGTTCTTGATGCCGTCACAGAAGCTTCAAAGCAGAAAAATAACGATCTTCTGAGACAGGAAATAGCAAAACTCGATGAGTTCTATATCAGGGCAAACGGATTCAATCTCGAACTTCTCGCAAAGTTTTTTATGAGTTCTCACACATTTATACCTGAAGCCAACTGTCTCATTCAGGCTTCCATAGATTTCCGCAGCGGCAGAATAATCGAAAATGTGATGCTCAGCGCTTTCGACATTTTCAGGGAAAAGCTGGCTGCCATGGAAGAACAGGTGTATAGCTTCATCAACGATGATAATTCACAGACGGATACCTCGTGGAAAGATTATTTCAATTATGATGAGCGGGAAGAAATGATGCGTCTTGCCAACCAGATGGCTGATGCAATCGAACCTGTAAAAGATTCCCTTCTCCTTTATGAGCAGTTTCTTGATACAAGAAACCCTGATGTTCTTGAACAGGCAGATGCCGTTCTCAGGGAATCCCTGAAAGCTCTCGAAGTGCCTTCCAGACTGATGGCTGAAGCCGGAGACCGTGTAGGCAGGGTTAACTGCATTAAATGCGGCACTTCAAACCCCAGAGAGAGAAAAACCTGTTCTCAGTGCTCCGCCATATTGCTTGAGGGCGGGCTTTAACAGTCTGATTCATTGCTGATAATAACAGGAGTTTCGCCATTATCATTATTTTGTTTCGTTCAGATCAATCTGTCTGCGGTTTCTGAGTGAAAAAGTCATTAATGAACGAAGGATCTGGTTCGAATAACTAATCGGATTTCTGCGGAACTCCTGATTTATTTCCACTTGTTTTTATATGCTGTTTTAAGAAATGATAACACAGAAGAACTAATGAGTGTTTTATCTGTGTTATTTTTTTATGCCAGTGTTATTGGGATAATTGAAAATGAATCGTTATAACCAAAAGGAGTAGTTCTTTTGGAAATGTAAAGGAATGTTAATTAAGGAATATGCTTGGCATTACTTATGTAAATAACCTTTTACAATGTGCCTGTGAATGTAAAGAAGCGTGCCTGAACCTTGTCGTTATGAGGATAATCTGGTTTTTAACGCTTCTTTACATATTCCGGAAAATATATATAATAGTATCATTGCCATAATTTTGAAAGGAGAAATAAACATGAAAACATCTGTGAAGGTAGCGAATTCTAAAACGAGGATTTTCCAATGGACGCTTTTTACGGTAATTCTGATTATTGCCTGTGCCTGGTCCGGCTGCGGAGGGGGCAGTGACGGAGGCACAACAACCGATTCCACAACATCGCCCACGGCGACTTCAACTGCAACAGTATCACCTACTTCCACTGCCACAGCAACAGTTACTCCCACTTCAACCGCAACAGCAACTCCTACGGCCACTGTTACTCCCAGTGGTGATCAGGGCGACGAAACCGATTATAGCTCAATAACCCTCGCTTCTGGCGGAACATATTCATCAGCCAATTCAGGAGCCACAGAAACAAAGACGGAATATACATCAACAACAGCCGATACAAATGCGATAAAAGTGGCTCCCGGTGGAAGCCTCACTCTGACAAATTCAAAAGCAACAAAGAGCGGCGATACTGCATCTGCTGAAAACAGCGGTTTCTATGGATTCAACGCAGGCGTCCTCGCTTCATCATCAAGCTCATCCGATAATTATACCGAAACAAATTCCACCACAACCCTTACAATGACAAACTGCACAATCACCACCACTTCTGTGGGATCAAACGGCGCATTTGCCTTTGGACAGGGCGCAGTTGTCAATCTGGACCATGTAACAATTAATACAACAGGCGGCAATAATGCCCGCGGCGTTGATGCAACCTATGGCGGAACAGTGAATGTAACCAACTCGGTTATAACAACAAAAGGCGACTCCTGCGCAGCCCTCGCAACAGACCGCTACAACGGAGCAACCGCACCTAAAATTAACGCCACAAACTGCACAGGCACAACAGCAGGCAGCGGTTCACCCGGTATTTACTGCACAGGAACCTTTGTGGTAAAGGATTGCACTCTCTCAGCCACAGGCTCGGAAGCAGCAGTAATTGAAGGTAAAAATTCCATCACTCTCACAAATACATCAATTTCCGGTGTGAAAAAATGGGGCGTAATGATTTATCAGAGTATGTCAGGCGACTCAAGCACAGGAACCGGTAACTTCTCAATGACCGGCGGCACTCTGACCAATGGCTTCTCCTCAGGTCCCGCATTCTTTGTCTGTGATACCGATGCGGTTATCAAGCTTGTTGGCGCTACTATCAAAAATAGCTCCGATATGCTCCTTCTCGCCGGTAAAGCTTCAACCGCTTCTACCTATATCGACAATGTCAACAGCAGTTGGGGGACATTGGGCGGCAATGTTACCTTCACAGCGGAAAATCAGACTCTTGAGGGTAAAATCATAATCTGCGATAGCTCAAGCTCCATCGATCTGACTCTGACTAATTCAAATTTCAAAGGCTCTGTGAATACGGATAAGATAAGCTGCACTGCAAAACTTACCATAGATTCGGGCAGCACCTGGGAAGTAACGGGAGATTCATATCTGACGAGCCTTACCAACAATGGAACCATAAGCGGTTCAGGAAAAGTTTATGTAAATGGTGTACAGGTGTACTGAGCATAACCTGTCTAAACCCCGAATATCCGCGGCTGTATCAGCACCCGCGGATTTTTTTATTCCGGTTGATTTGTATTGAGTGCTGAATTAGTAAAAACCACTCAAATCCCGGATCTAATACTCTTGTTTTTCAAGGAGGGAGGTTCGGAGGGAAACCTCACTTTTTTAAAAAAGCGTGGTTCCCTCTGACGGTCCCCAAACTCCACGGTCCCCGGTCGGTCCTACCCCCCCCCATGGTCTGATCTTTATATACATTTTTCAAGGAATTTTTTCGCTTTGTCACGAACGAGCTTTTATTAATATTTCATGCCTGGAGTGTAATTCTGATGGTTGATGGGAATGCTGTTGCTTTTGCTAATAAAGAGTTTCGGGGTATTGA